>CABYVU010000034.1 GCA_902522525.1 uncultured Pelagibacteraceae bacterium | reverse complement strand
TTCTATGGTTTATTTCCTCTTTTAAAATTTTATTAAGCTCTTTTTATGTTCTTAACAATAATTTTGATTATTTATTTCTTGGTATATGGTTAAGCTCAAACATATACTTTGTTTGTCTTACATTTTATGAACTTTGTCGTCAGGTTTTTAAAAATATCTTTTTAAAAATCAAAAGACAAGATAGTTAAATTTATTAAGTTAAAATAATTACTAAACAAATCATTTGAACAAAATTAATGACTACTGAGATAAAATGGGAATATTTAAATTTTTTGTCCTCTTTTTCATCTCTATATTTATTTATCAATGGCATTAATAAATAGTTAGAGGTGGCAAATAGAAGAGTAACTACTAAAATTAAATAAAAATCTATTCCAAAATTACTCAAGACTAAAAATAATATTAAAACGATAAAGCTAATCCCTAAATTTACGTTGTAATAAAAAGGGAAAATTCTCCTTATAAATTTTCGAGCATTTTCCTCATCTAAAGTAGTAAAAACAACAGGAGCTATCACAAAAGAAAAGAACAGCATTATACCTAAAATCATCGCTGTTAGATAAATGCCGATTTGTTCAAACATAATTTAGTTTTCTATTGAGTTTTCTTCCTTCATTAATATTGGTCTGCCATCATGAGCAGTATTTAGGGGTATAATTTTTCCTTTATACTTAGCGCATAATGTAGGAGCACTTCTTACCTCGTCCCCTAACCTTACTTCTAGATCAACTATGACTAATTTAGCATCATCTAATTCTTTTAATATTTTCATTTATCTCCTTTGTTTTGATTATTTAGTGGCAAGCCTGATTATGTTTTTTTAATCTCCAATAATTGTATGGCCAAGGGGTAACAAATCCAACAACCAACATTATTGGCACTACCCACCATGTAAGTATTGCGCCTCCAGTTAAAAGGTAGTCTGTTAAATTCATTGCTATTTCCATACTAATCATAGAAATAAAACTCATGCCTAAAGCAGTTTTCAAAGCTTTTTGAAAAGAAAAATTTTGTTTCAATAAAATAAACGTCTCTAGAATTACACTGGTTATTAATCCATTTATGATTGCTAAAATCATAATACTTAAAACCGGAAAAGGAATTTTTGTTATTTGAAAAAATAATATAGTTCCAAAATCACCTATTGCACAACCTAACAAACACCATGCTGTATTTTTGGCACTTCTTTTCCAAGTGTGTCTACATTTCCAATTAAAACTGATTGTTTCAGCGCTCATAGTTTCTTCATACCAAAATTAATTAAATTTTTTATGTACAAAAATGACGTATCTTAAAGAATGTATTTATCACCTAAATACATAGCAAAAGCTATAGCAGCACCTAATAAAATATATTTCATATACTAATCTTATACCTAAAATAATGTGTGTTTAAAATATGATTGTTATTCATAATCACAACTAAATTAGAACCTAATTTTAACAAATCGAAATTTTAAAAATAGAATCATGAGACTATCATTATTCTTTTTTCTTCATTTAGTGGCTTTCGTGATCCTCTTAATTGTCCATCCACATGCTCGTGCAAATGAGGGGTGGACAATTGAAAAACATGATAGAGACTTAACCTATACAACTCGTAAAAACTAATTATGTTTGTTGGAATGGAAGCCCTACTTATACTTAGTCTTTTCGGACTAATATTTTAATGACTTTTCTGAAGCTGATAAATAGAAACGTAGTGTTTCTTTTTAGGTAAAGGAATAATTATTGGAACATTTGTGCATCTTGGCACTATTGATTTTTTTCCATAAATAATATTTGCCTCATAATTTTCAAAGTTTGTCTCTGGGTGTGGATTACCATCGTTTATAATTGGCCATGCATCACAAGCTCTATAACCAAATAATATTAAGGGTCTTGATCCATTTGTATGGTTTAAGCCTGAGCCATGAATTGTTCGACAATGAAAAAAAGCAACTGAACCTGCTTTTCCAGTTAAAGAAACTGATTTTTTTAGATTAATTTTGTTTTTTTTAGTATTAATTTTTCCTACAAAATAATTATCCTTACTATGATGGCTATATAATTTTTTTTTGTGTGATCCTTTAATAATTTTTA
>CABYVU010000033.1 GCA_902522525.1 uncultured Pelagibacteraceae bacterium | reverse complement strand
GATGATAACAAAAGTACAGAAAGGATTATATATGAACTATAAAATAAGAGATTTTTTCTTTTTTCAATAATTTCAATAAAAAAAATTAAACTTAATAATGAAAAAAACAAAACAAAACTGTGAGGTCTTATTTCATTGGATTGCCAGATTACGAACAAGTTCAATGCAAAAATAACTGACGAAGTAAATGCACATATTTTTCCAGATAATTTATTAGCTAATATGTAAACAGGAATAAAAGATAATATTCCAAATATAAGAGAATAAAACCTTGCATTCTCTGTAAAGTAGCCTGTAAATTTTAAAAAATATTTTAATAAAAAAGCATTTAAAGGTGGATAGTATTCAGGAAGGAATCCATCACCTCTATCTCCAAAAAATCTTTCCCAGGTAAGTTTATTAGATATATTTGGATCAACAGTATAAATCATGTTCCACTCATCAAACCAACTATCTAAATTCAAAAAATAATAGAATTTAAAGACTATCGAGACAAAAAAAATAATAAAAATATAAAGGTTGTATTTATAGCTATTAAATATTTTATTCATTTAAAACTAATTTTACATTATATTAGTCTTATTAAATTTATAGTATTAAATGCGCTTGTAGCTCAACTGGATAGAGCGCCAGATTTCGGCTCTGGAGGTTCAGGGTTCGACTCCTTGCGGGCGCACCACTATTCACCCATATTAATCAAAGTGCCCTTATTTTTTGCAGCATTGAAAGAATAATAAAATAATCCAATTGAAAGAGAAAAGTAAAAAGCGTTCCACATAAACGCATAGTAAACATTCTCAATGTTAACTGCTTGGTTAATCAAAATATTTCTAGCTTCCTCAAATATGTAAACTAATGGCAGAACATATGCTATTTTTTGAAATATTTCTGGAAGAGTTTCTATTGGGTAATAAATACAACCAAAGGGCGCAAGTAAAAACATTGTTGACCAAGCAATATTTTCAAATGAAGGACCAAATCTAAGTAAACCTGATGAAACTAAAATACCAAGTGTAATTCCAAAAATATAAAGGCTTAAAAAAAGAAAAAATAAAAATATTCCTAAATCTAATATTGAAATTCCAAACAATGGAGATGTTAGTAAAATTGCTGGCACCAAACCAATTAATGATCTAATTAAAGCGGTAATTACAAGTGAAGTTAAAATCTCACCAATTCTCATCGGCGCTATGAAAAGATTAGTGAAATTTCTACTCCAAATTTCCTCTAAAAAAAGCATATTGAAACCAATACTAGTTCTAAATAAAAAATCATAAAGAATTGCACAGGTAAGGATAACTCCAACTGCATTATTGTAATATGTGGTATGTGTAGCAAAAAAATTAGATATAAATCCCCATAATGTAATTTGAATAGATGGCCAGTAAACTAAATCTAATATTCTGGGAAATGATCTTGTGATTAGATAAAAATGCCTTAAAAATAAACCATATATTCTAGTTAAACTCATTTTTACTCCTTGATAGTTTTAAAAAAACTTCCTCTAAATTTGTTCTTCCATGTTTAGTAATTAAATCTTCAGGTTTACCTTGGTCTATTATTTCTCCATTTTTCATCATTAATACTGATTTGCATAAACGTGTGACTTCATTCATATTATGTGAAGCTAAAAGTATAGAAATTTTTTTTTCTTTTTTGTATTCCTCTAAAAATGTTCTAACAAAATCTCCTACCTCTGGGTCTAAAGAAGCAGTTGGTTCATCAAGGAGTAGAACCTTTGGTTCATTGACCAGGGCTTTTGCTAAACTTACTCTATTTTTTTGACCTGATGAAAGCTCTCCAGTAATGCTATTTAATAATTCTCCTATTCTAAGCTTTTCCGACAAATAATCTATTCTTTCCTTAATATTTTGAACTTTATAAAGTTTAGAGTAGACATATAAATTTTGTTTCACTGTAAGTTTTTTAGGCAGTTCAATATAAGGGGATATAAAATTAATCATTTCAAGAATTTCAATTCTATTTTCTTCGAGTTTAAGGTTATTGATAAATATTTTACCACTTGAAGGTTTAAGTAATCCCAGCAACATTCCAATAGTTGTTGTTTTTCCAGATCCATTAGGGCCCAGCAAACCTAAAATTTCATTTTCTTCTACATTAAATGATATACCTTTTACAGCTTCTTTTTTTCCATAATTTTTTCTTATGTTTTTAACTTCAATTAAATTTTTCATTTTTTTGATGCTCTTATAATTCTATCATTAATAGCTTCACCA
>CABYVU010000032.1 GCA_902522525.1 uncultured Pelagibacteraceae bacterium | reverse complement strand
AGTAAAAATTTGGTGACATGCTTTTTATCAAAAACTTTTTTGATTTAAGAACATCAATTAAATTTAGAAAATAGAAATCATTTTTTTTCTTCATCCAATCTTCATTCATTAAATTATCTAAAACCCATTTTTTAGGTGATCGTGTATTTTTTGATAAATATTTTAAATCTCTTTTAAAAACTTTAGTTAAAAATAAATGTCGTTTATTAAAGTCTATTATTTTTTTTTGTTCTAATAGCATTGCAGAAAACAAGTACCTTAATTTTTCTGAAAATACTCCAATTGGATCTGTTAATGTGCAAACTAATATTCCTTTGTGTTTTATATTTTTTAAAAATTTATTAAATATTTTTTTTGGATTCTTAAAACCAGAGAGCGAGTTTTCAATTATTATAAAATCAAATTTTTTATTTATAGAAAGTTTGTTAATATCTTTGTTAATAATTCTAACATTTTTAAATTTAGATAAATTTTTTTTAATTAATCTTATAGATTGTGGGTTATTGTCTACTACAGAAATATTTTTTATTTTACATTTTTTAACAAGAAAATAAGCATTATAACCTGTGCCCCCACATAATTCTAAAATTGATTTATTTTTTAAATCATTTTGGGTTATTCCTATTTTAAAATAAAAATTACTCCTTTGATTAAATAATTTTTTAACATTTAAATCATTTAAGTTAAGTGAAGGTATATTATTAATTTTTTTATAATAATCCAAATAAGGTAACATCAAATTTTTTTTAATCTAAATGGGCTTAAGAAATGATTTCCTAAAGTTCTTTCAATTTTTGTTATCTCTGAAAAGTGATAGTTCTCAAAACTTCTAATATCCTGAAATGACATATCTCTTGATTTAAAGTTTTTTGTTAAAATTGGTAAAGAGAGTCTTGGAAATTTTGTTGGCATAGATCTGTGTAAAAGTAAGGTACTAAATATAATTACGTCTCCATAATTAAGATGCAGTTCTTTAGTTTTATATTTCTGCGGGAGCGCCAATGGTTTTCTATCCATGTGTGGAACATGACCCCATTTGTGGGACTCTTCAATAATTTGCATTTGTCCAGTTTTATTATCAGCATGAATCAATGGAGTCCATATTTGAACTGTTGACGGACTTGCTCCAGACCATATTTCTTGATGCCAATCTTTAAATGTATAATTTTTTTTTGGGTCTGGTTTATCGGGTACGTTTAAAGTTATTCCTGGATCTGTGCAAAAAGCTAAATCTTTACCAATCAATTCAACCATTTTGTTATGAAATTTTTTTTCTAAAAACATTGATTTTATTAAACCTTTGAAATGCAATGAATGGAAAAGTGGCTTAGCAAATTCGTATTCTTTTATTTTTAAATTTCTAGTTAATTCACAAAACTTTTTATATTTAATGTTAGTATTTTTACCTTTTATTTTAAGATTTCTATAAATATCTTCTTGAATACTTTTAAATAATTTTTGATTGATTGCTTTTTTTACAATCACATAGCCTGTATCTGAAAAATTTTTTAACATTTATTGAATACAAATTGCAAATACGTAATGACACATTTTGTCATAACCTGTATGAAGCACCTCATCATTCATACCAAAAGTAAATACATTATTAAAAAAATTTTTTAAATAATTTTCTAATTCATCTTTATCAAAACAATTAACATGAAGTTTTTTTGAATATTTACTTGCATATTTTTGAGAACTAAGACTTGGTTGCCCAATTATTAAAACTCCATTTTTATTTAAACTTTTTTTTAAATTATTTACAAATTTATCACACAAATTTTTTTCTATATGCTCAATTACATCTAAAGAGTAAATTCCATCATATTTTTTATTAGTTTTTTTTTTGGTAAAATCATGAATAAAATAATTATTTTTTTCAATATTAAATAGTTGATATTGTTTTTGTGACGAGTTAGTGACATCACATAAATCTAGATTAGTAACAGCCTCGCTTACTATTTTTGATTTAAAACCATCGCCAGCACCCACCTCAAGAACATTCTTTTTTCCCTTAAGCATTTTTGAAACAAATTTATACCTCGACATGCTGAATAGAAGGTGTTTTGGATCATTCATCCACTCATACGAAGAGTAAGAGCCTAGGACTATTTTATTTTTATCAAGATTTATCATTTTTTTAAAATGACTATCGTGAAGTATGTTCCTACTTTTTTTATTTCTTCTCATTATTAAAGATAAAAAGATCTATGATCATTAATAGTATAAATTGATGAGTATTTTCTACTTGATTATAAATTTTTGAATTTACCCATATGTTTATGTCACCTAATTTTCTAAGTGGATTATTTGAAGAATGTCCTGAAAAAGTAATTATTTTATTAAATTTTTTTTTCCTAGCTAGTTTTGCAGCATTTAAAATGTTGGGCGATCTTCCACTTACTGATATTAAGATTAAAACATCATCCTTATCACCATAAAAATCTATAGATTTTTCCATCCATTTACTGTAGCCGTAATCATT
>CABYVU010000031.1 GCA_902522525.1 uncultured Pelagibacteraceae bacterium | reverse complement strand
ATTTTCCAAATATGAATTTTTCTGTAAAGTTTTTAGCTGGCGCATTCTCATCATCGCTTAAAATAACAGTTTTAATGCCAATTTTCTTAGCAGCTACTGACAGCAAACTTCCAAGTTGACCTCCACCTATAATTCCTAAAATAGGATTTTTCATTTAATTTGGTTTTTTCTTAACAGATTTAGATTGTTTAGATCTCCATTTTATTAAGCTGTTTTTAATTTTAGGATCAAAATTAGAAATTATAGATGCTGCGTACAATGCAGCATTGATTGCACCATCAGTTCCAATGGCAACTGTTCCAACCGGAATACCTTTAGGCATTTGGGCTATAGATAAAAGACTATCTAGACCTTTTAGTTTTTTACTTTCAATAGGAACGCCTATTACTGGTATTCTTGTTAATGCAGCAATCATGCCAGGTAAATGTGCAGATCCTCCTGCGCCTGCAATAATTACGTTAATGTTTCTTGACTCTGCTGATTTTGCATAATTGAACATTCTCTCAGGTGTTCTATGAGCGGAAACAATACTAGTTTCATAATTAACTTTAAGTAATTTCAGAGTTTTTTCACATAATTTCATTGTGGAATAGTCAGATTTGCTTCCCATTACAATGGATACTCTGTGACTATATCTTTTCTTTTTCATGCTAAGTTTTTGAATTAATATAATTAATATAGTCTTAAAATTAAAACTAGTCGACAAAATTTGTAATAATTATAATGTGTTTTTAATATGAATTATCGAATTGATAATCTTCAATATTGCAACTGGTCAAGAGATATTTTTAAAATCAACAGAGATGCTGGACTGAACGCAGTACATGCGACAGTAGTATATCATGAGGACTATGATGAATTTTTAATTAAGCTAAAAGAATGGGATAACTTATTTAATGAAAATTCAGATCTAATATTTCTGGGAAAAACTTTTGAGGATATAATAAAGGCTAAGTCAGAAAATAAAACTGCAATATTTTTTGGCTTTCAAAACTGTTCTCCAATTGAGGATGATATTAATTTAATTGAGAAAGTTCATCATCATGGATGTAGATTCATGCAACTTACTTACAATAACCAATCTCTTTTAGCTACAGGATGTTATGAAAAAAACGACTCTGGTGTTACAAATTTTGGAAGAGAAGCTATAAAAGAAATGAATCGAATTGGAATAGTTATTGATATGTCGCATTCAGGTGAAAAAAGTACATTGGACGCTATAGATATTAGTGAAAAACCAATTGCAATTACTCATGCCAATCCATCTTTTTGGCATAGTGCTTTAAGAAATAAATCTGAAACACTTTTAAAACATTTATCAAATAGTGGAGGAATGCTTGGGCTTTCTTTGTATGCACATCATCTAAAAGATGGAACGAATTGTAAATTAGATAGCTTTTGTGAAATGGTTGCAAAAACTGTTGAAATAATGGGAGTAAAAAATATAGGCATTGGTTCTGACCTTTGTTTGAATCAACCAGATAGTATCGTTGAGTGGATGAGGAATGGAACGTGGAGTAAAACAAAAAATTATGGTGAGGGAAGTAAAAGTAAACCAGAATTTCCTGATCAACCTGAATGGTTTGTTGATGCACGAGGGTTTAGTAATTTAGAAAAAGGATTGAAAAAAATAGGTTTTAATGAAAATGAAGTAAATGATATTTTAGGAAACAATTGGTTTAATTTTTATAAAGGAATTAATTAATGGAAATTAAGTTAAGAGACCCTAAATTCCTGATGAAGTTATCTAAACTTGGTTCTTTTCATCAATCAAAACTCTCTTTTTTGAGATCTTTCTTAAAAGAGTTTAAAGATTGGAAATTTAGTAGAGACCTATTTCAATTAAATGACAAAGGATTTGGAAGAGCAATTTATTCTTTCACTAAAGAAAAAAAAACTTATTCTTTAATTTGTTTTGCAAATGAAATTAAGGATGATGAAAGATCAGATAGAGTTATTGCCACTAAATGGGATGCTGCATTTACTCTATTTGATGGAATTCCAACAAAAGAAGATGTTGATAGACTTAGTAATAATGTCCCTAAACAAGAGGTTGGAAGGCTATCTTACAAAGAACTAACCCTATCAAGAGCTAATAAATCTGTAAGGTTGTTTAATCATGTAGTTGAAAATTTATCTAAAGGTCAACAACCAGATAAAGAATTTATATCTAAAGTTGGTTATCTTTATAGAACCACTGCAGTCTATGGATCTGGTAAATTTGGTTTAGCTGATAGATTTAGGATTAAAAATAGAGATGAAATTTGTGGGCCATTTAGACTAGAGATGATGTTGGTTTATTTGGTTAGACAATTTACATTTGACCAAGTTAACCATATTGCAAAAAGTATAAGTCCGAAGAACGCTGTTGAACTAGATAACAACATCAGCAGAACTCTAGGCATAGGAAATTCTACAGGACTTGGTATGGCACCATTTATAGTAAACCATCCCACTCTACTTAACAACTGGATAACTGCTAGAGAAACAGTTTTAAA
>CABYVU010000030.1 GCA_902522525.1 uncultured Pelagibacteraceae bacterium | reverse complement strand
ACTATCTACGCCTTTAAATAAGATTACATTTACTAAAGCAACTAGAACAGTGCCACCGATAATTGCAAATCGTCCAAGTGTCTGCATTGTAGTATGCATTGTTTTAATCTGATCTTGTGAAAATTTTTGACCTTCTTCATTAACAATTGGAACAGCTTCTACTGTCATTGCATCTGCAACAACATCTTGAACCACATATCCAATGGGAGCTAAAAGAACACTTATTACAAACCAAGTTTCTACTTTTAGAATTGTGGACATCCATTCTGTATGGATAATTAATCCATACATTATCAATAAGCTTAAACCAATTAGTGTAGCTCCTACATAAACCATATAATTTTTTTTGTTCCAAATTAGATCTACTAAATGACCTAATGGCATTTTTAGCGCCCAAGGAATACCAGCCCAAAACCCTAGCCCAGCAAGAAAGGCTGCTGATAAATTTAGATAATCTTTAACAAAAAATGTACCCACTATTCCTGTCAAACCTGAAATTCCAGCTGCAAGATAAATCATTAAAGGTGGTAAATAAGATAGTTTAAATTGTCTTCCTAAATCTAGCAAAGTGGAGTCGATAAATTTGGAAATTTGATTCATAAATTTATTCAATTATGTTTAATTTTATTAACTTAGTATTCTTTGTTTCATTACACCACAACTCGTAACTTTCACACACTCTCCACAGATGGTTAATAGCTCTTTGAGAAATATCTAAAGGAAAATGGCTTTTTGCATAGTATAAATCAGGAAATTTAATTAATTGCTTCATCATTGCTTCTTTTTGAAGATTTAAAAGCCGAATTACTTCGGCAGAAATTTTTTCTCCAGAATTATTATCAATATAATTATTTTTCTTTAACTCTTCAAACCAATCATCATGATACTTACCACTACTTATTTTTTCATATAGCGGTGAACCAATGAATCTTTCCATAGCATCAATATTACTTATATTTTGCTCTTTACTTTTAATTTCACTTATTGCCAAATAAATAACCTCTGCAACATAAAGTATATAAGGTTTAGTCAAATTTTTTTTCATGAAATTATAAATTTAGAGAATAATAACATGAATTTGGATCCTCTTTGTAATGTGCAAAAGGTTTGCATTTTTTGAATCCAAAATTTTTAAATAATTTTCTTGCTGGGGCAAAAAATTCTCCAGCTCCTGTTTCAACACTTAATTTTTTAATTCCAATTTTTTTTGATTTATCTATTAAATGTGTGATAATTTTCTCTCCATATCTTTTTTTCCTAAATTTGTCTGCAACCCTTATTGACTTAAATTCCCCATGTTCTTCTGTAAGGGTTTTTAAAGCTCCGCATCCAATTAAATCATTATTATCCCATAAACTCCAAAATTTGATACTGGGAACTCTCAAACCTTGCACATCTAACACATGTGAACTGCCTTCTGGCGATACAGATCTTAATTCAATAAAATGAATTCTTAGAAGTTCATTTACCTGTGGGTTATCAAAGTTATTTTCTATTGATTTAATCATTTTGAAGAACATATAATCTAAAAACAAATTAAACCAATATTTAATATATGTGTGGAAGATACGTAATTACAAATGCTGTAACAAAAACAAAAAATATCGTTAAAACTGCGATTAATGTTCAAGACAGTGATAATTATAATGCACACCCATATCAAAATCTTCCTGTAGTCAAAAAATATAAAAATGGCAATACTGTTGAAAATCTCAAATGGGGAATTATTCCATCATGGGCAAAACAGAAAGACTTTAAAGCTTTGATAAATGCAAGACTAGAAACAATTGATGAAAAGGTTTCATTTAAAAAACTTATAAAAACGCAAAGATGTGTAGTTGTTGCCGATGGCTTCTACGAGTGGAAAAGAACAAAAGATAACAAAATTCCATATTATTTTTTCAGAAATGATAAAAAAACAATTTTTATAGCTGCAATTTACGATGAAGGCCAATTTTGCATGATAACTGAGGAGGCAAGCCAAAATATTTCAGAAATTCATCATAGACAACCAGTAATACTTTATGAAAAAGATATAGATAAATATTTAAACATTGAACATTATGGTTCAACTTTTTTAAAAGATTGTAACAAAGTAAGTTTGACTTTTCACGAAATATCTAAAGATGTCAATAAACCAACAAATAATAGCGCCTCATTAGTTCAACAAATTTAAGATATTATTTTTCAATGATTGTTATATGACCCATTTTTCTTCTATTTTTTATATCTTTTTTAAGATAGTCAAAAAAGAATTCGTTCTCAGAAAATTTTTTGTCTCTATATATTGAAATATCGTCACCTATTAAATTTATCATTTTGGCATTATATATTTTCTTTGTTTTAATTTTTTCTAAACCACATACAGCTCTAACATGATTTTCAAATTGACTTATATTGTGAGAATTAATTGTCAAATGTCCTGAGTTATGAACTCTGGGAGCTATTTCGTTAGCATACAAATTATCATTTTTGTCAATAAAAAACTCTACACATAATGTTCCAATATAATCTAAATCCTCTACAATTTTTTTTGACCACTCAGTGGATTTAATTATAATTGCTTTCGAAACATCTGCAGGAATTTTAGAGTGCTTTAAAATTTGGTCTTCATGAACATTTTCAATTGGTTCATATATTTCATATTTTTGATTACCAAATCTTGTAATGATAACGGATATTTCTTTTTTTAAATTAATGAATTTTTCTAATATGTATTCTTTAGAAAAATCTATCTCATTAGATATATCCTTTTTGCTATTTAATTTGTATTGACCTTTCCCATCATATCCTAATGTAGTTGTTTTTAGCAATCCTGGCAAAAAATTTTCATTTTCTTTTAATTCGTCTATA
>CABYVU010000029.1 GCA_902522525.1 uncultured Pelagibacteraceae bacterium | reverse complement strand
CAAATTGAATTATTATTTAGTTATTTTTCTTCAAGATATTTCTTCAAGGAAAAAGTAAAAGCGTCTGAAATAATAGGTATTATAATTTTTGTATTAGGAGTAACACTTTTATTATTTTCAAGAGTTTAATAAAGCTAATTTTGAAATCCGTACTTTCTTAGTCTCACATCGCCGGTTCTCGCATGAGCTTCCATGCCTTCATACCTTGAAATTCTTGCGCATGCTGCACCCACTTCTTTTGTAGATTCTTTAGTCATTCTTTGAAAACTTAATGTTTTAATAAATTTTCCAACAAACAAACCACCAGTATATTTTCCTGCACCTTTAGTAGGCAAAATGTGGTTTGTACCAGAACATTTATCACCATAAGCAACTGTGGTCTCTTCTCCAATAAATAATGATCCATAATTTTTTAATCTGTCATGGAACCATTGAAGATTTTTAGTTTGAATTTCTAAATGTTCAGGAGCATATTCATCACTTATTTTAGCCATTTCTTCATCCGTGTCGCAAAGAATAACTTCACCATAGTCTCTCCAAGCGGCACCAGAGTTTTCTCTTGGTAAATCTGGCAGATCTGCAATAAGCTCTGGCACTCTTTGCATGACATATTCGGCAAGTTTTTTACTGGTCGTAAATAACCAAGCTGGAGAATTATATCCATGCTCTGCTTGTCCAACTAAATCAAAAGCTACTAATTCTGGGTCAGCAGTTTCATCAGCTATAACTGCGATTTCTGTTGGACCTGCAAATAAATCGATACCAACTTTTCCAAATAGAATTCTTTTTGACTCAGCAACAAATTGATTACCAGGACCCACAAGCATATCTGCAGGCGCATTTCCAAAAAGACCATAAGTCATTGCGGCAATAGCTTGCACACCACCTAAGTTCATTATTATATCTGCGCCACATAAATCCGCAGTATAAACTATCGCAGGATGAACACCTACACCTGGTTTTGGAGAACTACAAACAATAATATTTTTTACACCAGCAACCTTTGCTGTTGTTACACTCATCACAGCTGATGCTATGTGTGCATATCTTCCTGCAGGAACATAACAACCTGCAGTATTAACCGGAATTAATTTTTGCCCAGCATATAAGCCATCTGATAACTCTACTTCAAAATCCTGACCATAGTTTTTTAATTGTGCTTCAGCAAATTTTCTTACTCTTTCATGAGAGAATTGAATATCATCTTTAGTCTTAGGATCTAAATCTTTTTTAATTTCTTCAATTTTTTCTCTCGTAACAATTACTTCACCTTCATATTTATCATATTTTTTTGATAGTTCGATACATCCTTCTTCTTTAGTTTTTTCAATATCTTTAAGAATATTTTCAACAATCTCTCTGGTTTTTGTATCGTCAGTTGATGAAGTTTTTGGTGATTTTTTTAAGTAAGTTATTGCCATATTTAAATCCTAATTTAATTATTATTTTTTTTCAATATTCATTTAATCTAAAGCTACCACAGCTGCAGCAATTGAGGCTAGTCTTGCTGTCGCATCATCTGATCTACTTGTTATTACAACAGGGACTTTACCACCAACAACTACACCAGCCGCACAAGCTCCCATAAAATATATCATCATCTTCACTAAAGCATTTCCAGCCTCTACATTTGGAACTAATAAAACATCTGCATCTCCTGCAACTTCATTTTTAATTCCTTTTATAGTTGCCGATTTTTTAGAAACACTATTATCAAACGCTAGGGGGCCAAATATATCTGCATTAAAATTTTCTTTACTAGCCAATCTACAAATTTCCTTAGCATCAACAGAACTTTGCATACTATCTAGAACTTCCTCTGTGGCTGACAAAATAGAAACTTTAGGTCTTGCAATTTTTATTCTGTGACAAAAATCTATAACATTTTTTAAAATATGCATTTTTGTTTTGACATTAGGATTAACATTTAATGCACCATCAGTAATTATTAGAGGATCGTCTTCTTTATCTAATGTCATATGCCAAATATGACTTAATCTTGTTTTTCCTATTAAGTTATATTTTCTTAACAAAACTTCTTTCATTAACACATCAGTATGTATATGACCTTTGACTACAATCTTCACATCACCATCGCCTGCTAGTTTGGCAGCAACTTTAGCAGTATTATTTTCAATTGGTTCATGAACAATTTCATAATCAGAAATATCAAATTTTAATTCTTCAGCTATCTTTTTAATTTCCCCCTCATCACCGATCAAAACAGGAACTATTAATTTTTCTTTAACGGCATCCATAACAGATAGCATTGGTAGTTCTTTACCAGCATTCACAATTGCAGCTTTAATTCCTCTCTTTTGATGAGCAATGTCTAATAAATTATTTGGGCAAACTGTTGATTTATCTGAAAGCATTAAATTTATATATACTAAAATGATTAAAAAACTAATATAACAAATATAGTATAAGGATAAAAAGTGGAAATAGTTACAAAAATAGCTCCAATCGCTTTAGCACTTATAATGTTAGGTCTAGGGTTAGGTCTAACTGGACGAGACTTTTTAAGGGTAATAAATAATCCTAAAGACTTTGTAATTGGATTTTTCTGCCAACTGTTACTTTTGCCGATAGTTGCGTATATTTTAATATTAATATTTAATTTACCTGTTGAGATTGCATTAGGCATTATGATTATTGCTGCTGCACCGGGGGGCGTTACTACAAATGTTATGACCAAATTTGCAAATGGAGATGTGGCTTTGTCAATTTCGTTAACTGCAATAATTAGTTTAATAAGTATAATTTCAGTACCATTTATTGTTTTAAAATCAGCAGATTTACTTGGTGTTACTAATATCTCAGCAGATATTACAATGACAGCAATTACACTTAAGATGGCATTTGTTGTTACTGTGCCAGTACTTTTAGGCATGATTATTAGAAAATTTGCAGATAATCTTATTTCCTCAAATCTTTCTATTATCAATAAAATAACAACAGCTTTGTTCATTATTGTATTTGCTGCAATTTGGATTGAAGAAAGAGAAAACATTTTTAATTACTTAAAACAAGCTGGCTTTGCAGTATTAGTATTAAATGTTGTGATGATGATACTTGCATATTATATAGCAAAATTCTTTGCAACTGGAATGAAACAGAGAAAATGTATTGCTATAGAATGCGGCTTACAAAATGGAACTTTAGCCGTGTTTGTAGCAACACAAATGTTTAATGATATTACTTATATGATACCAACAGCAGCGTATGCTCTTATAATGTACTTAACTGGTTTCGTGTTAATTTTTATACTTCGAAGAGCTAATTAATTTTTACTTTTTCAAATATTTTACAAA
>CABYVU010000028.1 GCA_902522525.1 uncultured Pelagibacteraceae bacterium | reverse complement strand
CACTTGTTTGTTTTGTATTTACTATATTTCCAGTTCTTTTAATAAAGTATTATTATTTTGGAAATCCATTCGCTCCATTTTTCGATAGTATTTTTAATAATGGAAGACTTTCAATGGAGTCTTATGCATTATCTTTAAGAAGTTCTGAAGGTTGGTTGTTAAACCCATCTAATTATTTAATATATTTAAAACCTTTTATTCCTACTTCACTCGGTTCAATGTCAAACTCATTAGGCGTAATTTTCTTATTATTCTTACTAAATTTCACACTTTTAAAAAAACTTAAATTTTTTCCAGTATTAATTATAATTATAGTAGCTTTAACTGGTCAATTGTTGCCTCGTTATTATTTTGAAACATTTTTAATTCTAGCTTATTTTTATGAAATTAAAAAATATAAAATAGTACCCTTAATAGCTTACTTTCAAAGTTTCATTATTTTTATATTTAGTTTAAGTTTTGTATATGTTTCTTATGTTCACGAAAATGTATTAACTGATAAAACTAGTTTTATGAGTAGATTCTCATACTCCTATTATAATTCTCTGCAATATAATACACTTAAACTAAACAAGAATATTTATGTAGCCTCACAGGATAGAGACACAATTTTTTTTCAAGATAACATATTTTCAAACAGATATTTAAGTAATAGAAATATCTTTAATGATAAGAAGAATAAAAATTTAATAAATTTTATTGATGAAAATTCAATAAAATACATAATTACTAATGATTTAACGGATTTTCCTAAGTGTTTAGGGCTAAAAAAAATTGATGAGATCTATCAAAAAAAATCTACAAGAAACTTTTTATTGAATAATAAAAATGCTAAAGAGTTAAAAATTATTTATAAAATTAACTTAGATTGTAAATATGAATGAAAAAAAATACTTAGACAAAGACATTTTAGACTTACCTGAAGGTTACAAGGACACAAGAGGAATTATACAACCGCTCTGCGATTTAAACATGAAAAGTGCGTCACTAATTGTTTCGCAACCAAATTCTTGGAGAGCAAATCATTATCATAAAACCGATTGGCATTTCATATATGTGTTGCGTGGTCAGTTTGAATATTTCTTCAGAAAAACAAATTCTAAAGAGGAAATTAAAAAAAAAATTGTAAAAAGAGGTGAACTTTTATTTACAGGACCTCTTATTGATCATGCCATGATTTATACTGAAGAAACTGAAATAATTGTTCTTAGTAAAAATCCTAGAGATCAAAAGACTTATGAAGAAGATACAGTAAGAATTGATTTCATGAATGATGAAAATAGATTTTAGTAACAACAAAAAATTTATTATTCGAAAAAATTGTGTTCTATGCGGAAGTAAGAGCTTAAAAGAGGTTCTAAATTTTAAGAAAACACCACTTGCAAATTCTTATGTTTCAAATAAAAATTCTAGAGAAATTTTTTTTCCTTTAGTTTGTATTCATTGTGATAATTGTAAACATTTACAATTAAAACATTTAGTCAACCCTAAACTACTTTTTGAAAATTATTTATATGTTAGTGGTACATCTCCAGTTTTAATTGATCATTTTAAAAACTATTTTTTAAAAATTTTAAGAAAAAAAAAACTTAACTTAAAAAAAGATAAAATTTTAGACATTGCTTGTAACGATGGAACATTCTTGAACTTTTTTGTAAAAAAAGGTTTTTCTAATGTTGTGGGCATTGAACCTGCTAAAAATCTTAGAGAACTTAATACTAAAAAAAAAATTGATATTATCACTAATTTTTTTAGTTTTAAAAATAGTTTTAAAATCAAAAAAAAATATAAATCATTTAAAATAATTACAGCAAACAACGTTATGGCACATGTTCCAGACATAAGAGACTTTTCTCTAGGTGTAAAAAATATTCTATCAAAAGATGGATTATTTATTTTTGAAGTTTCGTATTTAAAAAATGTTATTGAGAAATTAACTTTTGATACTATTTATCATGAGCATATGTCATATCACGCTCTTGCTCCTCTTGAAATTTTTTTTGAATCAATCGATATGAAGTTAATAGACTTTGATTTAGTTAAAGCACAAGGAGGATCAATAAGAGTTTATGTTGGTCATAAAAATTTAAATGCAAATAAAAAAAAAATCAGAAGACAAATCAATATTGAGAAAAAAATGGGATTACTTGATAGGAATATATATAAATTATATTTTCGAAGAATTACTGAACAAAGAAATAAAATAAAAAAATTGATCGATAAAAAAATTTTAAATAATCAAAAAGTCTTGATCGGGTATGGAGCACCAGCTAAAGTAACTACTTTCGCATATGCTTTTAATTTAAGTAAAAAACATATTAAATTTATTGTGGATGACAATGATTTAAAACAGGGAAAATTTACTCCTGGTAAAAATATTAAAATTATTAAATTTGATGATTTAAAAGATTTAGATTTTAATTATATAATAATTTTAGCTTGGAATTTTGCGGACCCGATTATTCAAAAACTTAAAAAATTAATTAAAAAAAAAAAATTTAAGATTATTGTGCCGTTCCCTAAACTCAAAATATATTAATTAAAACGATCTAAAATAATTCTTTTAAATGCATGTATTCCAACATCCCAGGTACATTTTTTTCCATCTTCATAACTTCTAGAGTTATAATAAACTTTACATTGACCAATTTTTTTTGTTTTTTTAACAGCCTGACAAATTATACTAAAATCATATTCAAATTTATCAGCTCTTCCATAAATATTTTGCCATAATTTGGTATCAAATAACCTATAACAGCATGCGCAATCTCTAATTTTAACATTATATAATAAATTTAAAGTGAATGTTAAAGCATTAACAGCTAGCTCCCTAAAGTAAAAATATAAATGATTGATAGAAGTCTTCATTTGTCTATAACCTATGACAAATTCTTTGTCCTCATCTAGCGCAATTTTTAGAAGTTTATTTATATCTTCAGGATCATATTCTAAGTCGGCATCTTGAATGATTACAAAGTCTCCAGTGACATATTTTTTAGCTAATTTTTGAGAGTCTCCTTTACCTTTATTTTTATCTTTAAAGACACCTTTAATAATTTCATATTTATTTGAATAGTCTTTGATAATTTCTTTAGATCCATCATTAGAGCAATCATCAATAATAATTAATTCTTTTATAGTCTCTTTATATAAATTTAGTTTTAGAAGTTTTTTAATAATTGTTTCTAAAGTTTTTATTTCATTATAAACAGGTACAATTATCGAGAGTTTTTTTATCATTATTAATAATTATCTTATAATAGGTTTTTAAAAATGGTCAAAAAAATAATTAATAGTTAGATTGTTAAAAAATCTAATAAATGAATTATCTATTTTTGTTTGATAATTCTCATAATACCCTTATGTTA
>CABYVU010000027.1 GCA_902522525.1 uncultured Pelagibacteraceae bacterium | reverse complement strand
ATCACCTTTGGTGGTTAAGTTAGATTTTTCTTTTTCCAAAGCATCCATAACAGCTTTAAAATTTTTAATGAGCTTCTCATCATCAAATGATTTTTTTCCTATACTTAATCCAATATTTCCATCTTTATCATTTCTTATTTCGACTTGACCTGCTTTAGCCTCAGCTACTGCTTTTTTAATATCATTAGTTACTGTACCTAATTTTGGATTAGGCATTAATCCTTTAGGTCCTAAAACTTTACCCAACTTTGATAAGGTAATCATCATTGATGGAGTGCAGATAAGTTTGTCAAAATTCAATTCACCGTTTTTAATTTTTTCAACTAAATCATCAGATCCAGTTATGTCTGCATTTGCTTCTTTTGCTTCGTCAATTTTATTTTCCTCACAAACAACCGCAACTTTTATAGATTTTCCTGTTCCACCAGGTAAATTAACTACAGTTCTAAGGTTAATTTCATTCTTTTTTTGTTTGTTGTTTATTCTAAAATTTAAATCTATAGATTCATCAAATTTAGTTGTGCAATTTGACTTTATAGAACTTAATAAATTTTCAATTTTTTCTGACGGTAACTCTTTAGTGTTTTCTGGTAAATTTTTAAATCTTTTGGATTTCATTATTCTTTTACCTCTATACCCATCGATCTTGCTGATCCTGCTATAATTTTTGCAGCTTCGTCTAAATCATGTGCATTTAAATCTTCCATTTTTTTTTCTGCAATATCTTTGAGTTGTTGTTTAGATATAGATCCAATGATATTTCTGCCAGGTTCCTTTGAACCACTTTTAAGCTTCATTGCCTCTTTTATAAAATGAGATGCTGGGGGTGATTTTATAACAAAATCAAATTTTTTATCTTTATAAACTGTGATAATTACAGGTACTGGTTTTCCTGCAAATGATTTAGTTTTATCATTAAATGCTTTACAGAATTCCATTATATTAATGCCTCTTTGACCAAGAGCAGGGCCTACTGGTGGTGCAGGATTTGCTTGACCTCCTTTTATTTGTAATTTTACATATCCACTTATTTCTTTTTTTGCCATTAGCTTGCCTTTTCCACTTGGTTATATTCTAAATCGACTGGAGTTGGTCGTCCAAAAATCGATACAGAAACTTTAAGTCTAAGTTTATCTTCATCTATATCCTCTACTAAACCACTAAAAGATGCAAATGGTCCATCGATAACTTGTACTTTTTCACCGATATTATATTCTACACCTGATTTAGGTACTGCAACTCCATCTTTTATTTGACCCAAAATTTTTTCAATTTCTTTATCAGAAACTGGTATAGGTGTTCCTTTTGAACCTAGAAAACCACTTACCTTTTTTAAATTTTTAATCATGTGATAGATATTGTTGTCCATTTCACTTTTAATTAATACATATCCTGGAAAATATTTTTTCTTTCTTTGAACTCTTTTTCCTCTCTTGACTTCAGTTATATCATGAGTTGGAACAATTATTTCTTCAATTTTTTCTTGTATTTTTGCCTTTTCAGCTTCTTCTTTAATTAACTGTGCAACCTTATTTTCAAAACTTGAATGTGATTGTACTATATACCAATTCTTCATTATATACTCACCTTAAGGATTATATCCAAAAAAAACTTCAAAATTTGATCCAATAATAAAAAAAATAGTGATGCTAACACAGCCATTGCAAAAACCATTAATGCTCCCTGAACAGTTTCTTTGGCAGTTGGCCATGTAACTTTAAAAGCCTCCTGTTTGACGTCTTGAATAAATTTTAAAGGGTTTTTCATAAATATTTTAAATGTTTGGCAGGAGCGAAGGGAATCGAACCCCCAACCTCCGGTTTTGGAGACCGGCGCTCTACCAATTGAGCTACACTCCTATTGAGTTTACTCCAATATTTTTGTTACTACTCCAGCTCCTACTGTTCTACCACCTTCTCTAATTGCAAAATTAAGTTTTTCATCCATAGCAATTGGTGTAATTAATTTTACTGTAAACTTTGCATCATCGCCTGGCATTACCATTTCTGTACCCGAAGGCAATTCAACCTCACCTGTTACATCAGTAGTTCTAAAGTAAAATTGAGGTCTATATTTGGTAAAAAAAGGCGTGTGTCTTCCACCCTCTTCTTTTTTTAATACATATGCTTGAGCTTCAAATTTAGTATGAGGCTTAATAGATCCTGGCTTACATAAAACTTGTCCTCTTTCAACATCAGTTCTTTCAACACCTCTTAATAGAGCTCCAATATTATCACCGGCCTCACCTGAATCTAACAGTTTTCTAAACATCTCTACTCCAGTGCAAACGGATTTTTTGGTTTCTCTGATACCAACTATTTCAATTTCTTCCCCAGTTTTAATAACACCAGATTCTACTCTTCCAGTTACAACAGTTCCTCTTCCAGAAATTGAAAAAACATCTTCAACTGGCATTAGGAAATCTTTATCTTTAGGTCTGTCCGGTTGTGGAATAAATTCATCAACTGCTTTCATTAAATCCATGATTGAATTTTTTCCAATTTCATCATCTCTTCCTTCAACTGCAGCCAGAGCTGAACCTTTAACGATTGGAGTTTTGTCTCCTGGAAATTTATAAGATGTTAATAAATCTTTAATCTCTTCTTCAACCAAGTCTATCATTTCTTTATCATCAACTTGATCGACTTTATTTAAGTAAACAACAATAGCAGGAACTCCAACTTGACGTGCAAGAAGAATATGTTCTCTTGTTTGTGGCATCGGACCATCTGCAGCATTTACAACTAAAATTGCACCATCCATTTGTGCAGCTCCAGTAATCATATTTTTAACATAGTCTGCGTGACCTGGACAATCTACGTGAGCGTAATGTCTATTAGCAGTTTCATATTCAACGTGAGCAGTTGATATAGTTATACCTCTTTCTTTTTCTTCTGGAGCTTTATCAATTTGATCATAAGCAACAAAATTTGCTCCACCACCTTCTGCTAATACTTTTGTTATTGCTGCTGTTAAAGTTGTTTTACCATGATCAACATGTCCGATTGTTCCAATGTTACAATGCGGTTTATTTCTTACAAATTTTTCCTTCGACATTACTTTTTTTCCTCACTTTATATTTAATATTTTATTTTTTGGAGCGGGTGATGAGAATCGAACTCACGCAACCAGCTTGGAAGGCTAGTGTTCTACCACTGAACTACACCCGCATACCCAAGTGTGCACTCCAATATTGCATAAATTTTATTGAATGGTGGAGGGGGAAGGATTCGAACCTTCGAAGACCGAAGTCAACGGGTTTACAGCCCGCCCCATTTGACCGCTTTGGTACCCCTCCCTAATAGCAGGGGAAGCGTCCCCTTGTTCAATAAATTCTTTTAATGTGGGAATTTCTAAATGTTCTATTTCAGCAACAT
>CABYVU010000026.1 GCA_902522525.1 uncultured Pelagibacteraceae bacterium | reverse complement strand
AAAAAGGGAGAGGACTTCTTTTAGGAGGGGCGCCTGGTGTTGATCCTGGAAATGTGGTTATTTTAGGTGGTGGAGTTGTAGGTGAAAATGCAGCAATTATTGCTACAGGCATGAAAGCAAAAGTTCACATAGTAGACAAATCTGAAAAAAGACTGAATGAATTATCCAAAAAATTTGGTGATCTTATAATAACAAAATTAAGCAATGAAACTGATTTAGAAAAATTAATTTCAGAATGTGATTTGTTGGTAGGAGGTGTTTTAATACCAGGTGCAGAAGCACCAAAACTTGTCACAAAAAAAATGCTTAAAAATATGAAAAGAGGATCTGTAATAGTTGATGTAGCAATTGATCAAGGAGGATGCGTTGAAACAAGTAAACCGACCACATTCGCTGAACCAACATACATTGTAGATGATGTTGTTCATTATTGTGTAGCAAATATGCCCGGTGGTGTACCTAGAACTTCAACCATAGCTTTAAACAAGGCTACGCTTCCATTTTTAAACAAATTAGCTGGCGATGGTTATTACAAAGCTTTAAAAGACGATCCAAATTTCTTAGCTGGCTTGAATGTCCATAAGGGTGAAGTAACATACAAAGCAGTTGCAGATGTCTTTGGATATGATTATTTAACCGCAAGAGATGCATTAAATTAATTAAGAATTTTTAGTAGTTTTTTTTCAATATTACCACTTATAATTGTAATTCCTTTTTCATTAGGATGCATTCCATCGTCTAAATTTAATTCAGGATTTAAAGCAACCCCATCCAGCAAAAAGGGAATTAAATTTAAGTCATATTTATCAGATAGTTTTTTATAAATTTTATCAAATTTATTTTTATAATCTTTTCCGTGACTATCTGGTGCTACCATTCCTGCTAAAATTATTTGAATTTTTTTGTTTAATATCTTTTTTATAGTTTTCTCCAAATTTTTTTCAGTTTCATTTGGACTAATACCACGCAACATATCATTTGCACCAAGACCAATTAAAATTAAATCGATATTCTTTTCGGCAATTGTCCATTCTATTCTGTTTAAACCACCCGCAGATGTATCACCTGATACACTCGCATTGATTACCTTAACTTTTAAACCATTTTTATTTAAATTATTCTCAAGCACTGAAGATAGATGATATTTTTTATCTAAACCATATCCCGCCATAAGACTATCACCGAATAAGACAACTTTGTAATCGGCTTTAGCTACAAATCCTGGTATTAATAAAATAATTATTTTAATTATTAATTTTTTAATCATGAATAAACTTTTAAAATTATCTAATGTTAGTTTAAATTATACCATAGATAATAACTCTATAAATATTTTAAAAAATATTAGCTTTGAAGTAGACTACAAAGAGACTATTTCAATAGTTGGAGAAAGCGGTTCAGGTAAAACAAGTTTAATCATGTTAATTGGGGGACTCGAAAAGATTTCAGCAGGAAATATTTTTTTTAAAGGGTCAGAAATATCCAATATGACTGAGGATGAAATTTCTAAAATCAGAAGAAAAAATATTGGAATAGTATTTCAATCATTTTATTTGATACCAAATTACACCGCACTAGAAAATGTGAGCCTTTCTCTTGAAATAAATAAACTTGATAATGCAACACAAAAAGCAAAAGAAATTTTAGATAGATTTGGATTGAGCAAAAGATTTAACAATCTTCCTAGTCAACTATCAGGAGGTGAACAGCAGAGAGTAGCTATTGCAAGATCTGTTGTAATGAAACCAGAGCTTATTTTAGCTGATGAGCCAACTGGCAACTTAGATAGTGAAAATACAGAGAATATTTCTAGTTTACTTTTTAATTATATAAAAGATGAAAACGCTAGCTTAATAATGGTCACTCACGACAATAATTTAGCTAATTTAACTAAAAGAAAAATAACTATTAAAGATGGAGTGATTAGTGAAAATCAATGATTTAAGTCTTTATTCTAAATATGCATTTCGTGATTTAATTAGAAGTTATTCGAAAATTTTAAGTATAATAATTACATTATTAATTAGTCTATTTATACTTAGTGCTATTTTAACCATCGAAGACAGTTTAGAGAATGAACTTAACGAAAATTCTAAAGTTCTTTTAGGAGGAGATTTAGAAATTGATTATAATAACAGAGAAGGAGACAGGAATTTAATAAAACAGGTTGAAAATATTTCAACAGTATCTCAAATAGTTGAATTCAGCACGATGATTTCAACTATTGAAAAAAAACAGAATAAGACATCATTTACTAGAATCAAAGCGATAGATCAAAATTACCCATTGTATGGAGATGTAATTTTTGAACCAGTTGGGTCATTAAAAAAATTAAATGAAATCGACAATACTATTCTGGTAAATGAAAATATTTTTAAGAATTTGAACCTTAAAATTAATGATATTGTAAAAGTTCAGAATATAAAATTTAAAGTTATTGGTGTTGTAGAAGTTCTTCCAGATATTGGTGGAGCATTTGTATTTGGTGATTTTGCATTAACAGGAAAAAAAACATTAGATAAACTAGAATTAAATACATTAGGAAGTTTCTTAAATTATGAATACAAAATTAAATTTGATGATTATAAAAATAAAGATAAAAAAATAAATGAAATTAAAAAAATTTTTAAAAATAATGATAAGGTAAAAATACGATATCCAGAGAATTCTGCAGGAGGCATAAAAAGAATTATTGATAATTTTTCACAATTTTTATCACTAGTTTCAATAAGTGCTATGTTAATTGCTGGTATAGGAATTGCTAATACTCTTCTTTCTTTTATAAATCAAAAGAACTCATCAATCGCTGTTCAAAAAGCAATTGGAATTAATTCAGGGAATATTAAAACTATTTATTATTTGCAGCTGCTAATTAGTTTAATATTTATTTCTTTAGTTGCTTATGGACTAAGTTTTTTCTTGGTCCCAGTTGTTGATAAATATATATCAGATGGACTTGGATTAAATATTCAGGCATCATTTTCTTTAACAAATTTATTTATTGTTTTTATGGTTGGATTGTTAGTTATAATAATATTTTCAATCCCAACAGTTAATTCAATTGACCAAATTAAAGCTTCTAGTTTATTTAGAAATGTTTTTCAAAGTTTGCAGTTTAAATATTCAAAATTATCAATTACTTTAAGTTTGTTACTGCTTACCATTTTAATCAGCTTGTTTGCTTTTAGGTCTTCGATACCTACTTATAGTTTGATATATTTTGCTTCGTTCTTTGTATGTCTAGCCGTCTTTTTTTATGTTTCCCGTTTTATAATATTATTATTGAGGAACAATCTATTTAATCTTGGTATTTCATCAAAAATAGCAATTAAAAATATTACACAATCAAAAAGTATTACACCTATAACTGTGATGTCACTTGGACTAGGTATGACATTGTTACTTACGCTAGCATTTGTAGGCTCTAATTTTAAAAGAGAAATAGCAAAATCAATTCCAGAAATTGCTCCAGACTATTTTTTTTTAGGGATCCAAAATAATCAAAAAAATTTGTTTAAAAAAATAATTATTGATTCTGATAAAGAGGCAGTCATGGAAATTGTTC
>CABYVU010000025.1 GCA_902522525.1 uncultured Pelagibacteraceae bacterium | reverse complement strand
AACTTTTGAACTAATATCTTTATTTTTAAAATTTGTTACAGCGGCTGCTTTTTTTATAATAGCAATAGATTTTATTAACTTTGGTCTGACTAATACATCTCCAATATCAAAGTATTTTTTTGATCTTTGTGTGGATGCTCCCCAATACTTATCCACAGGCACATTTATAGAACCAATGCTGTCATATTCTTTTCTGAATTTCATATTTTAGTTTTGAGAGTATATTTATACATTTATACATTAAATAATAATAAAATCATATAGGAGTAAAATGACAAATTTTGAAAAAGTCGGTGTGTTTATGAAAACTTTTAATCAAGATGTAAAAGATTCATCAAGTTTAAGCACAGATAAAATTAATTCGTTAAGAATTTCATTGATTAATGAAGAGCTAGAGGAACTTAAACAAGCAATATCAGAAAAAAATTTGACTGAAGTTGCAGATGCATTAACAGATATTTTGTACGTTACTTATGGCGCAGGTCATGCTTTTGGTATTAATTTAGATAAATGTTTCGAAGAGGTTCAAAAATCTAATATGAGTAAATTGGGAAAAGATGGAAAACCAATATATAATGAATTTGGAAAAGTTATGAAAGGACCAGACTATTTCAAACCAGATTTATCAAAATTTATTAAATAGTTTATATCCAATTGGGTCTTAGCACTTTTATTTTTGCATCTCCACATTTTAGGTCTTTATCAAAATTAAAGCTTTTATCTTCCAATTTTAGTAAAGCAAATGGATTTTTATTATTTATTAATAACTTTCCAATATTTTTTTCTTCACAAGTAATTTCTTCACTATTTATTTCACCATCTAAAACTTTAATTGCAAATAACCTCTTACTAAGTTTATCTTTAAGTTTTATTCTAGCTGTATTCTCTTGACCCACATAACATCCTTTTTTAAAATCAATTCCGTTAAGCTCCTCAAAATTGCACTCGATTCCAAATATTTTATCTTGAAGTTTATTTGTATCAATTTGAGCGATACCTAATTTGTGACTGTTGTTATAATATTCATTAACGTCAGAAACTTCTAAACCCAATTTTTTAATAGAAAGATATAGTTTTTCTAAATTTATCACTAGTCGAGCTCCTAATTTATCAGATCTAGGATCTAAAAAAATAGGATCTTCTCTAAATTTAATTGTAAAACCGTTTTCATCTTTTGAATTTTCTAATTCTAGGAATTTTTCCTTTGTTAAACTAGCAACTACAAACTCATTACTTAGATTTGAAATATCTACTTTAGATCTAAGCTTATATAAATTTAACTGTTTATATAAATTTTCAATTATTTTCTTTTCACAATCTAATAAATATCCAGATTTGTGTTTAATAATTATAAAATCGTAAAGATATTTGCCTTGTGGGGTTAATAGAGCTGAGAAACAACTTCTATCCTCTGTTACATTTTCAATATTATTTGTAATTATATTTTGTAAAAATCCTTTTACATCATCTCCATTAATATAAAGGAGACCTCTATCCTCTAAAATGTAAACACTATTTCTATTCATATTGTAATACTATAACAAATGTTATAAGTAGTTTTTTTATAAATGTTAGACCTAATAATCAAAAATGGAAAGTGTTATATTGATAAAGATCTTAAAGATGTTGACATAGGCATTCAAAACAGCAAGATTGTAAAAATTGGTAAGCTGAATGAAGACTCAAGACAATCAATTGATGCGACTGGACTTACTGTTCTTCCTGGTTGTATTGATACTCAAACACATTTTAGAGAACCAGGCTCGACAGACACTGAGGATTTAGCTTCAGGAAGTAGGGCGGCAATTGTTGGAGGAATTACTTCAGTATTTGAAATGCCAAATACTAATCCTGCAACTACTAACAGGGCAGAATTTCAAAGAAAAATAGATTTAGCAAAAAATAGAATGTACTGTAATCATGCATTTTATTTTGGAGCAACTCCCACCAACCAAAGCGAATTAGCTGATCTTAAAGGTTTAGATGGATGTTGTGGCGTTAAATTATTTGCAGGTTCGTCTACAGGAACTTTACTAGTTCATAAAGAAGAAGACATTGAAAAAGTATTTGAAAGTACATCTAAAATTGTTGCAGTTCACTCAGAAGATGAAGAAATTTTAAATCTTAGAAAGAAATTAAGAGAAAAAGGTAATGTTCATTCACATCCAATATGGAGAGACGAAGAATGTGCAATTTCTTCTACTAGAAAGATAGTTAAAATCGCAAAAAGATTAGGTAAAAAAGCTCATATCTTACATATTACAACAAAACAGGAGATTGATTTTTTATCTCAGAATAAGGGAGACATAACTTTTGAAATAACTCCCCAACATTTAACGATGTATGCTCCAGATTGTTACGACAAGCTTGGAACCTATGCTCAAATGAACCCACCTATAAGAGAAAAAAGTCATTACGACAGACTATGGTATGCGGTTAGAAATAATTATAATGATACTATCGGTTCAGATCACGCCCCACATCTGAGGGTAAATAAAGACAAAGAATATCCAGATACCCCTTCAGGAATGCCAGGGGTTCAAACATTATTACCTGTGATGCTAAACCATGTAAATGACGCAAAACTAACTTTAGTTCAGCTAATGAATCTCATCTGTGAAAATCCAGCAAAAATTTTTGGCATAATAGGCAAGGGATATTTAAAAGAAGAATATGATGCAGATATTACAATTGTTGATATGAATAAAATTATTGAAATCAAAAATGAGAAAATAGAAAGTAAATGTGGATGGTCACCTTTCGATGGACATAAATTTAAAGGAACTCCAATATATACAATCATAAATGGTGAAATTAAAATGAAAGATGGAGAAATTCTTGGAGAAGCTTCAGGTAAACCTATAAGATTTGACAATTAAGTTAATCTATTTGGTAAGAATTTTATTTTCTATTAAATTTTGTGTGATCTCATCCAGAATTGCAGGATCGTCAATTGTTGCTGGCATTTTATAGTCTTCCTTATCAGCAATTTTTCTAATAGTTCCTCTCAATATTTTTCCCGATCTTGTTTTAGGTAATCTTTTAATAACTATAACAACTTTAAATGCTGCAACTGGACCAATTTTATCTCTTACCATTTGAATACACTCTTTTGAAATAGTGTCATTATCTTTTTCAACTCCAGTTTTTAATACAACTAAACCAATAGGCAATTGTCCTTTTAATTTATCTGCAACCCCTAGAACCGCACACTCAGCAACTGACTGATGCTCTGATAAAACCTCTTCAATTGCACCTGTCGATAATCTATGACCAGCAACATTAATTATGTCGTCTGTTCGTGACATAATCCATATATATCCATCTTCATCTATATGACCAGCATCATATGTTTGATAGTAACCCTTATAATTACTCATATAATTTTCTTCGTATCTCTTATCAGCGTTCCAAAGGGTAGGAAATGTTCCTGGAGGTAAAGGTAACTTAACAACTATATCTCCCATCTCATTTGGTTTTGCAATCGAATGATCTGGTTTTATTATTTTTACATCGTAACCTGGAACTGCTTTACACGCTGAACCATACTTAGTTTTTTGCATTTCTATTCCAGTACAATTTGAACTTATTGCCCAACTAGTCTCTGTTTGCCACCAATGATCTATCACGGGAACATTTAAAAGATTTTCAGCCCATTTTATTGTATCAGGATCAGCTCTTTCTCCAGCTAGAAATAAAGATTCAAAAGAACTTAAATCATATTTTGAGAAAAAATTTCCATCTGGATCTTCTTTTTTAATAGCTCTAAATGCCGTTGGAGCAGTGAATAAAGATTTAATTTTATACT
>CABYVU010000024.1 GCA_902522525.1 uncultured Pelagibacteraceae bacterium | reverse complement strand
TTTATTTTCAATAAATTTTATTGCATCGCCTACAGTTAAAATTTTCTCAGCATCACTATCAGATATTTCAGATCCAAATTCCTCTTCGAAAGCCATAACTAACTCAACTGTATCCAAACTATCTGCACCTAAGTCATCAATGAAACTCGAATCATCATTTACTTTAGCTTCATCAATACCCAAGTGATCGGCAACTATTTTTTTTACTTTATTTGAAATATCATCTGACATTTTGTTCCTTTAGTTATTTTGTTAATAGATAATTTAAAGATTTTGTCAACTAAAATACATTCCTCCATTAACATGAATAGTTTCTCCAGTGATATAATCTGATAAGTTTGAACATAAAAAAGCAATTGTATTAGCCACATCTTCGGGATTACCAAATTTGTTTAGGGAAATTCTAGATTTTAGCAGTTCTGTGTGGTCCTTACTAATTTTGTCAGTCATATCAGAAAGTATGAACCCTGGTGAGACACAATTAACAGTTATATTTTTTTTCCCATATTCCAATGCTAAACTTTTAGACATTGCAATTATACCAGCTTTTGATGCGGCATAATTTGCTTGTCCAATATTTCCTGAGTGGCCAACAACAGAGGTTATATTTATAATTTTACCCTTTTTTGATTTTAACATTTTCTTTATTACGTTTTTAGTTAAAAAAAATGTTGATGAAAGGTTAATGTCAATTACTTTTTTCCACTCTTCCTCCCTCATTCTAATAGAAAGATTATCTTTTGTAATTCCTGCGTTATTAATCAGAACATCAATTTTATTTGATAAAGTTGTGCTACAGCTATCAACAAATTTCTCGATTTCGTTATGCTTCGAAATATCAAATTTTAATATATTTATTTTTTCATATTTATTATTAATTTTTTTTAATTTTTCCTCATTAGTACCAGTGGCTAAAATATTCGCACCTCCTAAAACAAGCTTTTCTAAAATTGAATTTCCAATTATACCAGTAGCACCTGTAACAACTACATTTAAATTTTTTAAATCAATCATAAATTCTCTAAATCATCTATATTATTTATTGGAATTAATTTTACATTTCTATCTATTCTTTTTACTAGTCCTGATAATACCTTTCCGGGACCAATTTCAATAAACTTATCACAGCCAAGATTTATCATATTTACAATACTTTCTCTCCAACGAACAGGTTTTTCTATTTGCTCTATTAAAAGATTTTTAATTTTTTTTGAATCATTAGAGGGTTCAGCTGTCACATTTGATACTATCATATTATTTGGAGTAGAAAACTTAACATTATTTAAGTGTTTATCCATAATTTTAGTTGCGGGTTTCATTAACATACAATGAAAAGGCGCTGAAACTGGTAATTTGATATTTTTAATATTTAATTTTTTTAATTCAATTGTAAGTTTTTCTAAATCATTCAATCTTCCACTTATGACTACTTGACCATTTGAATTATCATTTGCTAAAAAACAATTAAAATTATTTTTATTTTTTTGAATTATTTCTTGAACTTTGTCAATATTTTCACCTAATACAGCTAACATCCCTCCTTCGTTTTTAGGTACTGCATTTTGCATGGCATTCCCCCTTATTTTTAAAAGTCTTATTGTTTCTCGAAAGTTAATCACATTAGAACAAGCTAAAGCTGAATACTCACCTAAAGAATGGCCAGCAAAATAATCTGCTTTTGTGATATCAAAAGATGTTTCATTTTTTATTACATTAAATATCGCAAAACTAACAAGGAAAATTGCAGGTTGTGTATTTTCAGTTTGATTTAAAATATCAGGTGGACCTTCAAAAATTATTTTTTTAATAGATAAATTTAATGTATCCTCAGCTTCTTCAAAAAGAACTTTGATATAATCAAAATTATTATATAGATCTTTAGCCATTCCAACTGATTGTGAACCTTGACCAGGAAATAAAACAGAAAACATAGAAAATATAAGCAAAAACCTTATTTTTTATATTGTAATTAAAAAATTATAATAGTATATCCTCTGTTTTTTGAAAGAAATATTATGAACTTTTACGAGCACACAATAATAGCAAGGCAAGATATAAGCCCTAGCCAATTAAAACAAATTGAGGAAAAATATTCTAAAATCGTGGAAAAATTAGATGGTGATATTGTTAAATTAGAAAATTGGGGATTAATGAATTTATCATATTTAATCAAAAAAAATAAAAAGGGAAATTATATACATTTTAAAATTAAAGCTGATGGAAAGATAATATCTGAACTTGAGAAGAACGAGAAAATAGACAAAAACTTATTAAGGTATTTAACTGTAAAAGTAAAAAAATTCGATCTTGATACTAACTACTTCAAAAAAAATGAGGAAAATGAAAACTTACAAAAGAATTAGGAGTAATGAAGAAAAACAATAAAAAAAAAGGTAAACAAAGTAACTTTGCGAAGCTTAGTATTTTTCAAAACCAAAAATACAAATTTAAAAAAAAATGTCCGCTATCAGGCAAAGGTGCTCCAATTGTAGATTATAAAAATATAAAATTATTAAAAAGATATATATCTGAAAATGGAAAAATTTTACCTTCCAGAATAACTTCCGTTAGTCAAAAAAAACAAAGAGAACTATCTTTATCTATTAAAAGAGCAAGAAATTTAGCACTACTTTAAAATGAAAGTTATATTACTTGAAAATGTTAGAAAAATTGGATCAATTGGTGAAATAATTGATGTAAAGAGAGGATTTGCAAGAAATTTCCTTATAGCAAATAAAAAAGCTTTATTTGCCTCAAAAGACAATATTAAAGAAGTTGAGAAAATTAAACAAGATTTAAATAAGAAAGATAATGACAAAAAAAAAGAAGCTAAATTAATTCAAGAAAAAATTAAAAATAAAGAGTATGAAATTAAAAAATTAAGCACTGAAAATAATGAATTATATGGCTCTGTTAAACCAACAGAAATTTCAAAAGTTCTAGAGGAGGTTGATCAGGTAAAAATAAATCCATCTTTAATACAACCCTCAAAAGAGATCAAATCTATTGGGAGTTTTGAAGTTCATATAAACCTTCACCCAGACGTACAAACACAAATAGTAGTCAACACAATAGCTCAAGAAGACACAAAATAATTATACACAGCTATCCCCAGTAAAAATAATAATTTGTTTTTTAAAATTTTTTCTATAAATTTGTTGCGTGTCTCAATCTCTTAATTTAGTAAAAAATAAATTAGAAGAACTTCCAAATAATATTGAAGCAGAACAGTCAGTAATTGGCTCAATTTTACTTTCTAATGAAATATTTGATGAGATTAATATTTTAATTTCTAGCAAAAATTTTTACGATCCAATGCATCAAAAGATTTATAGTGCGATAGAAAGTCTAATATATAAAGGACTATTGGCCAATCCAATTACATTAAAAAATTACTTTGAGAATGAAAAGGATGAAATTGATATTCCTCAATATTTGGTCAAAATAACAAAATTTTCTGCTTCCTCTAGACAAAGTATTGAATATTCAAAACTCATTTATGATCTTTATGTAAAAAGGGAATTAATTAAAATTTCAGATAATATAATTGATACTGCAAAACTTAATGATCTAAATAATGATGGACAACAAATTATTGAAAAATTTGAAAAATCTTTATTTGATTTAGCTGAAAAAGGATCCTTTAATTCTTCAATTGTAAAATTTGATGAAGCAATGAGACAAACTATAGAGATGGCATCTAATGCCTATAAAAATGAGGAAGGTATTGTGGGAGTGCCGTCAGGTCTTAAAGATCTGGATGACAGATTAGGTGGTATGCATAAATCAGATTTGATCATTATTGCAGGACGCCCTTCTATGGGAAAAACAGCTTTGGCTACAAACATTGCGTTTCATGCTGCAAAAAATATTCAAGAAAAGGGAGAAAAATCTTGTATAGCCTTTTTTTCGTTGGAAATGTCATCAGAACAATTGTCAACAAGAATACTTGCTGAACAATCTAGAATTAAATCTAACGATATTAGGCGTGGAAAAATTTCAGAAGAACAATTTGATAAATTCATAGAAACTTCAAAAAATATTGCTGAACTACCTTTATACATTGATGAAACTCCAGCTATATCAATCGCTGCTCTTAGTAATAGAGCTAGAAGAATTAAAAGAATTCATGGATTAGAAATGATTGTAATCGATTATATTCAGTTAATGAAAGGAACAAGTTTTAAAGATGGAAGAGTTCAGGAAATTTCAGAAATAACCCAAGGTTTAAAAGCTCTTGCTAAAGAATTAGCAGTTCCTGTACTTGCGCTTTCTCAATTATCTCGAGCTGTTGAACAAAGAGACGATAAAAAACCTTTGCTTTCAGATCTAAGAGAATCTGGATCTATAGAGCAAGATGCTGATGTTGTAATGTTTGTGTTTAGAGAAGCCTATTATTTAAAAAATAAAGAGCCAAGACCTGCAACTGTTGAACACGCTGAATGGCAAGCAAAAATGAATGAAATTTCTCATTTAGCTGAACTACTCATACTAAAACAAAGACATGGCCCAACAGGTACTATAATGCTTGAATTTGAGGAAATGTTTACAAAATTTAAAGATATTCAAAATAATTAATATAAATTATAAAAGCTAATATCAAAT
>CABYVU010000023.1 GCA_902522525.1 uncultured Pelagibacteraceae bacterium | reverse complement strand
GCGTATACGATTAATCAAATTGAGACAGTTGAGTGTTTTTTAGCAGCTAGTGCATTAGGGGCTATATGGTCATCATGTTCTCCAGACTTTGGAACACAAGGAGTAATAGAAAGATTTTCTCAAATAAAACCAAAACTTTTAATCGTCACCGATAGATATTATTATAATGGTAAAGAAATAAATGTTATTGAAAGATTGCCAGCAATTCTCAAAAGAATTAAATCTATTAAAACTGTACTCATTATTAACTATCCAGGCAAAAAAAATTTAAAACATAAAAAGCAAAAGGGTACAAAAATTTTTTACTACAAAAAGTTGAAAAATAATAAAGAAAAAAAGTTTGTATTCAAAAAATTTGATTTTGATAAAGAATTAGCTATTTTGTATTCAAGTGGAACTACAGGTAAACCCAAGTGCATTTGTCATAGAGCTGGTGGTGTTTTGCTTCAACATTTAAAAGAACATAAACTTCACTGTAACGTAAAACCAGGTGATAATGTGTTTTATTTCACTACTTGTGGATGGATGATGTGGAATTGGTTAATGACTTTTTTAGCATCAAAAGCATCTATTGTTCTTTTTGATGGTTTCCCAATGCATAAAAGAAGTGACTTGCTTTTTAAATTAGCTGAAAAAGAGAAAATATCTATGTTTGGAATCAGTGCAAAATATATTGACCAGTTAAAAAAATTAAATTTAAACATAAAGAATAAGTATAAACTTAAATATCTTAAGACTATCTGTTCCACTGGATCACCATTATCTCCTGATGGTTTTGATTATGTTTATAAAAATATAAAAAAAGATGTCCATCTTGCATCGATTGCAGGTGGAACAGACCTAGTCTCATGTTTTGTCTTAGGAAATATTTACTCTCCTATTTTTAGAGGACAAATTCAGAATAATGGATTGGGGATGAATACAGATGTTTTTTCCGAAAGAGGAAAGTCGTTAATAAATAGGAAAGGAGAATTAGTTTGTAAATCAGCATTTCCATCAATGCCAATTTATTTTTGGAATGATAAAAATAATAAAAAATATAAGTCTGCATATTTTGAGAAATATAAAAATGTTTGGCATCATGGAGATTATGCAGAGAGAAAATCTAATGGTGGATATATTATTTATGGAAGGTCAGATGCAACACTTAACCCTGGGGGTGCCAGACTAGGCACTGCTGAGATATATTCTATTGTTGATAAATTTAATGAAGTAAAAGAGTCTATAGTTATTGGACAGCAGTGGGATAATGATGTGAGAATTATTTTATTCATAGTTTTAAAAACCCCAAAAACACTTAATGAAAAATTAATTCTTAAATTAAAAAAGGCTATTCGTCAAAATGCATCCCCACGTCATGTACCAAAGAAAATTATTGAAGTTTCAGATATTCCAAGAACAAAAAATGGAAAGATAGTTGAGCTTGCGGTTAAAAATATTATTGAGGGAAACAAAATAAAAAATATTCAAGCATTAATAAATCCCTCAATTTTACAAGAATATAAAAACATGAAGGAGCTTAAGAAACCATAATTACATTTAAATTTATATAGACAATAATATTTGATTGTTATTAAATAGTATTAATAACGAATAGATTGGAGAAAATATGTTTAAAAAATTATTTAAAGGTTCTCTAATGATTTTATTCCTGATGATTGGTTTATCAGGAAAATCATTTGCACAAGAACTTAAATTTTTTACGATTGGTACAGGTGGTACTGCTTACACTTACTATCCAGTTGGAGGTATGATTGCTAATGCAATTTCAAAACCACCAGGATCTAGAGAGTGTGGTAAAGGTGGAAGCTGTGGAGTACCAAATCTAATAGCATCAGCTGTTTCATCAAGAGGATCAGTTGATAATGTAAATGCAATAATCTCAGGATTAAGAAACTCAGGTTTTGCACAATCGGATGTTGCTTACTGGGCATATACTGGAACTGGGACAATGGAAGGAAAAGAACCTGCAAAAGATTTAAGAACTATTGCTGCTCTTTTTCAAGAACATATACATTTAGTGGCGCTTAAAAAAAGTAATATTAATTCAGTAAAAGACTTAAAAGGAAAAAGAGTTTCACTAGATGAACCTGGATCTGGAACATATGTTGATGCTAAATTAATATTAGAGTCTAATGGATTAAGCACAAGCGATGTAAAAGCTGAAGCATTGAAAGGTAAAGCTGCAACAGATGCTCTAAGAAATGGAAAAGTTGATGCAATATTTGTTGTTGCAGGCTATCCAACTGGTGCAATCGTAGAACTAGCATCTGCAGTTGATATAAAACTAGTTCCAATCGATGGCGCAGGAGCTAAAGCGTTGACTTCAAAATATGGTTTTTTCTCAGAAAGCCCAATTCCTTCAGGAACATATGAAGGTGTTGATCAAGTTAACACTGTAGCAGTAGGCGCTCAATGGTTTACATCAGCTAAAGAAGATAGTGAATTAATTTACCAAATTACTAAAGCTTTATGGAATAAAGAGTCAAGAAAGCTTATGGATGTTGGTCATGCTAAGGGAAAAACTATAACACCTGACACAGCTCTTTCCGGAGTAGGTGTACCACTACACCCTGGTGCAGAAAAGTTCTATAAAGAAGCAGGACTTTTAAATTAAATCTTAAAATCAATTTGCCCTAGATCAATTAGATCTAGGGCATTATTATGTCCCAATTTAATATTTCACCTGATGAAGTTGCAAAACTTGAAGAAAAATTTGAGATAAAAAGTAACGAAAGAAAGTTAAAAAATTTATTAAAAACATTGACCTTTGTTGCCTTGGTTGCAATGTCAATTTACCATTTTTATGCCTCTGGATTTGGAACTATAAGAGACATTCTTCATAGAGGTATTCATATTTCTTTTGTTGTAGGTCTTGTATTTTTATTTTATGGATGGAAAAATTTTGGGGATAAAAAGTCTAAAAACAAAGTTCCATTAATAGATATTTTTTTTTCAATTTTAGTGGTTATAACTGCACTTTATTTACCATTATTGCCCCCAGAAATATTAGCTAGCAGAGTTGGAAATCCCTCGAGCACTGAAGTTATAATGGGTTCCATTCTTATAATTTTAACACTAGAAGCCGCGAGAAGATCTATAGGATATACGCTTCCATTAATATGCATAATATTTATGATTTTTGCACTTTATGGCCCTTTTTTTCCTGGAGCTTTAAAACATGGTGGTAGTAGTTGGGCCGGTTTTGTTAATCATATTTATATAACTAACCAAGGAATTTATGGGATTGCAGTGGGTGTGATGGCCCAATATGTATTCTTATTCATTCTGTTTGGTGTGCTTGCAACAAGAATAGGTTTAGGCCAATTATTTATTGATTTAGCAATGGTGATAGCTGGAAGGTATTCAGGTGGACCAGCGAAAGTCGCAATTTTTTCCTCAGCTTTTCTAGGAACCATATCTGGATCTTCAATTGCGAATACAGTTACAACTGGTTCTCTTACAATTCCAGCAATGAAAAAAGTTGGTTACCCTCCACATTTTTCTGGAGCCGTTGAAGCCACAGCTTCTACTGGAGGACAAATAACACCTCCCATTTTAGGAGCAGCAGCTTTTATTATGGTTGAATATTTAGAATTACCTTTAAGAGATATTTTGGCAGCAGCATTAATTCCTGCTTTGCTTCATTATTTTGGAATTTTTGTGATGGTTCATTTAGAGGCAAAAAAATTAGGTCTGAGAGGTTTAAATGAAAGTGAAGTTCCAAAATTTATTAGAATAATAAGAGATAATTCGCTGGCAATTGTTCCATTATTTTTACTAGTATATTTAATATTGATTGGTCGTACTCCAGATTATGCTGCAGTAAATGGAATAATTGCTTGTGTAGTCATTGGATTTATAAGGAAAAAAAATAGACTTACTTTTAATGATTTATTTGAGTGCCTAGCCAGAGGTGCAAAAAATACTTTAGCAGTTGGAGCAGCTGCTACTTCAATAGGTATAATAGTTGGTGTAGTTACATTAACTGGAGTAGGTTTTAGATTAGGATATGTAGTAATTCAAACAGCAGGTGATATTGGTGGATTCTTCTTAAATTTTTTACCATTTAACTATTTTACACTTCAAGATCTGACATTATTTTTTTCTTTAATATTAATTGCAATATCATGCATATTCATGGGTACAGGAGTTCCAACTACTGCAACTTACATAATTCTTGTTGCTGTTGCCGCTCCTGCTCTTACTCAACTACAAATAGAGCCAATAGTCTCTCATTTTTTTGTTTTTTATTATGGTGTTTTAGCAGATATAACTCCACCAGTTGCTCTTGCAGCATATGCTGCAGCTGGTATTGCTGGATCAAACCCATTCACTACTGGTAACACAGCTTTTAGATTAGGTATTGCAAAAGCACTTGTGCCTTTTGTGTTTGTTTACTCGCCATCACTATTATTAGTTGCGCAAGGATTCAATTTCTATGACTTTTTTGTAACTTTGGTATCTGCAATGATTGGAATTGGATTAATTGGAATTGGCTTTACAGGTTATTTATTTAAATCAGTAACTACGTTTCAAAGATGGTATCTTGGTGTAATTTCATTACTATTTATTGCACCAGGATTAAGTTCATCAATTATTGGCTTAGTTTTAGTATTACCTGTCTTTGTTCTTCAATTGAGAAAATAAAATTTATCCACCTAAGCCAGCATTTGGAAGTGGTCTTCTTAAAATTTTCCAAATTCCAACTGCGCTAGCAACAAGTTTGTTTTTAAACTTTAGTTTACAATTAATGAAAACCATTGATTTAGTAACTTTTTGAATTTCAACCGTTCCTAATAATTCATCACCCACGTTAGAAGGAGCTATAAATTTAATATCCAACGA
>CABYVU010000022.1 GCA_902522525.1 uncultured Pelagibacteraceae bacterium | reverse complement strand
GCTTTTAAAGCAAGAAATGGACTTTATGTTAGAGAAAAGTTTTTTGGTAAATATCCTGAAACAACTGAATTGGTCTCATCGATGTCTGATACTGATATTTGGCGATTAAATAGAGGGGGTCATGATCCTCATAAAGTTTATGCTGCTTATGATAAAGCAGTCAACCACAAAGGAAGTCCCACGGTTATTATAGCTAAAACGATCAAAGGTTACGGTATGGGAAAAAGTGGAGAAAGTGTAAATACTACCCACCAGCAAAAAAAATTAGATGTAGACGATTTGATGTATTACAGGGATAGATTTGATGTTCCTTTAACAGATGCCCAAGTCAAAAACATTGAATATTTCAAACCAGACGAAAATTCAGAAGAAATAAAATATTTAAAAAAGAGAAGGATAGAATTGGGTGGTTTTATTCCAGAAAGGACATCGTACTCAAAACCAATTAAAGCCCCAAGTAAAGATATTTTTGATTTTATGAAGACTTCAACTGGTGAAAAAGAAATGTCTACAACAATGGCTCTAGTAAGAATGCTTACTAATCTTTTAAGAGATAAAAATGTTGCTCCTAAATTAGTTCCAATTATTCCTGATGAAGCTAGAACTTTTGGAATGGAAGGTTTCTTTCAAAAAATAGGAATTTATGCTCATGAAGGTCAAAAGTATGAGCCCGAAGACTCTGCACAACTTTCTTCTTACAGAGAGGAAAAAAGTGGTCAAGTATTAGAAGAAGGGATTACTGAGGCAGGATCCATGTCATCCTGGATTGCTGCAGGTACTGCTTACACTAATCATGACATTGAGATGATTCCAATTTATCTTTTCTATTCTATGTTTGGCTTTCAAAGAATTGGAGATTTCGCATGGGCAGCTGGAGACAGTCAAGCAAGAGGTTTTTTAATTGGCGCAACAGCTGGAAGAACAACTCTTGCAGGAGAAGGGCTCCAGCATCAAGATGGGCATAGTCATTTACTCGCATCTACAATTCCAAACTGTATATCTTACGATCCTTCCTTCCATTTTGAATTAGCCGTAATTTTTAGAGAAGGTTTAAGAAGAATGCATGAAAAAAATGAAAATATTTTTTATTATATTACTACAATGAATGAAAATTATTCTCATCCTGAAATGCCAAAAGATTGTGAAGATGGGATTCTGAAGGGAATGTATAAAATAAAAGAGTCATCAAGTTCAAAAGAAGCTAAGATTCAATTATTGGGATCTGGAACAATACTTAGAGAAATGATGGCAGCATCAGATATACTCAAAAAAGAATATCAGGTAGACAGTGAAGTTTGGAGTGTTACAAGTTTTAATGAGTTAAGAAAAAATGGAATGGAAGTTGAGAGACAAAACTTATTAAACCCCTCAGAAACAAACAAAAAATCGTATATAGAGGAGTGCTTGGGAAAACAGCAAGGACCCATCCTTGCAGCTACCGATTATATGAGAATTAATGCAGATCAAATAAGATCTTTTACGAAAAAAAGCTTTTATTCTCTTGGTACAGATGGATATGGAAGAAGCGACACAAGAAAAAATTTAAGAAGTTTTTTTGAAGTAGATAAAGAACATATAGTTGCTTACAGCCTCAGTGTTTTAGCCAAAGAGCAACTCATCACTTCAAAGTACGCTGAAGATGCAATAAAAAAGTATAATATTGATAAAAATAAACCTATGCCAACAAAGATGTAAATGTCTGATCAATCCATCAAAACATCTGCAAGTCCAAAAGTTAGGAAGTTTGCTAGAGAATTAGGTGTTGATATAAGCAATGTTAAAGGTTCGGAAAGATTAGGTAGGGTTGTAGAAAAAGACTTAAAAGAATATGTTTCGTCTAACATAAGCCAAACATATGATGTAAAAGAAGATAAAAATGAAAAAGTTATCAAAAGAGAATATCAACATTCAGATTTTGGAGAAGTTGAAATTAAAGATATTCCTAGAGTAAAAAAAATTGCTGCTCCTCATCTAGTCAACTCTTGGACTAACATTCCACATGTAACAAATCATGATGAAGCTGATATTACTGAGATGGAAGAGTTTAGAAGTTCACTTAAAGATAATTATACTGGACAAAAAATAAAAATTACTCCACTTGCATTTATTATAAAAGCATTAGTAATATCACTTAAAAATTTTCCATCTTTTAATTCATCAATTGATGATATTGAAAGTGGTAAAATTACATTTAAAAAGTATTTTCATATCGGCATCGCAGTTGATACCCAACATGGACTTATGGTTCCTAAAATTAGAGATGCTAATCAAAAAGACATCAATCAGTTAAGTGAGGAATTAAAAAAAGTGAGTGATGATTGTAGAAACTTAAAAATTGATAAAAAAGAATTCTTTGGGGGATCGATGACTATTACTAGTTTAGGTGGAATTGGAGGATCGTTCTTTACACCAATAATTAATTTTCCTGAAGTTGCTATCCTTGGAATAGGCAGAAGCTATAAAAAACAGGTATTTAAAGACGGAAAATTTACTCCAAGAACTATGTTACCTTTGTCACTATCATATGACCATCGAATTATAGATGGAGCTGAAGCTGCCAAATTTAATAATGAGTTAAAAGACAATTTAGGAGCAAATTTTGCTTACAACCTAAGTAAATGATTACAAAAATTGAAATATTACCAAATGATCTTCATGTCCATTTTAGCGGAGAAAACTCAGAAATTTTTCCAAATATTTGGTTGCGAGATCACGCTAAAGATGAGCAAAATTGGGATAAAAGGTCTAGTCAAAGAAAGACTTTTACAGCATCTTTAGATCTGAATTTAAAAATAAAAAATGCTGAAATATTAGAAAATGGCAAATACTTGAGCATTTTCTGGCCTGATCTAGAAAAGCCAGTACAATATTCATTTGAATTTCTAATAAATAATAAAATAGAAAAAAAAAGAGAAACAAAATCAAATTTAAAAGTTTGGGGATCAAATGAAATTCACCAAGAGATATTTCTAGATTATAATTCTATCTTATCAAATGATGGATTTAAAAACTTTTTAAAAAGTCTATACACTTATGGTTTTTTAGTAATTAGAAATTGTGAAACAAATTTAAAATGTGTTGAAAAAATTGCTAATAAAATTGGATATGTAAGAAATTCTATATTCGGAGGACTTTGGAGTTTTGAGTCTGACGAAAATAAGGCTGATAGTGCTTATACACAAGAAGAATTAAGACCACATACAGACTCAACATATAGCAATGATGCTCCAGGATTACAATTATTATTATGTTGTGATTATAATGCTAAGGGTGGTGACTCAATAATGGTTGATGGATTAAAGATTGCTGAAACAATCAAAAAAGAAGACCGGCAAATGTATGAGTTGCTTACAAAAATAAATGTGAAAGGTAATTACATTGGTGATGGAGTTTTCCTTGAAGCTGAAAGACCAATATTTAAATTAAATAAAAATAATGAAATTATTCAAGTAAGTTTTAACAATTACGATCGAGCACCTTTTAGATTTGAAAAAGATTTAACTTTAAAGTTTTATGAAGCAATAAAAAAGTTTGACTTACTTGCAAACACTAAAGATTACCAATGGAGATATGTACTGAAACCTGGAGAGCTTTTGATATTTAATAATTGGCGAATACTTCATGGAAGAGGATCATTTAGTGGAGTAAGAAAAATGTCTGGATGTTATATAAACAAAGAAGATTTTGATAGTTCGTGTAAGATGAACGGAATAAATTAATTTAATAATATAGTTTAATAAAATGACAAAATCTCTTTCTATGGTCTGCGCAATAGTTACAACTTTTATTTGGGGTACAGCATTTATTGCACAAGATACCGGTATGGACAACATCGGCCCTTTAACATTTAATTCAGCAAGATTTGTTGTAGGATTTTTAACTATTTTACCAATTGCGTTACTTTTTGAAAGGAAGAAAATCAAACTTGAGATACTCTCAAAATCAAAACTATTTATAAAGTATTTAGTTTTTATGGGAGTTTCGCTTTTCTTAGGAACCTTTTTACAACAAGCCGCCCTTCAATACACAAATATTGCAAATGCTGCATTTTTTACAGTATTTTACGTACCTATAGTTCCGATTTTATTATTTTTTATTTATTCAAAAAAAGTCCATTGGAGTATATGGCCGGCAATTGGTCTTTGTGTTTTAGGTGTATATCTACTAAGTGATTTTTCTAATTCAGAAATAATGTTAGGAGATGGTTTAGTTATTTTATGTTCTGTATTTTGGGCATTGCATATAATATTTGCAGGTAAATTCATGGAAGAATTCGATATTCCCATGTTCTATGCAGCATTACAGGCTTTATTTGTGGCAACGCTCTCAATAATTTTTTCATATGTATTTGAGGAAATTAATATTTCTAAAATTTTAATGGAAAGTAGTTCAATACTTTATGCTGGTGCGTTATCAGGTGGAATTGCCTTTACATTACAGATGTTTGCTCAAAAAAATATAGAAGAAACACCTGCCGCAATTATTTATTCGTTAGAGGGAGTGTTTGCAGCAATTGCTGGATGGATAATTCTTAATCAGTTTTTAACTACGAATAATATGATTGGATGTTTTTTAATATTGGTTGCTGTAATTTCTTCTCAAATTTCTCCAAGTACCAAAACTTAAGAATATGCAATTACAAAAAGAATTAATGCAAGAAATGTTCTGTAATAAACAAAAAGATTTAAATTAAAATTTCTTACATAAATCAAAAAATATTTTATTGTTAAATAAGAAAAAACAAATGATAATAAGACTGCAAATATAAACAAAAAATTCATATCTATATTTGAATTAACTATATCTTTCATACTTAGTACACTTGCTCCGGCTAATGCAGGTATGGATAAGTA
>CABYVU010000021.1 GCA_902522525.1 uncultured Pelagibacteraceae bacterium | reverse complement strand
AAATGTTTTTTATAGCTAGAAAAATTTTAACATATTTAAGTATTTTTTTTCCGAATGATATGAGTAAAATTATTAAGAATGAAAAAAAAATAATTAAAATTGTAAACAAGCAGTTAATATACTTGTCTAAACAAAATTTAAAAAAAACTCATAGAAATTTCAATATTCAACTTTATAAATTTCTTAGAAAAGGTAATCTGTGTAATTTTCTACGAATTTCATTTATTCAAAAAATGTTTTTTGTTCATAATCGCTTATTTATATTAAGAGAGCTAAACTATCTTAAAAAAAGTAATGAATGGAATATGTATAAAAAACTTCTGATAGAAGATAATGTAGGAAATCCTATTAGATATTTTTTATACCCACAGAGTTCAGGAAATAGAATAAATCATGTTTATCATTTATCTTTAATTAACAAATATTTAAATATTAAATTAAAAGATATCAATAATGTTTTTGAATTTGGAGGTGGATACGGTTGTATGGCAAGGATATTTTATAAAATCAATAAAAACATTAAATATTCAATTTTTGACACAAAACTTGTAAATTTATTACAATTATATTACTTGAAGCACAATCAAATGAATGTTGGATTTAAAAACAACAATCAATTTAAATTAATAAGTAATTTAAAAAAATATAATTCAACACAAAGAAAAAAATCCTTATTTATTGCTAATTGGTCATTATCAGAGACTCCAATAGATTTAAGGAATAAAATTGAACCTATAATATCCAAATTTCATTATGTAATGATAGCATTCCAAGAAAATTTTGAGGACATTAATAACAAAAAATATTTTAATAAGATTAAAAAAAACTTAGAAAAAAAATATATGATTAAAATAATACTAAACAATTTTTATAAAGGTAATTTATTTAAAAAACAAAAACATTTTTTTTTCTTAGCAAAAAGAAAGATCTAAATATTAGGCAATTGAAAAATATAATTATCTACAAAATTATAAAGAAATTTAATAAATTTTATTAATTCAGCAAATAATGAACTTTTGAATATTGAAGTCTCTTTTCCTTGAATTGCAAATCCAGCATATTGATCTAATTTCCATAGAAAAATATAAAAAAAAACAAATATAATTAAAAATATATTTTTATTAAAATTTTTATGGATTTTGTGACATAATATTAATAATTTTTTTTTATTTACAGTTAAAGTCATAAAAAAAATAAATATGTGAGTTGCAATAAGACTAATATTTCGTCCATGATCTAAAGCTAAAAAACAAGTTAAAGTAGGAATGAAAAACATCCAATAATGATTTTTTATTTTTCTGTTCAAAACAATAACACCTTCAAATATGAGATTTTTAAAGATTATAAATGGGACTATTATTGATAGAAAAATAGATAAAAAGAGATTAATGAAATCTTGATACGAGAAATAAAAAAAGTGCCATTTATAAAACCCACCTAATAGATTTATTAGTCCTCCACCTAATTGAGGGTGTACTTGAACATTATAAATTTTTAAAATATTATTTAATTGCTCATATTGATCTTCATTACCAATAAAAATGAATACAAGTAAAGTTGGTATTATTAAGTATAAATAATATTTTATGCTAAATCGCAGTTGATTTGTTGATTTTAAAAAATTTATAGTTATTAAAATATGTATAGTTATAAATAAAACTTGATACTCATGTATGAAAATTATAATAGTAATTATTGGTATTAAAACATTTTTTAATAATTTTACATAACTTTCTTCATTAAATTTTAAAACGAGGTAACCATGAAAAAAAATTGTAAATTTTACAAAAATATCTTTAAGGAAATAAATATTTTCATCATAAATTGTAAATAATAGTAACTGAGGAGAAAATAAAATAAAAATAATAAAAAGGCTAAAACTTTTAAAATTTTTACAAATATTGTACATAAAATATATCTGTAATAAATTAATAAAAAAAATGATTAGTCCAAAAAAAATTTTTGGATTGATTGAAAAGTATTTATCTAGTTGCCAAAATAATTCTCCAAGTAAACCTCTTCTGATTAATCCTGCTTGATAATTGATAAATAATTCATTAAACGAATACTCAGAGAATAAATTGTCTGTAAAGATGTGAATATAACTATAAATCGATAATAAAATAAGAATAAGAAAAATTAATATTTCAAGTCTTACTATTTGTTTAATATATTGGATGAATTTATTAGAAAATATTAAAAGATTCATTTATAAGAATTATTGTTAAAATGCAATTTCAAAATATCATTAAAAATGACAAAAAAAAACATATTCTTAAATGAGTTTAAAAATAAATTTTTATTATACTTATTTTTTTTTAGTGTTTTTTTAAGTTTGGATACAAGTTTTGATAATATTAAAAATTTTGATATCTTTAATCTTAAATCAGTTAATTTAGGGGTACGGTTTATATTACCTTATTGTTTAATTATTTTTTTTATAAAAAATTATTTTAATGAACTCAATTTAAAAAATGTATCTATCTACGTAAGGATATTAATAAGTTTATTATTTTGTAGCCAAATTATTCAAGTTATATCAACAACTTTAAGTGAAAATGATATATTTAACATTACTTTTATTTTTAGCTATTTAATGCTAATTTTTTTAGTAATAGTTTTTGATAATGAAAATTCTATAGATAAACTTTACGTCTTTGCAATTATAATTCTTACATTAGTAACCTTGATCTATAGTTATATTTTAATTAAATGGCTGATATTCTACTCGTTTCACACAAATTTATATGGTTCATGGCCTCATGGATCTGATGCGGGTAGAATTTTTAGTAATGAGGTTCCAAGATCCTCTGGTTTAGCCAGGTCATCTATTTTAATATTAATACCATTGTCATTTTTTTTACTTACATCAAAATTAAATAAAATAAAATATTTATCGTTTTATTTAATTTTTTCGACTTTGATTTTTATTATTTTAACTACTCAATCAAGAGTTGTTCTAATTTGTTATTTCTTTGGGGCTATAAGTTTGATAATTTATATACTTCAATATTTTAAAAAAATAAAAAAAAGAATTTCTAATATTTTTTTATTAATATTTTTACCAATCATTATTTGGTATACAGTTGTTGAAATAAAGCATTACCTACAATTAGAAACCGAAATAATATTAACTGAGGAAGAAAAAGCCCAAGTTAGTGGTTATTCGGTTAGAGAACAATCTAAAAAATTAAGAACGGTTGATCCTAAAAGTTTTACTTCTAGAAGATTTATAGATTGGAAAAATATTTTAGATAACAATGAAAGAAAAATTTTTGGTTATGGAGCCCTTGGTGATAGATATTTAATTAATCAGACTGCTTCAAGTGTATTTTTTTATAGTTATGTAAGTGGAGGAATAATTTCATTACTAATTTTTATTTTAATTATTTTAAGATCCATTTTTATAAATTTCCAAATCGTCTTTAAAATTGTGAAAAAAATTTCTGATAAAAATTATCTCATATTAAGTGCTAGTTTTATTCAAATATTTTTGATCTTTAGAAGTTTTTTTGAAAGTTCAATTGCAGTTTTTGGAATTGATAGTATATTTTTCTTTATTACCTTTTTATTTACAGAAAGATATTATCAAAAAATGATTTATGATAAAAAGATTATTTAAATAAAAAATATTTTATTAAAAAAATAGACTTTAATACTCTTATTAGATTTTTTTTAGGATTATAAATTACTCTAATAAACCAGCCTAAGTAAATTTTATCTATAAATTCATTTATTGGTGCTTGTTTTGATGTTAAGAATGCGATTGCAGCACCAGTACATATAATGCTAAGTTTAAATTTTATTTTTCTTTTGATATAAAAAGCTAAATTTTCTTGTATCTCACCTCCAAGGTTAATGATTATATATCTGGGTTTTTTTTTTCTGATTAGTTTTATCAATCTTGTATCTGATACATGGTTGGAATTATAAATTGGAGCCACATAATTTATTACATTATTAATTTTTTTTTTTTTCAAATATAGTTTATTTTCTTTAGCGTCTTCTTTTGATGGATCAATCAACAAAAAAGAAGTGTTATCATCAAAATTTAAATCCAAAAACTTTTTTAAAAAAAGGTAACCTGAAAATTTTTTGACTTCTTTATTTTTAAAAAGTCTCAATAATATGCAAAAAAAACCACTATCAAGAATTGCTATGTCTGAATTTAATAAAGAATTGTAATATGGCTTATTTGATGAAATATTATTAAGAGCTGAAGCAGCTGGAGCAACTAAATAACCACCCTTGTTTAATTTTTTTAATATTTTTTCAAAATTGTAATTATGAAACTTAATATTTTTAAAAGTTATTATGGTATCTCGCATTAATTCTATTTTTAAAATTTTAATTTTGTAATACAAACAGAATCTAAAATTTCTGATTTAAGAATGCAAACTAAAAAAAAAATATATTACTGGGCAGCAGATATTTCTAATAATAGTGGGGAAGGAATACTAGCTAATTCATTTATAAATAATTATGCTAAAGATAAAAATATTTATTCTTTTAAAAATTTAAATTTCAAAGACAGTTATCAAAAAAAGAATAACTTTAAAAATAAGAAATTTATTTACGAGTCAAATATACATAAATATATTTATCCATTTGTTGGGGTACTAGTTTTATGGAAAAATTTTTTTAAAAATAGAAAAATATGTTACATAAATTATTTACCATTGTGGAATTTTTTAATATTCTTATTTTTGCCTCCAAGAACAATTTTAGGTCCTATCACAGGAAGTATATCTAGAAAATCTAATTTATTTGGAATATTTGATATATTTGAACGTATAAGTTTAATTATAATTAGATTTCGTCACAAAAAAGTTTATTTTTCACATAATTTTTATAATACCAAGTATAAACTTAATAAAAAAATATTTAATTATAACTATATACTTAAAGACTTTAAATTTAAGAAGTTAAACAAAAAGAAAAAAAAATATGATTTAGTTATTTATTTCAGAATTAAATCTAAGCTTAATAAAAATTATATTTTTAATCTTTTGAATGAAATAGAGAAACATAATTTAAAATTTGCAGTTATAGGTGACAAATTAGAAATAAAAAGCGCAAAAAATTTTGGGTATATTTCTAGAAAAAATGCACATAAAGTTATCTCCAATTCAAAATTTGCTATTTCAAATCCGGAAAACTTGTATAGCTATTTTATGCAAGATTGTTTAGCTAATCATTTAAAAGTTTTCTACAATAAGGCATTCAAAAAATTTAATGTTTTTAACAAAAATTTCTTAATACCAATTGAATTTAATTCGTATAAAAAAGACTCAATAAAAATATTAAAATATTTAAAAAAAGATAACTAGTTTTTAAACTTAATTAAATCTTTTAAATAAAAAGTAATTGGAATTAAAAATATACCAGATGTTTGAAATAAAAGTCTATCAACTGTGGTTGCCATATAATGTTTCCAATCTGGATCATTTGCAAAATAATATATTAAAAAAATTAAAATTATATTTATAATTAAGAAAAATAAAAAAGGTTTTATATAATTATTATTTTTTTTATTATGCAAAAAAACTATCACTAAGAAGAAAACTAAATAAATTTTACATTTAACTAAAGCTATAATAATGGATAAAATAATTGAAAAAGACCTATCAAAAAAATAATTTAATTGAATAAAGTTACTATAATTATTGATTTTGTAACCGTGCCACCCTGAATTAATCACATCAAAAAAGTTATAAAAAAAATAATATTTTATACTTACTGAAATTATAAAGATAAAAAAAAGTATTATTAGCTCATATCTTACTCTCAACTTATTAATATAATGTTGAAAGAAAACAAATAGAAAGAAAAATAATACAAAAAATGTAGCCTCATTTTTAATCCAAATTATTGCATTTATAAATAATCCTACTGGAATTAAAAAAATAACATTTAGATACTTTAGATATTTTTCATAAAAATAAAAAATAAATATTAAATACGAAAACACTAAATATTCTTGGTATCCGGACAACAAATAATAATCTAGAGAAGTTGTAATTAAAATAAGAGCTAATATTAATTTTTTTAAAAAATCATTTTTTGTTAAATTTATTAAAATTAAAATAGACAATGAATATGAAAATATATAAAAAATTCTTCCAGTGTATTCTGCATCAAAAAAACTATTATACCAAAAAAATGACCAGACATATGTCCCTAAATGTGGATAAGATAATACACCAGGTATTTCTGATAAATTAAAAAAACTATTACCATAAAAAAAGTTTTTTACTCTATAAATCCATATAGATGCTGCATCCCACTCAAGAACTAAAGCTGAGCTTATACTTAAACTTAATATAAAGATAAAAAGAAATAGAACTATATGATGTGTATTTAAGTTTACTTTACTAAAAAAAAAAATGTTTACTAAAGGAAGAAGTAATAAAAAATAAAAAAATATTGAAAAATTAATTTCAAAAAAAGATGATATAAGGAAAATATTCAATAAAAATGACAAATTAATAGTATTTTTTTCGATAGTTGAAAAAGATTTTAGTAAATTTTTATTTTTAAAAAAGTTAATTACAGGAAAGGACGTGATCCATATCATCACAAAAGCTAGAAATGAAATATTTAAGATTTCAATCATCAATATTTTCTAAAAAATAACAATTTTTATGATTTTCAATAATTTTATATCTGAATTTTTCTAAACTATGGCCTTTGATATGTAAAATATTATTTTCGATTTTTTCATAGTTTTTTAAATTGAGTATTATTAGTTTATTTTTTATATAATCTTGATTTGGATTATAGAAAAACCATTCACTTTTAGGATTTTCCTCATAATTAATTATATTGATGTTTTTGTCTATATTATATTTA
>CABYVU010000020.1 GCA_902522525.1 uncultured Pelagibacteraceae bacterium | reverse complement strand
CATTTATTAATAATTTTAATTTAAAAAATTCTTTTTCAGAATTGATTTTTTTTGATGAAAGTGACATTAAGATATGTGAAGCAGGTATAAATTATCATAAAAGTGATGAAAGATCTTTAATAAGCATTGAAAAAAAGCTTAAAAAAACAGGCTTTTTTGAGAAGTTCTTTAATCTTTTTTCTCGATAATTGTATTTTCTTGTAACATTACTTGAATATTAAACCGGGCTTGTTTTTATATACTCTTAGTTATGTCACTGTTATCACAATCAACCATATCAAAAAAAATATCATTATCCGGAATAGGAATTCATACTGGTGAAAAAGTAAATCTTCAAATTTTACCTTCTGCCCCTAACTCTGGAATTATATTCAAAAGAGTTGATATAAAAAATAATAATATAGTAATTCCACATGTTGAGAATGTTTGTGAAGCAACGCTTTGTACAACAATATCAAATCAATATGGAGTAAAAGTTTCAACAATCGAACACCTTATGGCTGCATTTTTAGGTTTGGGTATTGATAATGCAGTTGTTGAACTTGATTCACAAGAAGTACCTATTCTTGATGGATCTGCAATGAATTTTGTTAAAATTCTTAGAGAAACTGGATTAAAAAATAGTGATGTACCTATTAAATTGATAAAAATAAATAACAATGTTGAAATAGAGGAGGGAGATAAATTCATTTCTATTGAAAAATCCAATACTTCCTTGGAAATTGATTTTGAAATAAATTATAAAAATCAACTTATTCAAAAACAACAAAATAAAATAAATGTTTTTGAGGACAAATTAGATGATGTATTTAATTCTAGAACATTTTGTTTGTATGAAGATATTGATAAATTAAAGAAAATAGGTTTGGGAAAAGGAGGATCTTTAGATAATGCAATCATTGTAAGAGATGATAGCATCTTGAATGAAGAAGGATTAAGAAATAAAAATGAGTTTGTGAACCACAAAATTCTTGATTGTATGGGCGATCTTTATCTAGTTGGTTATAGGTTAATCGCATCTATTAAATGTAAGCATGGTGGTCACAGTCTAACAAATAAATTATTAAGAAAAGTATTTAGCGATAATAAAAATTATTCCTTAATTGAGATTAAAGGTAAAAATTTACCTCATACGCTAATAAATAATCGTAATAATTTAAAATCTATAGCTTAAAAATTAGAATTTTATAATTTTTCTGATAAAATTCATTGATGAAAATTTGTAATTTTTTATTAATTCAAATAATGATTTTTGGTTTAATTTCTTGTTCTGAAAAACAAGAAAAAGTCTCATTAATTAAAGAAGATAATTTAGAAATGCAGATGATAGAAGCTTATAATGAGGGGTTCGAAGAATTTAATAGAGGTGATATTTTTTTTGCTGCAAAAAAATTTAATGAGGTAGAACTTTTATATCCTCAATCAATTTGGGCACCAAGATCTAACTTAATGGCAGCTTACTCTTACTATTCTCAATTATATTTTACATATGCAATAGTTGAATTAGAACGATTTTTAGATAAATATAAAAATCATCCTAATACTGATTATGCATATTATTTGTTAGCTATTTGTCATTATAATCAAATTACAGATGAGAAAAAAGATCTAGGACAAATTGTTAAAGCCAAAGAATATTTTACTTTGTTAATCAATGAATATCCTGGTACAGATTTTGCAGAGGATGCAAACTTTAAGTTAGAGCTTATTGAGGAAATATTAGCTTCAAAAGAATTATATCTCGCAAACTATTATTTAGAGCGAGAAAAATGGATACCAGCAATGAATAGATATAAAAAAATTGTAAATGAATATGATACAACTATCTTCATTGAAGAGGCATTATACAGACTTGTAGAATTAAATTACAAATTAGGTCTTATGGATGAGGCAAAAAAATATACAGCCCTCCTTGGATACAATTATCAGTCAAGTGATTGGTATGAGAGATCATATAAAATCTTAAATGCTAATTATGAAAAACCTCAAATTAAAAAGGATCTCAATAAGCAAAAATCATTACTCAAAAAATTAAAACAATTATTTCAATAGTAAAATAAATGAAGGAAGTAGAAATAAAAAAATACTATAAGAAAAAAATAAATGAATTAAAAAATCATAACAAATTGTATTTTGAAAAAAGTTCGCCAAAAATATCTGATAAAGAATATGATGAAATTAAAAAAGAAATACTTGATTTAGAAAATAAATTTTCTTTTTTAAAGAGTTCTTCTTCTCCATCCAATTCTCTAGGATTTGCTCCCTCAAAAAATTTCATAAAATCTACTCACAGAGTAAAAATGTTATCTTTATCAAATGCTTTTGGCATAAAGGATTTAGAAAATTTCGAAAAGAAAATATTTAATTATCTCAACAAGAGAATTGATATTGAATACAGTGTTGAACCGAAAATAGATGGAATTTCAGCGTCATTAACTTACAAAAATGGATTATTAGTCATGGGTACTTCAAGGGGAGATGGTACCACAGGTGAAGTAATTACTGAAAATTTAAAAACAATTAATGATATACCGCACAAAATAACTAATAAAGACTTCCCAAAAGATATAGATATTAGAGGCGAGGTTTTCATAGAAAAGGATGATTTTAAAAAGTTAAAAAATGATTTCGCTAATCCTAGAAATGCAGCATCAGGTTCCTTGAGACAAAAAAATCCATTAGAAACTAAAAAAATTCCTCTTAACTTTATTGCTTATACTTATGGTTACTTTGAAAGTAATAAAATAAAGAAACAGTCCGATTTTTTAATATCGTTGAAAAAATGGGGTTTTAAAATAAATGAGCATAATAAGGTTTTAAAAACTATTAAAGATTTAGAAATTTTTCACAAACAATTTGAGAATGACAGATTTAATTTAAAGTATGATGTTGATGGTTTAGTCTATAAAATTAATAATCTTGATCTTCAAAACAGATTAGGATTTACAGCAAATTCTCCCAGGTGGGCTATAGCTCATAAATTTTCAGCAGATAGTGCATATTCTATAATAAAAGACATAAATATTCAGGTTGGTAGAACAGGTGCATTAACTCCAGTAGCAAGAATAAAACCAGTAAATATTGGGGGTGTAGTAGTTTCTAATGCAACACTTCATAATGAAGATGAAATAATTAGAAAAGATATAAGACTTGGTGATACTGTAAAAGTAGAGAGAGCAGGTGACGTTATTCCTCATGTTGTATTAGTTGATCTAAAAAAAAGAAAAAAAGAGTCAAAAAAATTTGTATTTCCAAAAAAATGCCCATGTGGTTTTGATACCATAAAAGAATTTAATAAATTTACGAAAAAATATGATGCAGTGAGAAGGTGTCCAGATCGAGGATTTGAATGTGAAAAAATAGCTGTAGAAAAAATTAAACATTTTATATCAAAAGAAGCACTTAATATTGACGGTTTAGGGAAAAAAGTCGTGGAAAATTTTTGGAATCTAAAATTAATAAGATATCCACAAGATATTTTTAACCTTGATTATGCTAAAATTTCTAAATTTGATGGTTGGGGTGATCTCTCAGTCTCAAACTTAAAATATTCAATTGATCAATCAAAAAAAGTTTCTTTAGATAGATTTATTTATTCTATAGGTATTAGGCATATTGGAATTGAAAACGCTAAGCTTTTAGCAGAATATACAAAATCAATAACTAATTTCTTAAACTTAATCAAAAATAAAAAATTTAATGAATTTTTAAATATAGATGGAATTGGAGAAACTCAAATTAATTCATTAAAAAAATTTTTTGAAAATAAATCAAATTATAAAATAATTGAAAAGTTATCTTCTATGTTAAATATTTCTGATCTTAAATTAAATAAAGATGGCAAACTTTTAAACAATACATTTATGTTCACAGGAAAATTATCAAATATGAGTAGAGCTGAAGCAAAATCTTTGATTGAAGAAAATTCAGGATCTGTTGTAAGTTCAGTTAACAAAAAGTTAAAATATTTAATAATTGGTGAAAAACCAACAAACCGAAAAGTTCAAAAAGCTAAAGAACTAGGAATAAAAATTTTATCTCAAAAAGAGTGGCTTAATTTATTAAATTAGCTTAGCTAACCATCTTTTTTCATTTTTATTTAAAAATGGAGAAATATTATTGTAAACATCAAAGTGATATTTAAATAAATATTTTTTTTCTGCTTTATTGAGCATTTTCTGATTAATTAAGTCTATATCAATAGGTGCCATCGTTAGGTTTTCAAATAATAGTTTAGACCTGATTTTTTTTATATAAACTAAATTTTCAATTCTAATTCCAAAATCATTTTTTTTATAAAAACCAGGTTCATTGCTTAAAACCATTCCCTCTTTTAATTCTACTAAGTTATTTTTTGATATTGCTTGTGGTCCCTCATGAACATTTAGAAATACCCCCACTCCATGACCAGTGCCGTGACCATAATCAAGGCCTACTGAATTGAGGCTCTTTCTGGCAATTTTATCAATATTATGCCCATTTCTCTCTTTATTAATATTAGACAAGGCTACACCAATGTGTCCCTTTAAAACTCTTGTGAAAATATTCTTCACTGTATTTTTGACATTAGAAAAACATACTGTCCTTGTAACATCTGTAGTTCCCCATTTATACTGACCACCAGAATCAAGTAATAGTAAGTCATCTTTTTTTAATTCTCTGTTAGAAAATTTATCAGATCTATAATGTATTACTGCTCCATTTGGCCCGGATCCAGCAATTGTATCAAAGCTTGGGTATAAATAATTTTTATTTCTTTTTCTAAAACTCTCTAATTTTTTCTCAATTTTTTTCTCTGTAAGGTTATTTTTTTTAAGATTTTTTATCCAATATAAAAATTTTGTTAAAGCAACACCATCTTCAATGTGTGCATTAATCATATTTTTAATCTCAGTTTTATTTTTTAAAGATTTCATAATATAAATAGAATCTTCTCTATCAATTATTTTAAATTTATAATTAATTAAACTTTCATCAGAAACGGAGCAGGTTTTACTGTCAATACAAAAATTTCCAATTTTCAAATTAATTAAGCATTTAAAAAAATCATCTTCCTTTAAAAAATTTATTTTTAATTTTTTATGGCTCAACTTTATTTTTTTTACCTTCTGTTGATTTGAAAAAAAATAAATTTTTTTTTCTTTTGTTAACACCATTTTACAATTTGCAACTGGAGAATTAGGGAGATCTTTTCCTCTAATATTTAAAAGCCAACAAATATTTTCTCCCGAGCTGATAAAGTTATAATCAACTTTCTTTTTTTTCATAATTTTTATCAATCGGTTTATTTTAGAATTAATACTTTCCCCTGCAACAGATGCTTTAAGATTAAAGAAAGGATAACTATTTTTTGTATTACTTTTATTTTCAAATTTAAATTTTAAAGGTAATAAGTTATAATTATCTCCAAAGTATTTATTTAGTGTTTCCCAAGTAAAAAGATCTGGATCAAAACCAATTTTTATTTTTTTCTTTAGAATGTCCTTAGGCCAAATATAAGGAATTTCACAAATTTCAAATTTTTTCCCAACCTCTTTTTCAGCTTGAATAGTATATCTTCCGTCAACAAATAAATATTTTTTATTTTTTAGGAAAATAGCAAATCCTGCAGAACCAGAAAAATTTGTAATTGATTTAAGATTATTTATCTTAGAATACTCCGTGAAATAATTATCATTTTTTGGCAAGATATATCCATCCAAATCATTTGATAAAATAATTTTATTAATTACGACACTCATTTTAATTTTTTTTGGTAACGTATCCAACCAGGACTTCTAATTTCAGTATCACTATCAAAATCTATATCTTGGTTGAATTCAAAATCTTCCTCTTTTTCATCAATAAAATTATTATTTTTTTTAATATATTCATCAGGTAGTTCATCCACAAACCTTGATGCCATGCTGTCAATCCAGTCTCCTTGGTAAAATCTATTCATTGAAAACGATATTTTTGCTAGCTTTTTCGCTCTAGTAATTGCAACGTAGGCTAATCTTCTTTCCTCCTCTAGCCCACTTTCACCTTTTTCCTCTATACTTTTTTGATGAGGAAATAAACCTTCCTCCCATCCAGGCAAAAATACAACGTCAAATTCAAGTCCTTTAGATGCATGTATTGTCATTAAATTGACTTTTTCACTTTGCCAATCTTGGTCTAATGATGTTGCAAGAGCAACATGTTCTAAAAAACTCTCTAGATTATCAAATTCTTTCATCGCATTTAGAAGTTCTTTTATATTCTCTAATCTATTTTCATTTTCTAAGTCTTTCTTATTTTTAAGCATTTCACTGTATCCAGACTCATCAAGAATTGTTTGTAGTAACTTGTTATGGTTCATTTTCTTATTTAAATCATTTCTCCACTTAGCTAAAAGATTTAAAAGAGAGTTTAAACCTAATTTTGTTTTAGGTTTTATTTTGTTCTGTTCAATTAAATGTTTCGAAGCAATTTCTAAAGAGCATTTATTTAATTTAGCAAAATCATTTATAGCTTTTACTGTTGTATCCCCAATTGATCTTTTTGGTACATTTAATATTCTTTCAAAGGCTAAGTCGTCCTGAGGTTGAAAAACCGTTTTAAGGTATGCAACGCAATCCTTAACTTCAGCTCTCTCATAAAATTTAATACCCCCAATAATTCTGTATGGAACGCCAATTTTTAAGAACCTTTCTTCAAATTCTCTAGTTTGAAAAATTGCTCTTACAAGAATTGCGACTTCATTTAATGAAAATCTATTTTTGAAATCTTCAATATTAGAGCCTATTTCAGTTGCCTCATCTTTTACATTTCTAAAACAGTTTAAAGTTACAAGTTCTCCATCTTCTTGATCTGTAAAAAGTTTTTTTCCAACTCTATTTTGGTTATTTTCAATAATATTTGACGCTACATTTAAAATATTTTGAGTTGACCTATAATTTTTTTCTAACCTTATTATTTTTGTATTTTCATAGACATTTTCAAATTGAAGAAAATTTTTAATTTCTGCTCCTCTCCAACTATAAATTGATTGGTCATCATCTCCAACACAACAAATATTTTGGTTGTGTTTTGCTAAATACTTAAGCCATTCACTTTGAATAAAGTTTGTGTCCTGATATTCATCAACTAAAATATACTTAAATTTTTTAGAATACATTTTCGATATATCACAATGTTTTTCAAAAATTTTTACTGTATGAAGAATTAAGTCACTAAAATCTGCAGCGTTAAGATCTATTAACTTTTGCTGATAAATTTTATAGACTCCAAGGAAGCTTTTTTCTAAAATGTCTTTACGTTTGAGTACAACTTCATCAGGGTAAAAGCCTTTATTCTTCCATTTGTCAATTATCGCCAAAATATATTTTGGAGATATCTTTTTTGTATCTATGTTTTCAGATTTACAGATATTTTTTATTAATCTTACCTGATCATCTTGATCAATAATTGAAAAATTCGATTTTAATCCCGCTGCTTCTGCATGTTTTCTCAATATTTTTGCGCTAATTGAGTGAAAAGTGCCTAACCATGGTAGGCCTGTTGCCTCTTTTCTTAAGAATTTAGAGACCCTTAATTGCATTTCTTTTGCAGCTTTATTCGTAAATGTTACTGCTAAGATTTGATTGGGGAATGCCTTGTGCTGTTTAACAATATGCGCAATTCTAGCTGTAAGAACTCTAGTTTTTCCTGACCCTGCTCCTGCAACAATTAAAAGAGGTCCGTTTAAATGTAAAACAGCTTTTTCCTGATTTTCATTAAGATTTGTTAAATAATCTAAATTCATCGTTTATTTTTTTTTAATTTAAGCGATATTAAATTAATGAATAAAATTGAGAAAATACCAATATTTGTCAAAGGTATTTTTTTATTAATTGTATTGTTATTTTCAATCGGCATTTATTTATCAATACCAGTTTTATTTAATTATAAAAGCATAGAAAACATCATTGAAACTAAATTTTATTCTGATTTTGATATTAATTTAAAAATAAATGGTGACATAAAGTATCAATTACTTCCTAAACCTCATTTATTAATCAGTGACTCATCATTATCAATAATTGAAAATAATAATCAAAACATGTTACTAGATACAAAGAACCTTAAAGTTTTCTTGCTTTCTAATAGCTTATATCCCAAATC
>CABYVU010000019.1 GCA_902522525.1 uncultured Pelagibacteraceae bacterium | reverse complement strand
AAAGAGCTTTAATATTATCTTCCGAAAATTTAGTTGTGTGTGAATATTCTTTATGACCAATACCTACTTCAATTGAATTATTTTGGTCTTTGAACTTATTTACTTGATCATCTGAAAATTTAAAATGTATAAATTGAACCGAAGATGCTTTTCCGTCCTCTGAAGTTCTATCAACATCCATTTCTGGAACTGCATAAATTTTTTCGTCCCCAACTTTAATAAATATATTATTTTCTACTCCACCTAACTTTCCAAGAAACTCTGCTCTTATAATTGGATTGTCTATCTCAAACATTAAAGTGGCAACTAATTCTTTTCCATTAGGGATTAAAGGATTATAAGCCGCAAGTTCGTCTGCAACTTGTTCGTCTCCACCTTTTTCAATGTAAAGCATTTCTTGAACTTGGGCTATCATTGTTTCATAACATTCAAAATAAAATGTTGCATAAGGCCCTAAAAGAACTCTTCTATTTTTTTTAAACTGAACTAATTCTTTTCTCATTTGTCTTCTAACTTTTGTGTATGCATCTAAAGGGAGAAGATCATCTTTTGTAATAATTTTTTTTTCTTTTGACATTCTATAATCCATAACTTTTTGAAACTATCTCAATTGGGTGCACAGCTTCATCATTAACGATATTTGTATCATCAGCTAACTGTTTTATATGTTTGCCAGCTAATGGACAATCAGAAGCCATATATTTATTATTTTTTCTTTTAACAGTGCTTGCGGTAGTTTTGCCCACTTTATTTGCGATGTCATGGGTTTCTTTCATAATACCAAAGGTTCCACCATGACCAGCGCATCTCTCAACAACATCTAATTTAATATTTGGAATTAATTTAAGCATATCTCTTGCCTTATTCCCCATATTTTGTGCTCTAGCATGACAAGCATTATGAACTGTTACTCCTCCATCAATTTCTTTCAAGCCATCAACTAAACCCTCTTTATTTGCAATATCCATGACATATTCATCAATATCGAGAGTATTTTGAGAAAGTTTTTTAATTATTCCATTATTTGGCATCAATAAAGGCCATTCGAACTTTAACATTAAACCACAACTTGCTGTTAGTGTTACTACTTTATAACCTTTTTCAACATATTTGATTAATTCTCTGGAAACTAACTCTGCTTGCTTTGTAACTTGATCTAGATCTGCTTGTTCCAGATAAGGCATACCACAACAACCTGCATAAGAGTGCTCTACCTCTACATTATTATGATGCAGTACTTTCAAAGCTGCTTCTCCAGTTTTTTTCTTATTAAAATTAACAAAACAAGTGGAATAAATTACAACTTTTCTTTCTTTATTTTTTGGTAATATATTTTTTTTAAATTTTTGAAAATAATTTGCAAATGTTTCTTTATTATATTTTGGCAAAATAACTCTTTTATCTATTCCAGTAAAAAATTCTAAAACTTTTCTAGCAAATTTATTTTTGACATTGGTAATCCAATTTATAAAAAAGCTAAAAAATATTCCTATTTTTGAATTTCGATCAATTTGAGTTAATTGGTTAGCGGTTTTTGAAATATCACCATTTTTTCTTTGGGCTGTTCTATATCTCAGCATCAAATGTGGAAAATCTAAGTCAAATTCATGTGGTGGCACATAAGGGCATTTAGTCATAAAACACATGTCACATAAAGTGCAGGCATCTACAACAGGTTTAAATTTATCACTTGAAAGATCTGATACTTCGCCTCCCTCAGTTTCATCAATGTAATCAAATAATTTTGGAAAACTGTCACACAAATTAAAGCATCTTCTACATCCATGACAGATATCAAATACTCTTCTCATTTCCTGATCAATTTTTTCAGGATTTATAAAATCTGGATCCCTAAATTTTAATGGATGCCTTGTAGGTGCTTGTGTGCTGCCTTCTTTACTCATAGATTTTTTTAAAAATGTGGTTTTTGTGGACGAGAGGGGTTTCGTCCACAAATTTTGTTACACGATGCTTTCTAAAGTCTTTTGAAATTTACCAGCATGTGATTTTTCAGCTTTAGCTAAAGTCTCAAACCAGTCAGCAATTTCATCAAAACCTTCGTCTCTAGCTGTTTTAGCCATTCCAGGGTACATATCTGTGTACTCATGTGTTTCACCTTGAATTGCAGATTCAAGATTGGCTTTTGTTTCACCAATTGGCTTTCCAGTTGCTGGATCACCTACTTCTTCTAAATATTCTAAGTGGCCATGAGCATGTCCAGTTTCACCTTCTGCTGTTGATCTAAATACCGCTGCTACGTCGTTAAAGCCTTCAACATCCGCTTTTTGAGCAAAATAAAGATATCTTCTATTTGCTTGGCTTTCCCCAGCAAATGCTTCTTTTAAATTTTCCTCTGTTTTACTACCTTTTAATGACATATTTACTCCTACTATTAATAATGATTCTAAAGTGGTTTATATATATAGGAATTGTAATATGTCAACAGTTTAGAATAAATATAATGTATTATTTAAACTATTGATATTGTAAAATTATTTTTGAGATTGATTATCACTCACAATTTTAGCGATAACTTCTACTGATTTTATTTTTTTTCCTGGGATTGTTCTTTTAATATTAACTTCATCAACATCATCTTGATGAATATCAATCAATCTATTTTCTTCTTCATCAAAGAAATGGTGGTGATGGGTTACATTTGTGTCGTAATAACTTTGTGAAGCATTAAGTGGAATCTCTTTTAAGTAACCCTTCCTCATAAACGCATGAACAGTATTATAAACTGTTGCTAGTGAAACCTTAATATTTGCTTGATTTTCAATGATTTTAACCAGTTCTTTTATTGTAAAGTGAAAAGTATTTTCAGCATCAAATAACACTTCACAAATTTTAATTCTTTGTTTTGTTGGTCTTAAACCAGATTTTCTTAATTTTTCTATATATTGCTCTGCGTAAGCCATTACTAATTATAATTATTCTAAAGAATATCTATATTATAATGTTTGTAAATCAAGTAATAAGATTAAAAAAATTATGAAAAAAAGTTCCTTTAATTATGATGAATTAATGAGCTGCGCAAATGGCGAGCTTTTTGGCCCTGGAAACGCAAAGTTACCTTCTCCACCAATGCTAATGTTTGATAGAATTACTGAAATTAGTGAAAAAAATGGAGCTTTTAACAAGGGACTAATGAAGGCTGAACTTGATATAAAAGATGATTTGTGGTTTTTTGATTGTCACTTTAAAGAAGATCCAGTAATGCCAGGATGTTTAGGTTTAGATGCGATGTGGCAACTAGTTGGGTTTTACTTGGGCTGGCTTGGAAATCCTGGTAGAGGAAGAGCTTTGGGAGTAAGCACAGTAAAGTTTACAGGAGAAGTTTTAAAAAATGTCAAAATAGCGACATATATTATTGATATGAAAAGAATATTGATTAAAGGTGAAACAACAGTTGGACTAGCAAATGGTGTTCTTCTTGCTGATGGCAAAAAAATATACTCTGCAGACAGTCTAAAAGTAGGATTATTTAAATAATGCGAAGAGTAGTAATTACAGGTTTAGGAATTGTTTCATGTCTTGGGAATAATCAAGAAGAAGTTCATCAATCATTACTAAATACAAAATCAGGAATTTCTTTTTCTGAAGAATATAAAGAACACAATCTTAAAAGTCATATTCATGGAAAACCTAATATAAAACTTGAGGATCATATAGATAGAAAAACAATTAGATTTATGGGTTCGGGATCTGCTTACAACTATATTGCAATGAAAGAGGCGATTGAAGACTCTGGATTGGAAGAAAGTGAAGTAAGCAATTTCAAAACAGGAATTGTTATGGGTTCAGGTGGACCTTCAATTGAAAATGTTATTTTAGCAGCAGATAAAACTAGAGCTAAGACTCCAAAATTAATGGGACCATTTATAGTTCCAAGAACAATGGCGAGTACCGCCTCAGCAACACTTGCTGTTCCTTTCAAAATTAAAGGCACAAACTATACAATGAGTTCAGCCTGTGCAACTAGCGGACACTGTATTGGAAACTCTATGGAACTTATCCAAATGGGTAAACAAGATGTTGTTTTTGCAGGCGGTAGTGAAGAGATACACTGGGCAATGACAGCCATGTTTGATGCTATGACGGCATTATCTTCAAAATATAATGATACACCTGAGAAAGCATCAAGAGCTTACGACAAAACTAGAGATGGCTTTGTAATTGCTGGAGGTGCAGGGGTTTTAGTTCTTGAGGAATATGAACACGCTAAAGCTAGAGGAGCTAAAATATACGCAGAATTAACAGGTTATGGAGCAACTTCAGATGGATATGATATGGTAGCGCCTTCTGGTGAAGGTGCAGTGAGATGTATGCAAATGGCAATGGCAACTTCAAAAAATAAAGTAGATTATATAAATACTCATGGAACTTCTACTCCAGTTGGTGATATTACTGAATTGAATGCTGTTAAAGAAGCTTTTGGAAATGAAATTCCAAAGATTAGCTCAACTAAATCTTTATCAGGTCATCCGCTAGGAGCTGCATCAGTACATGAAGCAATATATTGTTTAATTATGATGAAAAATAATTTTATAACTGGGTCAGCTAACATAAGTGAAATGGATGAAGAGGCTAAAAGATTTCCAATAGTTGCTAAAACAGAAACAGAGGTAACATTAAATACTGTCATGTCTAATAGTTTTGGTTTTGGTGGAACAAATGCAACTCTAGTATTTGAGAAAGTTTAATATGTCATTAATGAAGGGTAAAAAAGGACTGATAATGGGTGTTGCTAATGAAAGATCTATTGCTTGGGGTATTTCTCAAAAACTTTCAGAAGCAGGTGCTGAATTAGCTTTTACGTATTTAGGTGATGCTCTTAAAAAAAGAGTAGTTCCTCTTGCAGAAAAACTGAATTCTAATGTTACTTTTAGCTGTGATGTTGAAAAAAAAGAAGATGTAATAAAATTATTTGAAGATGTTAAATCTCAATGGGGCGAGATAGACTTTGTGGTTCATGCAATTGCTTTTTCAGATAAATCTGAACTTTCAGGAGAATATCTGAATACAACAAGAGAAAATTTTTTAAGAAGTATGCTGATTTCATGTTTTTCATTTACTGAAGTAGCAAAAGAAGCTTCAAAAGTGATGAAAGAGGGTGGTAGTATGATTACACTTAGCTATGAGGCGAATAAAGCTATTCCAAATTATAATGTAATGGGAGTTTGTAAGGCAGCCTTAGAGTCTAGTGTTAAATACTTAGCTAGAGATTTAGGGGCTAAAGGAATAAGAGTCAATGCAATAAGTGCAGGTCCAATAAAAACATTGGCTGCATCAGCTATTGGGGATGCTAAATTCTTGTATAAATGGAATGCAGATCATTCTTTTTTAAAGAGAAATGTAGATAATATTGATGTTGGAAACTCAGCATTATATCTCCTAAGTGATATGGCAGGCGGAGTTACAGGTGAAATTCACTATGTTGATGCTGGTTACAATAAAGTAGGAATGCCAGATCCAAAAAATATATCTTAAAATTTTATCATTATGTTAATTTTAGTTTGGTTTGTAGTTTGTATAATATTTATTTTTGTTCAATTAATTCTTGAAGGTTCAGGTCATGCACTAGAAGTTTTTGCCCTATTGACTGCAATAGCTTTATTTTTAATAAATAAGCTTGGGAAAAAAAATAAATAATAAATAAATAATTATTGTGAGAAGAAAGTTTTTGAAAATTGCTGGGGCTTCTACATTAAGTTTTATATTTTATCCGTTAACATCTTTAGCAAATAACATTGTTGGTTTCAAAAAAAAATTAAAGAAAAATGAAAGTGAATACAATATAATTAATCCTGATCTTACAAATGAGCAAAAAATAATAATGTTTGAAGAGGGTACTGAGCGTGCAGGTACTAGTGAATTAAATTATGAAAAAAGAAAAGGATCTTATCATTGTGCTAATTGTGGTGTGAAACTATTTGAGTCCACTGCAAAATTTGATAGTGGAACTGGGTGGCCATCATTCACTGAGGCAATACCAGGTGCGTTTGTAACAAAAACTGATTATTCTTTTGGCATGAAGAGGACTGAATATAGCTGTGCAAATTGTGGCGCTCACCACGGCCATGTATTCAATGATGGTCCAGATGGTGGAAAAAGATATTGTAGCAATGGTCTTTGCTTGCTTTTTATCCCAGAAAGTTAGTAATTATATTTTTCTAATATAACCAACATTAGTAGTTTTAAAATGCTTGAAAGGGATATTTGTATCTTTTATTGCATTGATAGTCTCTTCGGTAATATTTCCATAGACCTCTATTTCGAATCTATCCGCAATTTTGTTGTGCTTTTCAACATAAGCTTGGACTGGGGGATTATTTAGATGATGCAGCATAGCTTCACTATTTCGGTAAACTTCGCTCCAAGTAAATTCTAAAGGATCAGATGGATCTTGGTCAAAAGTATGAATAAGCATATCTGGCTCTGATGCGTTAACAGCATCATCAGCCTCTTTTGCTATCTTTAGATACTCCTCAACCTTGCCCTCTTTAACACGTATTCTAGCAATTAAAATAAATGGTTTGGTCATTTATCTATATAGCGGCCTGCTTTATAGATAATTTAACTTTTCCTCTATCAAATCCAATAACTTTTACCTTAACTTCGTCACCTTCTTTGACTACATCCGTTACTTTGGCAACTCTTTTATCTGCAAGCTCAGAAATATGTACAAGTCCATCTTGCTTTCCAAGGAAATTAACAAACGCACCAAATTCCATAATTTTCATAACTTTTCCGTTATAAATTTTATTTAATTCAGCTTTAGCTGTTATATCTTTGATCATTTGCATAGCAATGTTTCTCGACTCTTCATCTGGAGCAGCAACTGTAACTACACCTTCATCATTTACATCAACTTTAGCACCAGATTTTTCAACAATCTCTCTAATTGTTGCTCCACCTTTTCCAATGACTGCCGCAATATCTTTTTTATCAACAGTAATCTTTTCCATTTTTGGAGTATGTTTTCCAACATTGTCTCTAGATTTGTCTAAAGCTTTATTCATTTCACCCAAAATATGAATTCTACCATCTTTTGCTTGATTTAAAGCCTGCTCCATTATTTCAAATGTAATTCCAGTTATTTTAATATCCATTTGTAAAGATGTGATACCATCTTTAGTGCCTGCAACTTTAAAATCCATATCTCCAAGGTGGTCTTCATCACCAAGAATATCTGATAAAACAGAGAAATCATCACCCTCTTTAATTAAACCCATTGCAATTCCAGCAACTGGCTCTTTAAGAGGAACACCTGCATCCATAAGAGCAAGTGAAGTCCCACAAACAGTTGCCATCGAAGATGAACCATTTGACTCAGTGATTTCAGACACAATTCTAAATGTATAAGGAAAACTTTCTTTTGACGGAAGTGATGAGTTAATTGCTCTCCATGCTAATTTACCATGTCCAATTTCCCTTCTACCAGTTCCAATTCTACCAGTTTCACCAACTGAAAAAGGAGGAAAGTTATAATGCAGCATAAATCTTTCTTTTTGAAGACCATCTAAACTTTCAATTCTCTGTTCATCATCTGAGGTGCCTAAAGTTGTTGTTACTATAGCTTGTGTTTCACCTCTAGTAAATAATGCCGATCCATGTACCCTAGGCAAAATACCTACTTCACACATTATTGGTCTTACATCTGCAAGACCTCTTCCATCAATACGATTTTTATTTTTAAGAATATCAGTTCTTACAATCGATTTTTCTAAATTTTTAAGTTGGGAATTTACATCTAAATCTGTGTAATCCTCGTTCTCCTCATAAAGTTTTTTTGCTTTATCAGTAATTTCAGAAATTTGGTTTGATCTGTCTTGTTTATCTGTTGTAGAGAATGCTTTTTTTAAATCTCCAGTAAATTCCTCTTCTAATTTCTTTTTTATCTCAGAAAGATCTTTTTTCTCAACTGTCCATTCTGGTTTTCTACATTCTTTTGCAAGATCCTCGATCATTTCTATAACTGGTACGAAACCCTCATGGCCAAATTTTACAGCATTCAACATCTCTTCCTCGGTTAACCCATTTGCTTCTGATTCTACCATTAAAACTGCATCTTTAGTTCCTGCTACTACCAAATCTAGTTTGGACTTCTCTAATTCAGTCTTAGATGGATTAAGGACATATTTTCCTTCAATATAGCCAACTCTAGAAGCACCCACAGGACCCATAAAGGGCATTCCTGAGATTGCTAAAGCCGCTGAAGATGCAATGATAGATAAAATGTCTGCTTCATTCTCTTTATCGTAAGATATTACTGTTGGTAATAATTGTACTTCGTTTTTAAATTCATCTGGAAACAATGGTCTTATAGGTCTATCAATTAATCTTGAAATTAATGTTTCGCTTTCAGTAGGTCTTGCCTCTCTTTTAAAATAACCACCTGGTATCTTTCCTGCTGCATAATATTTTTCTTGGTAATTGACTGACAATGGAAAATAATCCGTATCTGGATTTACTTTTTTTGCTCCAACTACTGTTGCTAACACTACTGTCTCACCACACTGAGCTATGATTGCTCCATCAGCTTGCCTTGCTATTTTTCCTGTTTCTAAACTTATTTTTTTTCCAGCTACTTCTATTTCTTTTTTAATTACTTTAAACATTTATTTCCTTAAATTAAGTTTTGTTAATACTGCCTTATAAGACTCCATATTATTTTTCTTTAAATAGTCTAATAATTTTTTTCTTCTATTTACTGCTCTCAAAAGACCAACAGATGAATGCTTGTCCTTTTTGAATTGTTTTACGTGTTTCGATAAACTCTCAATTTTACCAGTTAGTTGAGCAATCTGAACTTCAGAAGATCCCGTATCTTTATCATGAGTTTGAAGTTCTTTTATTTTTTCTTTCATTTTTATCCTTATTTATTTGTTTGTTTAATTAAATTTTCAATTTTTTCAGCATAATCAAAAGAATTATCTTTTACGAAGAAAAGTTTAGGTAAATACTTCATAATTATTTTCTTGGATAATACTTTTCGGATCATGAACGATGCTATTTTTAATTTTTCTACAATTTCATCTGAGTTTTTTCCTCCTAAAGGCATAACAAATATTTTTGCTGTTTTTAAATCTGCGGACATTCTAACCTCAGTGACTGTAATTTCTTTTGTTGAAAAATTACCTATTTTGGCTTCGTCTCTTATAAAGAGAGTACCTAAAGCTTGCTTTATCATCTCTCCAACTCTTAATTGACGTTGTGTAATTGGTTTTCCTAAATGTTTCATTTAGATTGTTCTCTCCGTTATTGTAGAATTATAAACTTCTATAATATCTTTTTTTTGATAGTCGGCGAAATCTTTCAGAGTAATTCCACATTCTAGACCTGCTGAAACTTGTTTTGTTTGATCTTTTTCTCTAAATATAGAACCTATTTTACCATTAAATATTATATTTCCATCCCTTATTACCCTTGCACTTGAATTTTGAGTTATTTCTCCCTCAACTACTTTTGAACCAGCTACTTTTCCAACTTTTGACACCTTGAAGATTTCTAATATTTCTGCACTTCCAATAACTTTCTCTTCAACATCTGGGGTCAATAACCCAGCCATCTTACTTTTAATGAAATCTAAAACTTCATAAATTATATTAAATGATGATATTGAAATTTTTTCATTCTCGGCCCTTTTTTTAGCCTCTTTGCTAGGTTTTACATTGAATGCAATTATTACCGCTCGTGATGCTTTTGCTAAAGTTACATCTGTTTCTGTTACCATCCCTATATCTGAAAGAAGTATTTTTGGTTTTACCTCGTCATGTTTAATTTGATCAATAGCATTTCTAATTGCCTCTGACGAACCATGTACATCAGATTTAATAATTATGTTTAGCTCTTCTGAAATTGAATTTTGAAATGCTGAGTCTTGTGTAACAAAATTTAGTGGTATTTTTTCATCTTTTGACTCTTGAACTCTAGCTTCACATAGTGATTTGGCATCTTTTTCAGTTGGCAAAACTATAAAATCATCTCCAGATTTTGCTGCACCATTAATACCAATTATCTCTATTGGGGTAGCTGGCTCTGCGGTTTCAATATTCTTTCCGTGATCATTTATAATTGCTCTTACCTTTCCCCATTTCAATCCACTAACAAAGTAATCTCCTTTTTTTAGAGTACCTGCAGTAACAATTATATTTGCAACTGGACCTCTTCCAATATCAATTTTTGACTCTAAAACTATCCCTTTTGCATTTGTTTCAAAATCAGTTTTCAAGTCTAATAACTCTGCCTGTAACAAAATTGACTCAACTAACTTTTCCAAATTATTTTTGGTCTTAGTAGATATTTCTACCATCAAAGTATCACCTGATAAGTCTTCGGCTATTAATTCATATTCTAGTAATTGATTTTTAATTCTTTGTGGATCTGCCTCTGGTAGATCACACTTATTTATAGCTACAACTATTGGTACTTTTGCAGCCTTTGCATGTTTAATTGACTCTACAGTTTGGGGTTTAACTCCATCGTCTGCTGCTACAACCAGTACAACAATATCTGTAAGCTTAGAACCTCTTGCTCTCATCTCAGTAAAAGCAGCATGCCCAGGAGTATCAATGAATGTAATTTTATTAGTTTGGTGATTGATTTGATAAGCTCCAATATGTTGTGTGATACCACCGAATTCACCTGAAACTACATTCGCCTCTCTTAGAACGTCAAGCACAGAGGTTTTTCCATGATCAACATGACCCATAACAGTTACAATTGGGGGTCTATTTTTTAAATTATCTGATTTTACCTCTTTAATTTTTTCAATTATTTCTTCGGCTTTTTTCTCTCGAATTGGATTATGGCCGAATTCTTTAACTAAATATTCAGCTGTATCTGCATCTATTGTATGATTTATTGTTACTGTTACACCCATTCCGAGTAAGTGCTTAATAATGCTGCTTGATTGTTCTGCCATCCTATTTGCAAGCTCTCTTATAGTTATTACCTCAGGAAGGTTAACTTCTCTTTTTACTTGTTGAAAATTATCTTTACTATCTGTTTGACTTAAATTTCGGTTTTCTTTTTGTTTAGCTCTTTTTAAAGATGCTAAACTCCTTGACTTTGCCTCTACATGATCTTCACTTAAAGCTCTTGAGATAGTTAATTTTAACTCTCTCCTTTTGCTAGAAATTTTATTAGATTTGTTATCTTTTTGTGTAGCTTCTCCCTTAAGTCTTCTTGTAGCTCTTTGCTCCGCTAATTTCCTTTTCTCAAAATCTGAAGAAGGTTGTATTGATGGCCGGGAGAAATTGTTTGGTTTAGAAGAAATGTTATTACTTGTTCTAAAACTGTTATTACTTTGTCTTGAAAATTGAGATTTTCCTGCAAATTTTGAGTTTTTTTTCTCAATAACAACAGTATTTTTAGACTTTGATTTGGCTTCCTCTATACTACTTAAAGTTTTTTTTGAACTTCCCGATATTGACAATTTTAATTTTTTTTTTTCCATCACCCATCTTTCAATCTTTATAAACTTTATCTCTTGCTGACATTATTAAATTATCAGCCTCTTGTTTAGATAGTGCAAAGTCTTCCAGATATCCCTTAATTTTTATTCTCTCTCCTTTAATAACATCAAAAGTTCCTGTTAGCTCATCAGATGCAAGATCTGCCAAATCTGTTAAAGTCAAAACTTTTTGTTCTCCTAAAGTCACAAGCATTCCAGGTGTTAGCCCTTCGTGGTTAATTAAATCATTCTCTAGTCCAAGATCTTTAATTCTTTTTGAAATTTCTTCTTGATCTTTTTCGTGAAATTCTTTTGCTCTATCAACAAGTTCTTTAGCTGTATCTTCTTCTATACCCTCAATCTTCATGAGTGAATCTGGTGAGCTATCTTTGATATCATCAATTGAGGAAAAACCTTCGGCAACTAAAAGTTGCCCTAAAGTTTCGTCAAGTTCAAGATTTTTTACAATAGAGTCGGTTTTTTCTTTAAATTCTAATTGTCTTCTTTCAGAGTCCTCTTGCTCTGTCATAATATTAATTTCATAGTTTAGTAATTTTGTTGCTAATCTAACATTTTGCCCTCTTCTACCAATAGCTTTACTTAGATTCTCCTCGGTCAAAATAACATCTAATTTTTTAGCTTCATTATCAACATTAACTCTTTGAACTTCTGCTGGTGATAATGCATTAGCTGCTACAACAGCTGGATCCTCAGACCAATTAACTATATCTATTTTTTCACCTTGGAGCTCGTTTACTACAGCCTGAACTCTACTACCTCTCATACCTACACATGCACCTACTGGATCTAATGATGTATCAATAGCTTTTACACATATTTTTGCTCTACTACCTGGGTCTCTTGATGATGATTTAATTTCAATTAATCCATCATAAATTTCTGGGACTTCCTGTATAAAAAGTTTATCCATAAATTTTGGATGTGCTCTAGAGAGAAATATTTGTTGACCTCTAGGTTCCCTTCTTACATCAAGACAATACGCTTTAACCCTATCTCCAGCTTTAATATTTTCTCTAGGTATCATTTCGTTTTTTTGAATAATTGCCTCTGTTCTCCCTAAATCAACAATTACGTTTCCAAATTCAAGTCTTTTTACAATTCCACTTAAAATGGTATCTTTTTTATCAATAAAATCGTTGTATTGTCTTTCTCTTTCGGCTTCTCTTACATTAAAGCTTATTACTTGCTTTGCAGTTTGTGCTGCAATTCTTCCAAAATCAAAAGATGGCAGCGGCTGAAGAACCTCATCGCCGATTTTCTTATCTTTATTAATTTGATTTAACTTTATTGCATCTTCTAAAGTTATTTCTAGGTTTGAATTTTCTGGTTTTTCAACTATCAATAATTTTCTAAATATTCCTATGTCCCCGTTGTCTCTATCGATTTCTACCTTTATTTCATTATCTGATCCAAATTTCGACTTCGCAGCTTTAGCAATACCTGTTTCCATTGAACCTATGATAAGTTCTTTATCGATAGATTTTTCTAATGCTACAGCTTCTGCAATTCTCAATAATTCTAGTTTATCAGCTCTTCTATTTAACATATTTTATCTTTAGCCAAAAAAAAATGGGCCTTAGCCCATTTTGAATTTTCAACAATGTTCCTGAAATATATAATTATTTTTTATTGTTTTTCAACAATATTTACTTGCTAAAAACATCGGATTTATCAGTTTTTTCCCATGAAAATGATCCATCGCTCTCAGGCACTCTTCCAAAGTGTCCATAAGCTGCTGTTTTTTCATATATAGCTTTATTCAATCCAAGCATTTCTCTAATACCTCTTGGACTTAAATCAAAATTCTCTTTGATAAGTTTTTCTACATGCATATTCTTTTCCTCATCATTATCAAACAAGTCTACATATATTGATAGGGGCTTTGATACTCCAATTGCGTAAGCTAGTTGAATTAAACACTTATCTGAAATTTTTGATGCAACAATATTTTTTGCCAAATATCTTGATGCATAAGCAGCTGATCTATCGACTTTTGTTGGATCTTTGCCAGAAAATGCACCTCCTCCATGTGGTGCAGCTCCACCATAAGTATCTACAATAATTTTTCTACCTGTTAAACCACTATCCCCGTCAGGTCCACCTATTACAAAATTCCCAGTTGGATTTATGTAAATTTCCTTTTCATTAAGACTTCCTAATAAATTTTTAGGAATAGATCTTTCTATGTAAGGCATACAAAGCTCTTTGACTTGTGCTAAGCTAACATCTTTAGAATGTTGGGTAGATATAACTACCGATGTTACAGCTGCAGGCATACCCTCTTTATATTGAATAGTAATTTGACTTTTTGAGTCAGGTTCTATTCCATTTAACTTCCCTGATTTTCTATCTTCAGCCATCAATCTTAAAATTTTATGTGAGTAATGAATTGGGGCTGGCATTAAAACATCTGTTTCATTACAAGCGTAACCAAACATAATTCCTTGGTCTCCAGCACCTTCATCTTTATTTCCTGCAGAATCTACACCCATAGCAATATCAGCTGACTGTGAATGTAAATGAGTCTCAATTTTTGTTTGTTCTTTCCAAGAAAAGCCATCTTGATCGTAGCCTATATCTTTAATACAATCTCTTACTTTTGAAATTAGTTCATCTTCTTTAAGTTCAGGTCCTCTTACTTCTCCAGCTAATACAACTTTGTTTGTTGTTGTTAAAGTTTCACAAGCAACTCTTGCTTGGGGCTCTGATGCTAAAAAAGTATCCACAACCATATCTGAAATTCTGTCACAAACCTTATCTGGGTGTCCTTCGGACACTGACTCACTTGTAAATAAGAAATTTTTCTTCATTTATTCTCCCGTAGTTTTAAAAAAAAAATTAAACTAATATAAATGAAGAGAAAATAAAAGAAGATCTTATTACCTTGTGAACTAAAGATAGTTTTATCGGACTTTTTAAAAGATCTAAATTCTATAAAACCCTTATCAGTGGGTAAAATCTTATCAATTACCTGGCCCTTTGGACTTATATATGCTGAAATACCATTATTTGCAGAACGTATAACAGCTTTACCTTCCTCTATTGATCTAAAAATTAAATGAGAATAATGCTGATGAGGGCCAATAGAATTTCCAAACCAACCATCCTCAGATATATTTAAAATAAAATCGTAATTTTTTTCACTTTTATTAATTTTACCAGAGTAAATTACCTCATAACAAATTAGTGGTACAAAGTTATAATTATTTAGCTTAATTAAATCCCTACGATCATCTGCAGAAAATGACTGATAACCTTGTGTAATTTTTTTAAACCCGAAATTTTGTAATATTTTTTCAAATGGTAAAAATTCTCCGAATGGTACCAATTTATTTTTATAATATTTATCTAAAACTTCTATCTCATTATTGAGTACTAAAAGAGAATTATAAATTTTTTCGTTATTATAAATGTTCATGCCTAAAATGATCT
>CABYVU010000018.1 GCA_902522525.1 uncultured Pelagibacteraceae bacterium | reverse complement strand
GGGAGAGAAAGATATCAATCTTCACAAAAAGCTTTAAATTTTATAAAAAATAAGAAATTCACAAATGTATTTATTCATGATGCGGCACGACCAAATTTTTCAATTAAGTTATTAAAAAAACTAAACTCAAACTTAAAAAAAAATAAAGCAGTAGTTCCTTATGTTAAAACAGATAACTCAACAAAATATAGAATTGAAAATAAAATTCAGAATCTGAATAGAGAAAATCTACTATTCACTCAGACGCCACAATGTTTTAATTTTAAAAGTTTGTTTAATCTATCAAAATTAAATAATACAAAAATTACTGATGAGGCAACATTATTTTTAAACAATAAAAAAAAAATAAAATTTATTAAAGGTGAAGAAAATAATTTTAAAATTACAACAAAGTCTGACTTAGAAAAACTTAATATTAAAAATTTTTATGGGATTGGTTTTGATATGCATAGATTAATTAAAAACAAAAAATTATATCTGGGAGGAATAAAAATTCCTTTCCATTCTGGCCTACAAGGTCATTCGGATGGAGATGTAATTATTCATGCTATAATAGACGGACTACTTGGTGCTATGAGAAAAAAAGATATTGGAACTCTTTATCCAAGCAACAAAAGAAGATTTAAAAATATAAGATCACCCAATATGTTATCTCCTGTTTTGAAAAACTTGCATAAAGAAGGATATTTTATAAATAATGTAGATATAAATTTAATTTGTGAAAAACCTAGAGTCTCAAAATATAGAGAAAAAATTATCACTTCATTGTCCAATTTACTCAGTATAAATAAAGATCAAATTAATTTAAAAGGTAAAACAGTTGAAAAGTTGGGTTTGATTGGAAAAGAAGAGGCTATCGCATGTGAAGTGATAGTATCTTTAAATTATTATGCTTAAAAAAATAAATTCTTTATTTGTTACAATGTTTGGAATTGGAAAATTACCAAAAATACCCGGTAGCTATGCTTCTTTGGTTACTGTTATTTTCTTATATATAATATTTCAAATTTTTTCAGTGCCAGCGGATGCTTTTTTATTTTTATTAGTAGGTATTTTTATAATTTCACTTTTTTCAGTAAACTTATTCATTAAAGATTTAACTAATAAAGATCCAAAAGAGGTTGTTATTGATGAGTTTATTGGTCAATCAATACCAATTTGCCTTTATGAAATTGCCCATAAAGAGCCAACGAATCCAGCAAAGGTGCTAACCTTTTATTTTATAATGTTTATTCTTTTTAGAATTTTTGATATCGCAAAACCCTACCCTGTAAGTTATTACGATAAAAACTTTAAGAATAGCTTTGGTGTTATAATGGATGATGTTTGTGCTGGATTATATGTAGTAGCAATTCTCGTCTTTTATATGATTATTACCTCATGAATAATTTATCCTTAAAAATTTTAAAGCTACTAACTAAAAAAAAACTAACATTATCATTTGCAGAGTCCTGCACTGGAGGACTTTTAGCAAGTTCAATTACATCTATTAGCGGGTCATCTAAAGTATTTAATATGGGATTAGTGACTTATTCTAACAATGCAAAAGTAAAATTGCTTCAAGTTCCAAAAAAAACTATTACAAAATATGGAGCAGTAAGCCATGAAACCTGTCTATCGATGGTCAAAAATTTAAGTAAAATTAGTAAAGCGAACATATCAATCTCCATCACTGGAGTCGCGGGACCGAATGGTGGTACAAAAGCCAAACCAGTTGGACTAGTTTATATAGGTCTTAAAAAAGGAAGTAAAATAATAGTAAAGAAAAACTTATTTAAAAGTAAGAAAAGAATTTCAATTCAAAAAGCTTCTGCCAAGCAAGCACTTAAAATGATTTTAAAAATATTATAAACTTTCAGCTCTTTTCTGAAATGCGTCAGCTATTTTTTCAAGACCAAATTGAAATGACTTGGTCATTAAAATATTCAAAAATTTATTTTTAATTTCAAAATCAACATCAAAAGTCACTTCTGTTAAACCTCCTTGCTCTTGAAATTTCCAATTATTTTCTAAATAATTTAAAGGACCATCTATATTTGTTACAAATATTGTGTCATCTTTTTTATTGAATTTAACATCACTTTTATAGGTATCTACAAAAGGTCCTTTTCCTATTGTTAAATCGGCAACAATAAGTGTTAGATCTCCCTTTTGTTTTTTTTCGTAAACTTTTGAACCCTGACAGAATGGAACAAATTCAGGGTATTTTTCAATATCTAAAACGAACTCTATGAGTTTGTCTTTTCTGTTATCAATTAATCTCTTAACTGACGCTTTTGGCATTAATGAATATTTTTTCTATTATTTTTAAGTTTATTAAAATCCTCATCAGCATGATAAGAAGATCTTGTCAAAGGAGAAGAAGATACCAATAAAAAACCTTTGGCTTTTGCTATTTTTCCTAGCTCTTTAAATTCATCTGGATGATAATACCTATTTAATGGAAAGTGCTTGGTCGAAGGTTGAAGATATTGACCTATAGTTAAGAAATCAACTTCTGCAGTTCTTAGATCATCCATAACTTGAATTATCTCATCTTTTGTTTCTCCAAATCCAACCATAATTCCTGATTTTGTAAAAACATTTTTATTGAATTTTTTTGAATTTTTTAAAAGTTCTAATGATCCAAAATATCTTGCTCCTGGTCTAACTTTTACATAAAGACTTGGAACAGTTTCAATATTGTGATTAAAAACATCTGGGCTTGCTTCCAATACTCTTTTATAAGCATCACCTTTTCGTAAAAAGTCAGGTGTTAAAACTTCAATTGTTGTATTTGGATTTTTTTTTCTTGTTGCAACAATAACATCATGAAAATGTTTTGATCCACCATCAGAAAGGTCATCTCTATCAACAGATGTAATAACAACATGTCTTAAACTTAATTTTTTAACAGCATTCGCTATTTTAATTGGCTCAAATTGATCTAATTTTTCTGGTTTTCCTGTTTTAACATCACAAAATGCACATGCTCTTGTACATGTGTCACCCATTATCATTAATGTTGCATGCCTTTTGCTCCAGCATTCAGTAATATTAGGGCAGTTTGCTTCTTGGCAAACTGTTACAAGATTATCTTTATTAACAACTGTTTTAGTTAAAAAAAATTCTTTACTATTTAGTAGCTTAGATCTGATCCACTCAGGTTTCTTTTTGATAGGATTAATCGGTTTATTAACTTTTTCAGGATGTCTTGGTCTATTTTTGATTTTCATTTTGTTTGATTATATAGGTAGTCTCACCTTCTTTTCCAAATAAAAACTTTTCTCTTATTAATATTTCTATAAAATCTAGATCTATATTTTCTGTTAAAAGTGAATTTTTGTGCTCTAAATCTTCTATTTTGCTATTCAGAGTAATTTGATCTTTTTTTAGTTGCTCATATATATCTTTCTTTTGCATGTAAGAAATGAGACCTCTATCACCATCTAATAAATTAAAGAAAAAATAGATAAACAGGAATGTGATGATAAGAATAAAATAATTCTTTTTTAATTTTTCTAACATTAATCAATTTTATTCATTTTAGCCGATCTACCAAGATATTCTTCAATACGAATTAATTGGTTGTATTTTGCTATTCTCTCTGATCTTGCAAGAGATCCAGTTTTAATTTGATTTGAATTAGTGCCTACTACTAAATCAGCAATAAATGTATCTTCAGTATCTCCAGATCTATGTGAGACGATTGTTTTAAAACCAATAAGTTGAGCAAATTTAATTACTTCTAACGTTTCGGTAACAGTACCTATTTGGTTCAATTTTATTAAAATACTATTTGCAGAAAAGTTTAAAAAGCCTATTTTTAATCTTTCAAGATTTGTAACAAAAAGATCATCACCTATAATTTGTGTTTTGTTATTTGTTTGTTTTACAAATTTCGACCATGCCTTCCAGTCGTTTTCACCAAATGGATCCTCAATTGATTTTATTTGATATTTTTTAATAAGTTGTAAATATTTTTTAATTGATTGATCAACACTTATATAATTTTTAGAATGAATTGAATATTTGCCTTTTTTAATTAATTCATTTGCTGCAACATCTAAACAAATAGATATATCTTTACCATTTTTAAAACCTGATTTTTTGATCGCTTGAACTAATAGTTTTAATGCACTTTCATTATCACTTATCATTGGAGCAAAACCACCCTCGTCACCAACATTAATAGAGTGACCTGCTTTTTTTAATAATATTTTTAAATTATTTATTACTAAAAAACACATTCTGACAGCATCATTAAATGATTTTGCTTTGTCAGGTCTAATCATAAATTCTTGTATTCTAAGGCCATTATCAGCATGTGCGCCACCATTAATAATATTCATTAAAGGAAAAGGGAGTTTAAAATTTTTTTTAACAATAAAATTTTTAAATAAAGGTATTTTTTTAACTTTTGCCGATAATTTTTTAACAGCCATGGATACGGCTAATATTGTATTCGCACCCAACTTGGTTTTTTGTTTTGTGCCATCTAATTTTATAAGAATACTATCTATTCTCTCTTGGTCATGGATGTTTTGATTTTTTAATTTTTTTGAAATTAATTTATTAACAATTGCAACTGGTATTAAAACACTTTTTCCTAAGTATTTTTTATTACTCTTATCTCTTTTTTCATAGGCCTCGAAAGTTCCTGTTGAAGCACCTGAAGGACAAATCGCTGATGCACTTAAATTATTTGAAAATACTTCAGCCTCAATAGTTGGATTTCCTCTACTGTCATAAACCTGTCTGGCTACAACTTTTTTGATTTTGCTCATTAATTACTTTTTAACTAAATTATCAATTTCTACAATTTGATTAATTAGCTCGTCTAATTTGTTTAAAGGAACCATGTTTGGGCCATCTGATGGTGCATTATCAGGGTCCTGATGTGTTTCCAAAAAAATAGCTGCAACGCCTACTGCAACTGCTGCTCTTGATAAATACTCAACAAATTCTCTTTGACCACCACTTTTTTCACCTAGACCACCAGGTTGTTGAACTGAATGAGTTCCATCGAATACCACTGGATAGCCATTTTTTGCCATGATGGGAATAGATCTCATATCTGAGACCAATGTATTATAACCAAAACTAGCTCCTCTTTCAGTCACTAAAATATTTTCATTACCACTATCTGAAATTTTTTTGGTTACATTCACCATATCCCATGGAGCTAGAAATTGACCCTTCTTCACGTTGATGATTTTATTTGTTTTAGCAGCAGCAATTAATAAATCTGTTTGTCTACAAAGAAATGCTGGTATCTGAAGAACATCTACGTGATGAGAAACTAGGGAACATTGTTCTTCATTGTGTATATCAGTAAGAACGGGTATCTTAATATCTTTTTTAATTTTATCAAATACAGGTAGTGAGTTTTCTAAACCAGCTCCTCTTTTGCCTTTCAAGCTTGTTCTATTAGCCTTATCAAATGAGGTTTTATAAATAAATCCGATATTATACTTTTTTGTAATTTCTTTAATTTTACCTGCCATATCCAAAGCATGTTGCTCGGTTTCAAGTTGACAAGGACCAGCTATTAAACAAATCTTATTTTTGTTTGAAATTTCTATACCGTTACAATTAACTATTTTATTTTCCATTAAAAGATTTTGCAGCTTTAATAAAAGATGAGAATAAAGGATGAGGGTTTAAAGGTCTAGATTTAAATTCTGGATGAAATTGGACTCCAATAAACCATGGATGATTTTTAAGTTCAATAATTTCAGGTAATTGATTGTCAGGAGAAATTCCTGAAAATATCAAACCTTTTTTTTCAAATTTTTGCATTAAATTTATATTGACTTCATATCTATGTCTGTGTCTCTCCTTAATCATATTAGATTTATAGATATTTTTTATGGCAGAATTATTTTTTAATTTTGCCCCGTATAGACCTAACCTCATTGTTCCTCCTAGGTTTTTATCGGTTCCTTTTATAATTATTCCATCTTTGTTCCATTCATCAATTAATCCTATTACAGGAAAACAATTTTTATCTAATTCACTAGAGCCAGCTTTTTTAATTTTCAATACACTTCTTGCAAACTCAATCATTGCCATTTGCATTCCAAAACAAATACCAAGAAAAGGTATTTTTCTCTCTCTTGCAAATCTAATTGCTTCAATTTTTCCCTCTGTTCCTCTTTTGCCAAACCCCCCTGGTATCAATATTCCTGATACATTCTTTAATTTTGATTTAATTTCTTTTGATCTAAGTTTATCTGACTCAATTCTTACTACGTTAACTTTAACTTTATTTGAAATTCCCCCATGCGTAAGAGCTTCATCAAGTGATTTATAAGCATCTTTTAAGTTTACATATTTGCCTATGATAGCAATATTTACTGTTCTTTTTGTTTTTAAAACTATATTTGTAATTTTTTTCCAAGGTAGCAAGTTTGGTTTTTTTCTAGGTTTTATTTTAAAGAATTTTAAAACTTGCTTATCTAATTTTTGATTAAAGAAACTTATTGGGGCTTCATAAATAGTTTTTACATCAACTGTTTCTATAACATTAGCAATGTCCACATTGCAAAATAACGATATTTTTCTTCTTTGATCTAATGGAATTGACTGTTGAGATCTACAAATCACTATATCAGGTTGAATACCTATGCTTCTTAATTCTTTAACAGAATGTTGTGTTGGCTTTGTTTTAATTTCATCTGAAGATTTTAGAAAAGGAACAAATGTTAAATGAATAAATAATGATTTTGATCTTCCATTATCATTTGAAAACTGTCTTATAGCTTCTAAAAATGGAAGACTCTCGATATCACCAACCGTTCCTCCAATTTCACAAATTACGAAATCTTCATTTGATATGTCTTTTTTTATAAACTCTTTAATTCTATCTGTCACATGTGGAATAACTTGCACAGTTTTTCCAAGATAGCCTCCTCTTCTTTCTTTTTTTATTATATCACTATAAATTCTACCCGTAGTAATGTTGTCAGATTGTTTAGCTGAAATATCTGTAAATCTTTCGTAATGTCCTAAATCTAAATCAGTTTCAGCGCCATCATCAGTTACAAAAACTTCACCATGTTGAAAAGGACTCATTGTTCCAGGATCAACATTTAAATATGGATCCATTTTTCTTATTCTAACCTTATAGCCTTGTGATCTTAGCAAGTATCCAAGCGATGCTGATGATAAACCTTTACCAAGTGATGAAACCACGCCGCCAGTGACAAATATATATCGCGCCATGGAATTATGTTATAGCCAATGATTTATAAAAATGAAAGTATTAATTATTATTTTCTGGTAATTTAGGAGCATCATCTGCATTTTCTTCTATTTTATCTATTACAGAAGTGTTTGAAGGAAGATCTCCTCGTGAGATGATAGTTAATCCTAAGCTACAAATTATGAATAATGTTGCAACAATAGCCGTTGCTTTAGTCATAAAATTCCCAGCCGACCTTGAAAACATAAAGTTATCTTGAGAAACTCCAATACCCAAGGCTCCACCTTCAGATTTCTGAAGTAAAACCAGCAATACTAGAATTGCTGCTAATATTATATTTATAATTAATAGTATGTTTTCCACGACGCCTAATTAATTGATTTTTTCATTATATCAATAAATATTTTTTCATTAGTTGATGCTCCACCAATCAAAAAACCATCAATATTATCGATTCTCATTAAATTTTTTATATTTTTTGGGTTTACAGAGCCTCCATATAAAATCTTTGATTTTGTAAATTTTTTTGAAATCTTTAAGGTGTTTCTTATAAATCTAATATTTTTTTTCAAATCTTTTTCACTTGGAATAATGCCTGTACCAATTGACCAAACAGGTTCATAAGCAATTATAACTTTATTTAAATTCTTTAAATTTTTTAAACCTTCAAGTAATTGTTTTTTTAAAACATATTTTGTTTTGTTTTTTCTTTTGTCAATCAATTTTTCGCCTATGCATAAAATGACATTTAATTTTTCATTAAGTGCAGACTTAATCTTTAAATTAATTTTTTTATTATCATTTTCTGCTCTTGTTTCTGAATGTCCAATTATAACAAACTTACCACCTAAATCTTTAATCATCTTTGAGCTAATAGCTCCTGTAAAGGGTCCATAGTTTTGTTCTGGATGACAGTCTTGGGCTCCAATCTCAATATTTGAATTTTTAGTTTTATCTACAAAAGATTTAATCAGTGTGTATGGAGGGCAATAAATGATCTTGGCTTTATGTTTCTTTGTTTTTGAATAACTTATTACTTTATTTAACAAATTAACTGATTTGACAGAACCAAACATCTTCCAATTAGCAACGAAATAAATATTATTATTTGTCATAAAGATTAATATAATTTATATGTTTATTTTTTTTTAGATCAATAAATAAAGACTATAGAATATGATAAGTAAATTAAGAGGTTTCTCAAATTCAAAATTAGCTGGAGTGCTTGTTGGAATTATTATAATTCCGTTTGTATTTTGGGGCATGGGTAGTGTTTTTAGTGGAGGTAATACTAACAACGTTGCTAAGATTAATAATGAAGCTATCTCATCAAAGGATTTTGTAAATTTTATAAACGAGTCCAGACTTACAAATGACATTATAAAAACAAACATAGATAAAAACATTATTGAAAATATTTTATCAGAATTGGTATCTGAAAAATTAATTGAGATGGAAATTAAAGAATTAAACGTATCGATGTCAGAGGAGGCGTTGGCAAATAAAATAAAATCTAATTCAATTCTACTTGATGAAAATAAGAAGTTTTCAAGAGTTAAGTATGAAAAATTTCTATTAGAAAATAACTTAAGCGCTTCAACATTTGAAAGTTCATTAAAGAAACAGGAGCTTAAAAAAAATTTATTTAATTATATTAGTGGAGGAATTAAGTCACCTTATTTTTTAAAAAATAAAATATATATCAATGAAAATAAAAAAATTGAGATCGAGTTTTTAGATTTAGACTTAGTTCATGATAAAACTGCAACTCAGTTAGAAGTTGAAGATTTCATTAAAAATAATCAAGAAATTTTAAAAATTGATTTTATTGATGTTGCCTATGCAAAAATTACTCCTAAAAACTTAATTGAAATAGATGAGTTTAACGATGAATTTTTTAAGAAAATTGATGAAATAGAAAATAATATTTTAAACGGATCAAATATTAGAGAAATAAATGAAATTTATAATTTAAAACTCAAAGAAATTAATAATTTTGTATTGAATGATGACTCAGATGAAATACTTGAAGAGATTTACTCAAAAAGAAACCAGGATAAAATACAACTAATTGATAAAAATGATTTTTATCTAATTTTTGAAATATCAAATATTAACAAAAAAATTCCAAACAAAACTAATCCAAAATTTTTAGAAGAGGTTAAAAATAATGTTATTTTAAAAAAGAAATTTGAATTTAATAAAAGTCTCTTTGAAAAAATTGACGAAAAGATATTTAATGATGATGAGTTTGTGAAATTATCAAAAGATACAAATAATATTAAGACTATAACTATTAAAAACAATAACGATTATGAAATTTTTGACCCAGACTCTTTAAAACTTTTATACACATTGCCAAAAGAAAGTTTCTCATTAGTTACTGGGGAAACAAATAAAGTTTTTCTCACAAAAATTAAGAATATTTATTATTCAGATATGGAAAAAAATAATGATAATGTTGAAGAATATTCTATTAAGGCAAATAACGATATTATTAATGACGTTTATACATCTTATGACCTATCTTTAAATTCAAAATATAAGGTAAAAATTTTCAATCAAACAATTGATAGAGTTAAAAATTATTTTAGATAATGTTGAATATTGATCTAAAGTTATTTAAGAAAAATCACAAAAAGAGTAAAAATCAAGTTCTTTATTATGCAATAAAATCAAATGGTCTAAAAGAAATAGAAAATTTAATTAATAACTTTTTAAATGTAAGAAATAGCTTCGTCTTCGAGTCTGTAGAAAAAGGTTTCATCAAAGGTAGATATACAATTTTTGGTAGAAATCCTGATAAAATTTGGGAATTTAATAATAATAATTGTGTTTTAAACTTTAAAAATAAAAGAAAGAAATTAAGAGGAACGCCAAAAGATAATATTGAGAAAATAATCGAAAATTTTAATTTTAAAATACCAAGTGAATTACCACCAATTAGCTCAATTATATCAGGATATTTCTCTTATGATACAATAAGATATGTTGAGAAAATTCCTAATAGTACAAAAAATGATCTTAAAATCCCTGATGCAAGAATTTTGAGACCAAAAAATCTAATAGTTTTCGATAACGCAGAAAAAAAATTATTTTTTATAGTTAACTGTTTTTTTGATGAAAAAATCAAAAATTATCAAGCTAAGTATGATCAAATACAAAAAGAAATAGAAGAAATGATTTTTTTAGCAAACTATAGTTATAAAATAAATCAGCCTAAAACTAAGATTTCTAAACCTAAAGTTAAATCAAATATCTCAAAAAAGAAATTTCTTAGCAATGTTTCAAAGGCTAAAAATTACATTAAAATAGGTGATATTTTTCAAGTTGTTCTAAGTCAAAGATTCGAAACTGCCCTTAGTAAAGAACCATTAGATATTTATAAAAAATTACGAATTACTAACCCTTCCCCTTTCATGTATTTTTTTAACTTTGAGGATTTTCAAATTATAGGCGCAAGTCCTGAAATACTTGTAAGGCTTAGAGATAATAAAATTACTATTAGACCTATTGCAGGCACAAGACCTAGAGGTAAAAATAAAAAAGAAGACAAATTTTATGAAAGAGATCTTTTAAAAGATAAAAAAGAGCTTTCTGAACACTTAATGCTTCTTGATCTTGGTAGAAATGATACTGGAAAAGTCTCTAAAATTAACTCAGTTAAAGTTACTGAAAGTTTTAAGATAGAGCGATATTCACATGTAATGCACATAGTCTCCAATGTAGAAGGAATATTTAATAAAAAATTTGGTAAATTTGACACTTTATTGGCTGGTTTTCCTGCTGGAACAGTATCAGGTGCACCTAAAATAAGAGCTATGGAAATTATAGATGAATTAGAAACGACTAGAAGAAAAGTTTATGCTGGTGGTATTGGTTATTTTTCTGCTAATGGTGATTTTGATACCTGCATTGCGCTTAGAACAGCAATTTCGAAAAATAAAAAATTTTACGTACAGTCAGGTGCAGGAATTGTTGCTGATAGTAAACCTATTAATGAATTTAATGAAACAGTAAATAAAGCAAAAGCTTTAATTAACGCTTTGGAATAAGGATTATGAAAATAATTTTAATTGATAATTATGATAGTTTTACGTTCAATTTATATCACTATCTTTCATCTTTTTCTAAAGTAGATGTTTTTAGAAATGATAAAGTAGATCATCATTTTATTTTAAAAAAAAGGTATAATAAAATTGTAATATCTCCAGGACCTGGAAATCCTAATCAATCTGGAAATTGTTTAAAGATAGTAAAAAATTTGTATAAAAAAATGCCGATTCTTGGTGTTTGCTTAGGTCATCAAATTATTGGTCAAATATTTGGATCTAAGATAATTCAAGCTAAAGAACTAGTACATGGAAAAACAAGCAATATTATAAATAAGAAAATTGGCATTCTTAATAATTTACCAAAAAGTTTCTCAGCTACCAGATACCATAGTTTAGTAATTGATAGAAAATCTTTATCTAAAGATTTAACAATTACATCTATTACATCTGATGGAACAATAATGGGCGTTATGCATAAGAAATACAAAATTCATGGAGTTCAATTTCATCCTGAAAGTATCAAAACAAAATATGGTTTAAAAATTTTAGAGAACTTTGTAAAAGAGTAAAAATGGATCAATTTTTAGAAAAGCTCAGAAACAAAATAAATTTAAATTTTAATGAAAGCAAAGATGCATTTAAGATTTTAATGAATGGTGATGCTAGTGATCAACAAATTTATGATTTTTTAACTTTATTATCAGACAAGGGTGAGGTTTCAGATGAAATAGCAGGAGGAGTATATATATTAAGAGATAAGTCAAAAAGAGTAAAAGTTGAAAATTGCATTGATACCTGTGGTACAGGAGGAGATGGAAAAGATACTCTTAATATTTCAACTGCATCAGCGTTGTTGTTAGCAAGTATGGGTGTTAAAGTGGCTAAGCATGGAAATAAAGCAGTTTCATCAAAATGTGGGTCAGCTGACGTTCTTGAAGCCTTAAATATAAATATCAACTTAGAACCAAAACAAATCGAGGAACAGATTAAAAATAATAATTTTGGCTTTATGTTCGCACCAAATTACCACTCGGCAATGAAATATGTTGGTCCAACAAGAAAAAAAATAGGAAAAAGGACAATTTTTAATATGATAGGTCCATTAAGCAGCCCGGCACTTGTTGAGAGGCAGGTAATTGGTGTTTTTGATAATAAACTTCTAAAAATTTTTGCGAATGCTCTAAAAAATTTAAATTTAAAATTTGCGTGGATTGTAAATAGTGAAGATGGTCTAGATGAAATATCGCCTTACGCCAAAACTAATATTGTACAATTAAAAAATAATGAAATATCTGAGTTTATAATTGACCCAAACGAATTAAATATTAATGCTGACAAATTTGAAAATTTAATTGGAGATGACGCTAAATTTAATTCTGGTAAAATTTTAAATATTTTTGAAGGTGAAGATAATGATTTTTCAAAAGCTGTATGTTTGAATGCTGCAGCAGGGTTAATGATATCTGAAAAATATGATGATTTTAAAATTGCTTTTAATTATACTAGAAGTTTTATTAAGTCTGGAGCAGCTTTTAAATATATAAAAAGTTTACAAAATGTCTGAAAATATCCTTCAGAAAATAATTGATCAAAAGAAAATTAAAATTGAAAAATTAAAACTTGAAATTGATATAAATAGATTATTGCATGCAATAAATGAGAAGGACGTTTTTCTTGATTTTAAAAAGAAAATACAAATGAAAAACTCAGAAAATAAAGTATCCATAATTGCTGAAATAAAAAAAGCAAGTCCGTCTGCAGGTATTTTAATAGATGACTATGACCCGGTTAAAATTGCCAATATATATAATTCTAAGAATGTCACATGTTTGTCTGTATTAACCGAAGAAGATTTTTTTTTAGGAAATCTATCTCATATTTCTGAAATTAAAAAAAAAATTGAATTACCCATTCTTTGTAAAGATTTTTTTGTAGATAAATTTCAAGTACCTTTAGCAAAAAGTTACGGTGCTGATGCAGTTCTGATCATATTAGCAGGTATTTCTGAAAAAACTGCTGATGAAATTTACGAGGAGGCTTTAAAGCATAATATGAGTGTGATTGTTGAAGTTCATACAGTAGAAGAGGCTGAAAAATCAGTAAAATATCCGGATGCTTTAATTGGTATAAATAACAGAAACCTAAAAACTCTTAAAACTGAGATAAATACAACTTATGATATATATGATGTTGTTTCAAATCACTCTTCCCCTCTAATTTCTGAGAGTGGTCTAAAAACAAAAGATGAATTGCTTGATATAAAAAACAGGACCTCAATAAGCACTTTTTTAATTGGTGAATCACTTTTAAAAGATTTAGAAAATAATAATATTTTTTCCCTTTTATAGAAATTTTCCACGATTTATCATACTTTTTAGCTGTTGTATAAATTGAGGAACTTTTATAGAACATCTATGTACTTAATTTGTTCTATGTTAACTAAAAAACAAAAAAACTTACTTCTCTTTATCAACAAAAAGTTGAGATCTACTGGTGTGTCCCCTTCTTACGAGGAAATGAAAGAGTCTTTAAATTTAAAATCAAAATCTGGTATTCACAGACTTATTAGCGCATTAGAAGAAAGAGGCTTCATTAAAAGATTAGCCCACAAAGCAAGAGCATTAGAAGTAATTAAGTTACCTGAAACTGCATCTGCAAACGATATTTATAACAGTTTTTCTCCAAGCGTTATTAAGGGAGGACTAGATGAGGAAAATTTAAATAATTCTAACGATACGGAAGTCCCTGTTCTTGGAAAAATTGCTGCAGGAACTCCGGTTGAAGCTATACAGAATGAAGTTTCAAGAATTCCACTGCCAGCAAATATTGAAAAAGATGGAGAATTTTTTGGTTTAAAGGTCCAAGGGGACTCTATGATTGAAGCTGGAATCAATGATGGTGATACTGTTATTGTTAAAAAAGCAGATACTGCAGATAATGGAAAAATTGTAGTAGCTTTAATTGATGATCATGAGGCTATGTTGAAAAGAATTAGAAGAAAAGGTAAAACTGTTGCATTAGAAAGTGCAAATAGAAATTACGAAACAAAAATTTTTGGCCCAGATAGAGTGAAAGTTCAGGGAATTCTTGTATCTTTATATAGAAACTTTCAGTAAAATAGTCTAAATAAATTCCATGAAAAAAGTAGCAACTAGATTTGCTCCTTCTCCTACCGGTCCTCTTCATATTGGTGGAGTAAGAACAGCTCTATTTAATTGGTTATATTCAAAAAATAAATCAGGTAAATTTTATTTAAGGATAGAAGATACTGATAAAGAAAGATCTAAAGAAGAACATAAAATTCAAATAATTAATTCTCTAGAATGGATGGGAATTAAACACGATGGTGAAGAGTATATTCAATCAAAAATGATTGCTGAACACGTAGCTATTGCTAAAAGATTATTGGAAAATGGAAATGCCTATAAATGCTTTTGTAGTGCAGAGGAAATAGAGGAACAAAAGAAAAAAGCTAAACAAAAAAAAATTCCTTATGTGTATAATCGAAAATGGCGTGATATTTCTGAAGATCAAACTCCAAAAGATATAAAGCCAGTTATAAGATTTAAAAGTAAAATAGAAGGCACTTCTCTACTAAAAGACTTAGTTCAAGGAGACGTAGAGATTGAAAATAATACTATTGAGGATTTTGTTATTTTAAGAAATGACGAAACGCCAACATATAATTTATCTGCGTCAGTTGATGATCACAATATGGGAATGACTCATATTATAAGAGGAGATGATCATAAAATTAATACTTTTAAACAAATACAGATATATGAAGCACTAGGATGGGATATTCCACAATTTGCTCATATACCTCTTATTCATACAATAGATGGTAAGAAATTATCAAAAAGAGACAATGCCTCAACATTAGAAGATTACTCAAAAATTGGCATTCTACCTGAGTCTCTTAGAAATTACTTACTTAGGTTAGGATGGTCTTATAAAGATAAGGAAATTTTTAGCTTAGATGAAAGTATAAAACTTTTTGATTTAGAGGGAATAGGTAAATCACCTTCAAAACTTGATATGAGTAGAATTCTTTCTATGAATGAATATTACATTAAAAATAGTGAAGAAAATATATTGTACAAAAAGTTAAAAGAATATTGTGAAATGTATAAAGATAGAATTCAAGAAGATAAAGAAAATACAATAAAGAGGTCTTTAACTTTTTTAAAAAATAAAGCAAAAACACTTGAGGATATATTTAACAATTCTAAATACATATTAAATGATAAAGTTATTTTTAACCACAATGATAAAGAGCTGATAAACGATGAAGCAAAAAAAATAATACATTTATTTAAAGATAAGATTTCAGAATTAGAAACTTTTGATAGAGAAAATTTAGAACAAATCATAAATGCGTTAATAAAATTGAATAATACAAATTTTAAGGGCATTGGACAGCCATTACGAATAATGTTAACAGGATCTAAATTTGGTCCAGGAATATATGATATAATATTATCTCTTGGAAAAAACGAGGTAATAAAAAGATTAGGAAATATAGGATAAGATAATATTTGATGCTTCTTCAGACGAAGAGCTAGGAGAGGTCAAAGTTTCAAGAGTTTTTTTTATTTCATCTTTTTGTTTGGAAATTAAATCTGGTTTTTTTAGAAAATAGTAAACACATTTAAATATTTCATCAGCATTACATTCGGATTGTATCAACTCTGGAATAACTTCTCTATTGTTGATGATATTTATCATATTAACAAATTTTATATTTAGTAGAAATTTTGCTAAATAAAAATTTATAAAATTCATCTTATAAATGATTACTGATGGAATATTCATTTTACACACTTCTAAGGAAACTGTTCCAGATTTTACTACCGCGAAAATTGATTTCTTTAAAACAGCAGTTTTAATTTTATCATCACTTATAATTTCTAGATTTTGTATAGATTCTTTTAAAATATAACTCGATATTATTTCTTTATTTTTATCAGTTGCATGAAATATAAAATAATAATTAGGATCCTTGATATTCATTTTTTTTATAAAATTAATTAGAATTGGCATATGATAAAAAATCTCTGAGTTTCTACTTCCAGGAAAGATTGATATAGTATTTTTTTTATCTAAAAATTGGTCAATTTGGATATTTTTATTAATTTTTTTATCCAACAAAGGATGACCTACAAATGTATTGGTCAGTTTTTCTTTATCAAAATATTCCTTTTCAAACTTAAAAAGTAATAAAATATGGTCTAAAAATTCCTTCATTTTCTTAACTCTTCCCTCTCTCCATGCCCAAACTTTGGGTGCAATAAAATGAATTATTTTTATTTTTGGATTTTTCTGTTTTACTAATTTTGCTACTCTTAATGTAAAATCTGGACTATCAACACTAAATAAAATATCTGGGTTAAATTTTAAGATTTCATTAACAGTATCTTTTATTTTACGTTTTATTTTAAAAAAATTTAATAAAACATCGGTAAAAGCTATAAAGGTGATTTCTTTTTGGTCATAGATTGTCTTAATGCCTAACTTTTCTAAGTTTGTACCACCAACACTTAAAAATTCTAAATCAGTTCTTTTTGTTTTTATTTGTGATATTACTTCAGATGCTAATTTATCTCCTGAGGGTTCACCTGTAAGAACAAAAATTTTTTTCATATAGAAATAAGAAAAAGTTTATTTTGATTAGCATATTTAATACAGACTTCTTTATTTAATATAATATTTTGATTTGATTTAACCACAATTCCTTTGATTCCAACTTTATTACAATCTTTAAATGTATCTATTCCTATTGTTGGTAAGTCTACCCTTAAATCTTGTTTTGCTTTAGGCATTTTTATTAGAATACCTTTTTTTATTTTAGATTTAGGGACAGATTTTATCATTTCTTTTGTACCTTTTCTTGTTTCTCTAGAAATGACCTTGTTGTCTCTTACAATTACTGCTTGCGTGTGATTGTATGAATTTATTTTTTTTAACGTTCTAATTCCTCTCGCTATTTCTTCTTTTTCTAGCAAATTTGGTTTAATTTTTGTATAAACTCCTTTCTTTAACGTTAATTCTGGGTTGAAAGTATTTAATTTAATAACTTTAATTTTATTTTCGGACAAAATTTTTATTAAAACTTTTAATATTGCAGCATCACCTAATTTTGATGCTTTAACTATTCTTGGGATATAAAACAGTCCTCTTAAATCTAACTTTAATTTTGATATTTTAGGTTTGATTATATTTCCTGCAAATATGACTTTATTACATTTTTTTGATTTAATTAGTTTTAGTATTTCACCAAATTTTCCTATGTTAATGAAAAAACTATTCTTTTTTTTTTTAAATTTGTTATTTTTTGTAAGATCTATAATAAAATATTTTATTTTTTTTCTCTTTATTTTTTTTAAAATTTGATTTGGTAAATCTTTTTCTCCTAAAAAAAGTCCTATCATTATTTGCTAGGTGGAAGTGATATTGGCCTTTTTTTATCTGAATTTATAAAATTAAGTATTTTTTTTACAAACTCATTATTTTTAAGATCACTATTAAGTCCTTCTATATTTTCTCTAAAATTTGGAGTTTTAAATATTATTTCATAAGCTAATTGTATTTTTTTAATATTTTCATTTGAAACTTTAGATCTTCTTAATCCAATAAGATTTAATCCCGTTAAATTGTTTCTATTTCCCATAGATAAACCAAACGGAATTACGTCACTTAAAACCCCAGTCATACCCCCTACCATTGCAGCCTCTCCAATTCTGGAAAATTGATGTATTGCACAACTTCCTCCAACTATTGCATTATTTTGAATGGTTACATGGCCACCTACCTGAACATTATTTGCTAAAACAATATTATCCGATATCAAACAATCATGAGCTATGTGACAGTAAACCATAAATAAATTATTATCTCCAACTCTAGTAATACCACCACCTTGCTCTGTTCCAGGGTTTATGTTTACATACTCTCTAAACTTATTGTTGTTACCAATAATTAATGAATTTTTTTCCCCTTTATATTTCAGATCTTGAGGAGGTGTTCCAATAGATGAAAAAGGATAAATTTGGTTATTCTTTCCTATTTTTGTGTTACCAACTATGTTTACATGTGAATGTAAGATTGTGTCAGTACCTATTTCAACTTCTGGGCCTATAATGCAATAAGGTCCTATTTTGACATTATCTGAAATTTTTGCTTTATCATGAACTATTGCAGTTTTGTGGATCACAAATAATAAATAACAAATTTATTATTTAATACTTATCAACTATTACTACTAATTATTACTTTCTGTCTACGATCGTTGCAGACCACTGGGCATCCGCCATTTTCTTATCTCCTACAAATGCTGTTCCTTTGTATTTCCAAACTCTTCCATGTGATCTAATTGCCTCAATATTTAGTTCTAAGACACAATCGGGGATAACAGGATTTCTAAATCTTGCCTTTTCAATAGTCATCAGAAAAACTAACTTATTATCATAAGTAGCTTTATCTAATCCATTTGCTGTTAAAGCTGCTGCAGCCTGTCCAAAAGCCTCAACTATTAAAACTCCTGGCATTACTGGTTCTTCTGGAAAGTGACCATTAACAAAAAAACTATCTTTTTTTACATTTACTATTGCGGTAGCAGAAAAAAGTTTTTTAATGTTTTTTAGCTCGTCTATAAGAAGCATTGGTTCTCTATGAGGGAGTAAATCTTTTATTTGATCTTTATTCAAATTTTTCATTTATTTATTCTCTTTTATAAAATTTCTTATATTTTTTGCAGGATATCCCATCACCTTAATATTTGAAGGAATATCTTTAATCACACCACTTCCACCACCAATTTGAACATTGTCTCCAATTCTTAAATGTCCAGAAATGCCTGCTTGCCCACCTATCATCACATTATTTCCAATAGATGAACTTCCAGCAAATCCAACTTGTCCTGTAATAATACAATTTTTTCCTATTTTTACATTATGACCTATGTGAACCTGATTGTCTAAAAATGTACCATCTCCAATAACTGTATTAGACAAAGATCCCCTGTCAATTGTATTATTACAACCAATTTCAACATTATCTCCAATAATAACTGCGCCAATGTGAGGATATCTTATGTTTTTATTTCCAGGGAAAAAACCAAATCCTTTTTTGCCTACAACAGCTCCATCTAGGATATTTGTGTTATTGCCTATCAAAGAATTTTTTAACAATACGTTGTTACCAATTTTGCAATTATCTCCAATGGATACATCATGCTCAATAATTGTATTATGCCCTATTAAGCAATTTTTTCCTATTTTGACATTTTTTCCTAAAAGGACGTTATTTCCAAATTTTATACCTTTAAATTTTTTTTTATTAACAGGGATTACGTCATCATCAAATGTGTCATCTAAAGCATCAGGATAAAATAAAGATGTTACTTTTGCTACGCTGAGTAAAACATTAGAAACTAAAATAATTCTAATGCCTTTTGGAACAATTTTCATTAATTTTTGATTTGTTATTACTAATTTAGACTTAGTATTTTTAATCATTTCAAGATATTTTCTTGTATGAAAAAAGGTTATATCATTTTTACTAGCACTTTCTAAATCTGAAATACCTTTGACTTTTAAGTTATTATTAGATTTTTTTTGACCTATACATTTCAAAATATCATTAATTTCGACATTGTTTCTTTTTTTAAAAAACGGATTTCTCATATTAAAAGTCTAAAGATTGAACTTTATCATTCAATAATTTAACAATTTCATCTGTAATATCTAGATTTTTTTTACCCACAATTATATTTTTTTTAGGCACAACCAAAGAAATTGAGTTTTTGTCTACATAATTTGTAATTATTGGATTTAATATTTCAAGAATTTTTTTAGTATTATCTATTTTAATTTTATTTAATTTATTTAATGATGATTTTTTTTCTGCATTATAAATATTAATCTCATTGGACAATATTTTAAATTTCTCCTCAAATTCTTTTTTTTCTAATATATTTTTTTGGGCTAATAACTCTTTTTCTTTTTCTTTAAATTTGGCTTCTATATTTTTATACGAAATTATATTTTCGTCTCTAATTTTCTTTATATAAATATTAAGAGACTTTCCTACTTCAGAAGTATTTAATATATAATTAACGTCTATATAAACAATTTGGGCGTGTGTATAAAATGAGCTAAATAAAAAAAAAATTATTCCTACAAAATAATTTTTCATATCAAAATGATGTACCAATTCTAAATCTAAATGACTCTGTAGTATCAGAGGGCTCGCTTGTTAGCGGAATAGCATAAGAAAATGAAAGTGGTCCTACTATAGTAAACCAATTTACAGCTATACCAGTAGAAGATCTAATTTCACTTGATTCTAATGAGCTATCATAATCGACTTCTCGAAGTGTAGCTGCGTCTAAAAAAAGGTTGAGATCTAAATCTTCATTGCCGCGAAATATATTTGGTAATGTAGTATTAAAATTTATAGCTGAACCATAATTTCCTCCTACATACTCATTACCATCTTTTGGTCCAATCTTTCCCGGTTTAAACCCACGTAATTTACTACTGGGTATATATACCCTTCTTGAAACCCTAACATCATCGTCAATGGAACTTACTGCTTTAGCGAAAAATTTTGTGGATAGTATTAAGTTATCAGAAATTGAAATATATTTTGAGTAATTTAATGTATTTTCTAATGATAAATCGTCTGAATAGATAGGTAAAACTTGCTCAAAACCCATTCTAAAACCTTCAGTAGGTTGAAAATTTTGATCTAACTTATTTAGCACTAAGCCATACTTGAAAAGATTTTCCAGATAGTCGCCTTCTTGCTTTTTTTTATAATTAGAAGCAGAAGAAGAAGTTTCCAACTTTTCATAATAAGTTGATAAATCAAGATTAACAAATAAGTCTTTATATTGTTCAAAACCTGTTCCAATTGAAAATCCTGTTCTTGAGGTTTTAAATCCACTTGTTTCAAGAGTGTCAGTACTTGTACTCTCGAATGTTGTATTAAAAGAGCGATCTGTATTTTTAAAATTTGGATTTATTATAGAAAATTTACCTTTAATTTGGTTTTCAGAAAGTGCAAGATTGGTTGCAAGTTTAATACCTTTTCCTAAATAGTTATTTTCTTTTATACCAGCAGTAATTGTAGCTCCTGCAGTACCAGCACCAGCACCTGCAAATATTTCTCCAGTGGGTCTTTCTTCAACAGTTATATCAATGATTTTTTTTTGTGGGTCATCTTTCGAGTTTTGTAACTTTGATTGAACATTTTTAAAAATTCCTTTTGATTTAATATTTGAAATTGACTTATTAAAAAGAAATTGATTAAAAGGATCACCCTCATCTACTATTAATGAATTTCTGATTACTTTTTCCTCTGTAATAAAATTTCCAAAAATATTAATTTGCTCAACAAAAATTTTCTCCAAATC
>CABYVU010000017.1 GCA_902522525.1 uncultured Pelagibacteraceae bacterium | reverse complement strand
AAAATTGGACCGTTATGAATTTTTTTAAATTTATTTATAGATTTTTCAAAATTTTCATAGACGTGAGTATCAGAGTCAATTGTATCGTTGTACCCAAGCATTATTTGATTTTGATCATTCGTTACACACGATACCGACAACCAAACTGGTATACTTATCTTTGTAGAACAGTTTAGCATTGTTTCCACAATATCTGCTTGAGAAGACATAGCCTCTAAAATAATTAAATCTACTCCTTCACCTGATAAAATTTTAAGTTGTTCATCAAAGCCAGGTATCATTGCTTTAACTCCTAGTTTGTAAAAATTACCAAAAGTTGAAACGCTTCCAGCAAGAGCAACATCTTTGTTTGAATTTTTAATTGCATCTTTTGCAACTTGAACACTTTTTTTATTAAATTTCTCTATTAAGTCTTCATAACCATACTGTCTCATCGATATAGGTGTAGTACTATATGTATTTGTAGTTATTACATCAGCACCCGCATTTATATAATCTTCATGAATTTTTCTTACTAATTCTGGATTATCTACTGAGCATTTTCCACACCACATTTTTTCATCCATTTTAGCGCCATTCTTTTCTAATTCAGCACCCATTCCACCATCTAAAATAATAGTTTTTTTATTTTCTAATTTTTCGTGAATTGATGAATAAGACATAGTATTATTCTTTGCTATTTGTGAAGGTGCAAATTTTATTTCCATCAAGATCACGTACATAAGAATAATAAACTCCTGATCCTTCTGGTCGTTCACCTCCTGATCCTTCGCTAGTACCTCCAGCTTTTAGACCTATTTCGTGAAATCTATCAACAACAACTCTTGAAGATGTTATAAATGATATTTGTGTTCCATTTCCAAAAGTTGCTTCTTTTTTATTAAAGGGTTTTGTAATGTAAAATTCTATTTCGTTTGTATCTTTTTTTCCATATGCTGCATAATCGTTCTCAACAGTTTCGTTTCTTGATAGTCCAATGACTTCCAAAACTTCATCATAAAACTTAATGGCAGCATCTAAATTATTTGTTCCCACCATTACATAACCAATCATCTCAACCTCAAATATCTTGAATATATTTTTTTAATTCCAGCCAGTAATTGCCTTAACCTCTAGGTATTCAGTAAACCCCCAAAGTCCACCTTCTCGACCGTTACCTGATTGCTTAAATCCTCCAAAAGGTGCTCCAGTGTCTGCTCCTTGGCCATTAATATAAACTGTCCCTGCCCTTACTTTTCTTGCCACTCTTTTTGCTTTTTCTTTATCTTCAGTTTGTAAATAGTTACCTAAACCGTAAGACGTATCGTTTGTTATTTTAATTGCTTCTTCTTCTGTATCAAATGGAATAATTGAGAGCACTGGACCAAATATTTCTTCTCTAGCGATTTTCATATCGTTGTTAACATCTACAAATATTGTAGGTTTGACAAAATACCCTTTATTAAGACCATTTGGCAGATCGGGCCCTCCTGCAACTAAAGTTGCACCTTCTTTAATTCCCTCATTTATGAGATTTACAACTTTATCATATTGAACTTTGGATACTAAAGGTCCAATGTGATCACCTTTTTTAGATGCCACATCTACTTTAATTTTATTTGCTTCATCTACAGCCTCTTTTACTGCTCTATCATAAATTGATCTTTGAACTAGCATTCGTGTTGGAGCATCACAAGACTGTCCAGTATTACTCATTATACTTCTTACTCCATCTCTCACTGCATCTGGATACGAATCCTCAAAAACTATATTTCCACCTTTACCACCAAGCTCAAGAGTTACCTTTTTAATTGTATCAGCTGCATTTTTTTGTATTAGTTTTCCTGCTCTAGTAGATCCTGTAAATGAGACCATATCAATATCGGGGTGGCCAGATATATGGTTTCCAACTACTTCTCCATTACCATTAACTAAATTAAATACTCCTGGGGGAAAACCAGCTTCATCAATCATTTCTGCAAACAAAACTCCTGATACTGGAGCAATTTCAGATGGTTTTAAAATCATTGTACAACCAGCTGCTAGTGCTGGAATAACTTTAAGTACGATTTGGTTCATTGGAAAATTCCAAGGGGTTATTAGTCCACAAACTCCAATTGGCTCATATCTAATTTGGTTGTTTGATTTTGGATCAAACTGATGTTCAAAATTAAAATTTTTTAAAATATCTATTGTATTTCTAGATATATCTGCACCCATTTTAGTATGAATATCTGATGCAAAATCTAACGGTGCGCCCATTTCCATTGATTGTGCTTCAACCATTTCATTCCATCTTCTATTATAAATTTTATCAAATTTTTCTAATAATTTTACTCTCTCTTCTTTTGTAGTTTCTCTCCAAGTTTCAAATGCAACTTTAGCAGCACTTATAGCTTTATCAGTATCCTCAATAGATCCTAAAGATATTACTGCAAAAGCCTCCTCGGTTGATGGATCAATTACATTAAAGTCATTAGGTTTGACTGGTGCAACCCATTTTCCGTTTATATAAAAATTTTTTTTTTCAATCATAATTGTACCTTAACATAAAATTTAAATTTCATAACCTTTTTCTTCAGGTTGATTATCAATCAACTCCTCTGGAAAACCTTTAGCTCTAAAATCAATTTTATTTAGATCTTCCATTCTTTTTACTATCATTGATGACCAGGCTATTGAGCCATATTTTTTTTGGCCATCTTTGAAAATTTCAACTATCTTTGGAGAAATTTCTAAAGGTGCATTTAATTTTTTTGCGAGTTCATCGAATAGTCCTGTATCTTTTAAAACAAGATCCATTGTAAAATTTATATTATAAGAGCCATTTAAAATGACTTGGCTCTCAGTTTCATGAACAAATGAATTTCCTGATGATACGGCAATTCCTTTATAAGCTTTTGCAAGATCTAGATTTGATTTTTTAGCCACTGTCCATGCCTCTCCAAGAGCAACCAAATGTGTGGAGGCCAAATAATTTGTAATTACTTTAAGAACAGAAGCAGTGCCTAATTCTCCTGTATGTAATATTTTTCGCCCCATTACAGTTAAAGCAGGTAAAATCTTCTCGAATGCATCCCTTTCTCCGCCAACAAATATTGCTATATTTCCTGACGCTGCTCTATGGCATCCACCACTTACTGGACCATCTAGGGGTATTGCCTTTTTTTCAATTATTTTTTTACCAATCCTTTTTACCTCTGCCTCATCAGTAGTACTCATTTCCAACCATATTTTATTTTCAGAAATACCTTCTAGAATTCCATTTTGTCCCTCCATCACTTCTGCACAAATTTCAGGAGAAGGAAGACAAGTTATTATTAAATCAACCTCCTCAGCTAGCTCTTTTGCCGAGTTTGCAATTTTAGCTCCCAAAGCTTCAAATTGTTTTGTTAAATTTTTATCTAAATCTCTAACTGTTAAATTAAATTTATTCCTCAACAAACTCCCAGCTAGTTTTCCTCCAACATTTCCTAAACCAATAAAACCTATATTCATTAATTTACCTCCTCTTTCTTTTTATATAATATCATTACGACACCAAATATTATTACTACTCCCCCAATAAATAATTCACTTGTTGGTTTCTCGCCTAATAAAAATATTGCTGCAAGCAATCCAGTCGGTGGTATACCCATAGTTACTATAGGTAACACTTTATATAACGGATTATTTTTTAGAACATAATAAAAGCATCCATAAGTTATAGGTTGCATAATAAATCCTATGTAAAATGCTATTAACCAATGATTAAATTTAGCAGTTGATAAAAATGATATGGTATCACCTTCAATTACTGCAGAAATTAAAATTAAAGTGGGTCCAGAAAATAATGCAAGCCATGCAACTAACGATAAAGAATTAATTTCTTTACTCAAAGGTTTAACAATTACTTGACCAAGTGCCCATATTGCTGAACCTAGAATAGTAAGAGCGATTCCAAATATTTTTCCATCTAAATTAGGTGAGCCAGTTAAAATGTAAACTCCAATAAAGGCAACTCCTATCCCAATCAAAGCTCTTAAGGTTGGCTTCTCTTTCAACATGAAAAAAGCAAATATTACTCCAAATGGAACTTCTGTTTGTACTAATAATACTGCCGCTGATGCATCTATAAAATTTAAACCAGTATAGGTAATACTGTATTGCAATGTGTTTGCTATAAACGAAGCAAAAAAGATTTTTTTTAAGAAACCTTTTGGAATAGGAAACCACCAAATTAAAATAGAAGCAGCAAAAATAAATCTTAATCCCATTAGAAGTATTGGAGGAAAAGACTCAAAAGCAGGTTTCGCAATTACAAAACCAAAACCTAAAAAGATAGGAACAAGTGATGCAACTAGAGTATCTTTAAAATTCATTCAATTCATTTAATATTAATGATTATTCTAGAACTTATGATATATTCACTTTTTTAAAATATGAATTCAACAAAAATAGAACCAAAATATATAAGTAAATCAAATCCACGAGTTGGCCTTATTGCTCTTGCAAGTGATTTTATGATTGAGAGAGATTTTATTAATGTAATAAAGGATAGAGAAATTGATTTTTTTGTTAATAGAATAGAGTGTTATAATCCTTTAACCAAAGAAAATCTGATTAAAATGTCAGATAAAGTAACCGATGTTGCAAAAGATATTCTTCCAGACCAGGATATAGACTGTGTTGTCTATGGATGCACTTCAGGAACAATAGCTGCAGGATACAATTCAATAGAACAAAAGGTAAAAGCAGCAAAACCAATGGCTGAGGTTACAACACCAAGCACCGCTGCTATAAAAGCTTTAAATAAATTAAATATACGCAAGCTTTGTTTATTTACTCCATACAGCAAAAAACTAAATGATGATGTTATAGAATATTTTAAATCTGAAGGATTTGAAATAACCTCAAATTCTTATTTTGATATAGAGTCAGACTACGATATTGGTAAAGTAGATCAAAATTATTTGTATGATGTGTTGTCTAAAATAGATTTAAATGGCGCGGAAGCATTATTTGTATCTTGCACAGCTTTACCTGTACTTCCAATAATTGATAAACTTGAAAAAAAATTAAATTCAATTGTTTTATCAAGTAACCAGGCTTTAATCTGGGATACACTTGTTAAAATAAATAAAGATAATCAAGTTGAGGGTTTTGGAAAATTATTCAGATAGAAAATAATGTCATTTAGTAAAGAGGAATATCAAAAAAGATTAAAAAAAGTAAAGTCAATGATGGAAAAAAAAGGCATTGAACTTTTAATTTCTCACGACACTAATAATATGAACTATTTGACTGGTTATGATGCTTGGTCTTTTTATTATGCTCAATGTGCAATTGTTCATATAAATGCAGATGAACCTCTTTGCTTTGTAAGAGCACAAGATGCTGGAGGCGCTTATATAAAAACTTATCTTAAAGATGAAAACATAATTGTGTATGATGAAAATTATATTCACACATGGCCAAAACATCCCTACGATTATTTAGTAAAAATAATTAAAGACAGAAAATGGGATAAACTTTCGATTGGTGTTGAAATGGATGCCCATTACTTCACAGCTTTTTGCTATGAAAAGATAAAACAAGGTTTACCAAACGCAAAAATTAAAGATTCAGAACGTTTAGTCAACTGGGCGAGATTTGCAAAATCTGATGCAGAAATAAAATATATGAAAAATGCTGCATTGATTTCAGAAAAAGGGATGAAAACTGCAATGGAAGTAATTAAACCTGGTGTAAGGCAATGCGATGCTGTTGGAGAGATACAAAAAACTTTATTTTATGGAACACCAGAGTTTGGAGGAGAATATTCGAGTATTGCAACACTTCTTCCAACAGGAAAGGGAACTTCAGCTTCACATTTAACTGCTACTCAAGATAAGTTTGTAGAGGGGGAAGCAACAATTGTAGAGTTGTCTGGAGTTTACAAAAGATATCATGCTCCAATGGCAAGAACTGTTTTGTTAGGAAAACCCAATCAACTAAAAATTGATACGATGAAAAAGACTATTGAAGCTCTAGAAGCTGGAATTAAAGTAACAAAAGCTGGAAATACTGCAAATGATGTTGCCCAAGCATTTTGGGGAGTTTTAGACAAATATGGAATAGAGAAAAAGTCCAGAACAGGTTACTCAATTGGTATTGGTTACCCACCTGATTGGGGCGAACATACTTTGAATATATATAAAGAAGAAATGACAGAATTAGTTCCAAATTCTTGTTTTCATATGATAGCTGTAATGCAATTTGGTGATTGGGGAGTTGAAGCATCAGAATCTATAAGAGTTACTAATAATGGATGTGAATTATTTTGTAATTATCCAAAAGAGTTACATATTAAGAGTTAATTAACTGTTGCAAATAACATAACTAAATGTTTTAAAAACTATCTTATGTCAAAAAAAGCTGATTTCGTAAAATTTGATAAAGTAGACAAAAGTTACGACGGTAAAGTATTAGTAGTAAAAGATCTGAATTTAGATATTGAAGAAGGCGAATTTGTAACAATGCTTGGACCTTCTGGTTCAGGAAAAACCACATGTCTAATGATGCTTGCTGGTTTTGAAACTCCAACTAATGGAGAAATATTTTTAGATAACAATCCAATTTCAAATATTCCACCACATAAAAGAGGGATCGGAATGGTTTTTCAAAATTATGCTTTATTTCCTCACATGACAGTCTTTGAAAATTTAGCATTTCCGTTAAAGGTTAGAAAGATGTCTCAAGAGGATATAGAGAAAAAAGTCGACAAAGCTTTATCAATGGTCTCACTGGGTGGATTTGCAAACAGAATGCCAGGTCAACTGTCAGGTGGTCAACAACAAAGAGTAGCAGTTGCAAGAGCATTAGTTTTTGATCCTGCAGTGGTATTAATGGATGAACCTTTAGGCGCCTTAGATAAAAATTTAAGAGAAAGTATGCAATACGAAATTAAACACATTCACGAAAGTATTGGTGTTACAGTTGTTTATGTAACTCATGATCAAGGTGAGGCTTTAACAATGTCAAATAGGATTGCGGTATTTAATGATGGCAAAGTTCAACAACTATCAAGCCCTGATAAGTTATATGAGGAACCAGTAAACTCTTTTGTTGCAGAATTTATTGGAGAAAATAATACTTTTGGTGGAGAAGTTTCGGAAATTTCAAATGGAACATGTAAAGTGAAATTAGAAAAGGGTGAAATAATTGCCAATCCAATTTCTGTAAAATCTGTTGGAGAAAAAACTACAGTATCAATTAGACCAGAACGAGCTTTGATAAACCCTAAAGATAAAATGGATAATAATCAAAAAGGAAAAATCGAAGAGGTCATTTATCATGGGGATCATACTAGAGTTAGATTAAATTTACTTGGTAATTCAGAATTTATATTGAAAGTTCCAAATAGTTCTCAAAATTTAGATATAAAACTTGGTAATGAAATTAATATTGGCTGGAATAGTCATGACGCTAGAGCTTTAGACCCAAAATAACCTAAATTATCAGATTTTCGCCAAAATCACCTGTTGACTCTTATATTCTATGTTGCTGTACTCATTTTTTATAAAAAAAACGTTTAAACGGAGGATAAATGAAAAAATTAAGTAAATTATTACTTGCTTTAACATTTGCAGTTTCTGTATCTACATCCGCTTTTGCAGTAGTTGTTGCATCATGGGGTGGAGCATACACAGAAAGTCAAAAGTTAGGATATGGTGATCCAACATCGAAGGCATTAGGTGTACCAATCGAGTGGGTTGACTATTCAGGCGGACTTTCAGAAATTAAAGCGCAAATAGAAGCAGGAGCAATCACATGGGATATTATAGACGTATTCGCTTACGATACTATTAATGGTTGTGATGAAGGAATTTTTGTTGAATTTGATTTTGACAAAGACTTCCCACCAGCACCAGATGGCACGCCTGCAAGTGAAGACTTCTTCACTGATATGCCAAGTAAATGTGCTGTAGGAAATATTTTATATTCTTGGAACTATGCTTACAACAGTGATTTGTTAAAAAGCACTCCAACGACTTTAAAAGATTTCTTTAACACAAAAAGATTTCCAGGAAAAAGAGCTATTTACAAAAGTGCATTAACTAACTTAGAAATTGCATTAGCAGCAGATGGCGTAAAAATGGGTAAAGGTGGAGAATTTATCTACAAAAAATTAGAAGAGCCAGGATATGTTGACAGAGCAATGAATAAAATCAAAGCACTATGTGAGGATCCAAATGGCGGATGTGTATTTTGGTCAGCTGGAGCTCAACCACCAGAATTATTAATGAGTGGTGAGGTTGTAATGGCAACTGGTTGGAATGGTAGATTTTTCAATGCAGCTGTTGGAGAAGGTGCTCCAATAGTTCAAGTTTGGGACGGACAAGGTCTTGACTATGAATATTTTGCATTAGTAAAAGGTGGACCAAACCAAGAAGATGCTATGAAGGCTTTAGCAATGATGACAAGTACTGAGATGTTAGCAGGAAGTGCAAAATACATTGCATATGCACCATGGAGAAAATCATCAATTGCAGTTATGGAAGCAGGTGAGCCTTGGTATAAAGATGGAAAAACTAACATGGTTCCACATATGCCAACAGCACCAGCTAACCTTAAAAGATACTTCTTAGTAGACGCTGAGTACTGGGCTGATAACGGTACAGAGCTTGGTGAAAAATGGGAAGCTATGAAAGCTAGTATTAAATAATTAAAGTTTTAATCACTTTAATTTTATATTATATTAAGGGCGGTCGTATTGACCGCCCTTTTTTTTATGAGCTCAGAAACAGGAAAAATTTTAACAACAGATGGAATTCCCTTAGAGGAAAGTCTAAAACAGGCAGAAAAGAAAAATAAAATTAAAGCTTTTTTATTAGTTGCACCATTATTATTATTTTTAATTATTACATACATGATTCCAATTGGAGACATGTTCTCTAGAAGCATAGATGATAAGATGGTTACATATATGCTTCCCAAAACTTATAAAGCAATGGAAAATTGGGATGGAAAAGAATTGCCGTCAGAGGAAGTTTTTGAGGCATTTTACTTAGACTATAAAATTCTTGTTAAGAATAAAACAGCAGGAAAATTACAGACACAATTAAATTATGAAAAAAATGGATTTAAGAGTGTTTTAAAAAAACTAGCAAGAAAACAAAAGAAATTTGAGGAGGGAAACTACAAAGAACAAATAATGAAAGTTCATAAAAGATGGAGAAATGTTGAATATTGGAGAGCAATTAAAAGAAGAGCTCCATCTTATACATATTCAAAATACCTTAAAGGTATAGACATGTACTCCAATGAAGATGGAAAAATTGTTCAAGTTTCTGAGGATAGAAGAATTCATAGAATATTATGGATAAGAACAGTGGAGGTAGCTTTTTTTGTTACTTTATTTTGTTTTTTGATGGCTTACCCAATTGCACATTTACTGGCAACTCTACCAATGAAATATAGTAATTTGCTGATGATCTGTGTTCTTCTTCCTTTCTGGACATCTTTACTTGTAAGAACTGCGAGTTGGATGATTTTGTTACAGCAACAAGGAATTGTGAATGATTTCTTTGTTTGGACAGGTCTAGTTGCAGACGATAACAGACCTGAGATGATGTACAATAAAACTGGAACTTATGTAGCAATGACTCAAATACTTTTACCTTTTATGGTTTTACCTTTGTATAGTGTCATGAAAACGATCTCTCCAAGTCTTATGAGGGCTGGTAAGTCTTTAGGCGCAACTCCAACGGTTGCATTTTTTAAAGTTTATTTTCCACTTACAATTCCAGGAATAGGTGCAGGTTGCCTATTAGTATTTATTTTAGCAATTGGATATTATATTACCCCAGCACTTGTTGGAGGCGCATCTGGAACACTTATTAGTAATCAAATAGCATATCATATGAAAAGTACTTTAGACTGGAGTTTTGCATCTGCAATGGGTCTGATGCTTTTGACTGGTGTGTTAGCAATATATTGGATTTATAATAAACTTGTTGGAGTTGATAACATCAAATTAGGTTAATTATGGCTTTACCGAAATATACAGAACCACATTATAGAATTTGGCATTACTTTTATTTATTAATTTGTGGTTGTGTCTTTTTCTTTTTGATAGCTCCTTTATTTGTAATTTTTCCATTATCTTTCAATGCAGAAGAGTTTTTAGTTTTTTCTGATGGAATGAAAAGATTGGACCCTGATGCATTCTCATTGAGATGGTATAAGGATATGATTTATGGAACAAAAAATCCATGGGGTTTAGCTGCAAGAAATAGTTTTATAATAGCTATCTTTGCAACATTGGGATCAATTATTTTAGGTACTCTTGCCGCATTAGGTTTAAGCAGCAGACATATGCCTTACAAAGGTTTGATAATGGCAATTTTAATTTCACCAATGATAGTTCCGCTAATTATTTCTGGAGTAGCGATTTTCTTTTTCATGGCAAAGGTAGGTTTGGCAGCAACTCATTTAGGTATAATTCTGGCACATATTATTCTTGGGACACCTTTTGTAGTAATAACTGTAACTGCAACACTTTCAGGTTTTGATCATAGTATTACACGTGCGGCCTCAAGTCTTGGAAGTAGTCCATATAATACATTTATGAAAATTACTTTACCTTTGATATTACCAGGAGTTATTTCTGGTGGTCTTTTTGCTTTTGTTACCTCTTTTGATGAGGTCGTCGTTGTATTATTCTTGGCTGGCTTAGATAATACTACAATACCAATTCAAATGTGGACTGGACTTAGGGAGCAATTAAGTCCGACAATTTTAGCTGTAGCAACCTGTTTGATTATATTATCAGTATTGATTTTATTAACCGCTGAACTTTTAAGAAGAAGATCTGAGAGATTAAGAGGAATAAATAGATAGTTTAATTTACAGACTCAATTACTGTAGCTATTCCCATTCCCAAACCAATACACTGAGTAGATAGAGCATATTTTTTATTTTCTCGTTTTAATAGATCGGCTGCTTTACCAGTAATTCTTGCACCTGTTGCACCAAGTGGATGACCAAGAGCAAGAGCTCCACCATCTAAATTGACTTTATCCTTATCTATACCTAAGTCTTTAATACACGCTAATGATTGAGAAGCAAAAGCTTCATTCAATTCAACAATATCAATTTGTTCAGCTGACAAGTTAGCTCTCATCAAAGCTTTTTTTGAAGCGCCAATTGGACCTAATCCCATGTAATCAGGGTCACATCCCTCAACAGCAGTAGATATTATCCTTCCTAAAATATTTAAATTATTTTCTTTTGCATAATTTTCCTCACAAATTAAAGTTGCCGCAGCACCGTCCGTTAAAGGTGATGAAGTTGCAGCTGTAACTGTTCCATTTTCATCAAAAGCAAGTTTTAATCCATCTAATTTTTCCATTGTACTATTTGGTCTAATGTTTCCATCAGTATCACAATCACCAATTGATACGATTTCATTCTTAAAATTCCCTTTAGTCTGAGCTTCGTGTGCTTTTTGATGACTTGATATAGCAAATTCCTGTTGTTCATTTCTTGAAATATTATATTTTTTAGCAACATTTTCTGCAGTTGTTCCCATTGAAAAATAAACATGTGGATTGTCTGTCTTACTTTCAGGGTAGGGGATTGGCTCAAAACCAGTATTTACTCTTGTCATGCTTTCTACTCCTCCACAAACAAATACTTTTCCAGCACCTAATGAAATTTTACCAGCTGCAATATGAATGGCTTCCATTGATGAGCCACACCATCTATCTACTGTCATGCCTGAGGTTTTAACATTCATACCACTTAGAAAAGTAGTCAACTTTCCAATATTAAAACTTTGTTCTCCTGTTTGAAATGCACAACCAACTACAATATCCTCAATGTCATCTTTTTTAACATTTGATTTAGATACTAAATCTTTAATTACTTCTGCTAATAGATTAACTGGCTTTGAATCAATCAAGGCCCCTTTTCTAGCCATAGTAAAAGGTGATCTTGAAAATCCTGCTATCACTGGTTTAAACATAATTTAAATATAAAGTTAATCAGGAAATGGTAAAGAAGTTATAATGCCTTTTCTGTTTTTTCCATTAAAAGTGTTTATAAAAACTTCATTCCCTAAATCCCAAAAATCTCTATTTATCATTGATAAACCTATGTTTTTCTTAATTCTTGGGGAATAAATTCCAGATGCTATTTGACCAATCTTTTTATTGTTTTTTGAGTATACTGGTAAAGGAACTCCCGTTGGCTTACAGGGTTCGCCATCAAAAATTATTCCTCTCATCTGTTGTTTAATTCCTTCAGATTGAATCTTTCTCAAAGCATCTTTTCCAATAAAATCATGATCATCTTCTTGTTTACAATATTTCTCAAGATTGCATTCTAGCGGGTTATTTTCTCTAGTGAAATCATTACCATAGGACATAAGTCCTGCCTCAATTCTATCAATTAGGTTTGGACATCCTGGAGATATGTTAAATTTTTGACCATGATCCCAAATGATATCCCAAAGCTTTTCACCAAGTTCAATTTCATTAAAATGAGTTTCAAATCCTTTGAAATAAATTTCAAAACCATCTTGCTTACTATATCCAGACCTAGCAATTACCTGTTTTGTACCCAAAAAGTCAAAAACTTTAAAATTAAAAAATTTTAATTTTTTTATTTCTTCACCAAATATTGAAATCAATAGGTCTTCAGATTTAGGACCTTGAATAGCTAATGGATAAACATCTGGTTCTACTATTTCAACATTATATCCAGAACCTAATGCAATACCTTTTGCCCAAAGCAGAATATCTGAGTCAGCTATAGAAATCCAAAACATGTCATCATCTAGTTTAAGTAAAACTGGATCATTAATCATTCCTGCAGTCTCATCTATTATTGGGATATAAAAACATTTTCCAGTCTCCATTTTTTTTATAGAGCGGGGTGTCATTTTTTGTACAAGCTTTGCTGAGTCAGGACCTGTAATTTGTACTTGTCTTTGACAAGATACATCCCAAACTTGAACCTGCTCTCTTAAATGCCAGTAATCTTCCTCAACTGTATTCTTAAATCCTTTTGGTAACAACATGTGGTTTACAACAGTAAAATCTGATACACCAAGTTCCTCAACCTTGTTTGTAAATGGAGTACGTCTTATACGTCTTGACATGTTTAATTTAATACTTTTTTGATCTATTAAATTCTCACTATTCATTTTATTTTGACCACCACACAGTATAGCTATTTTTTGAAATTATGATTGGAATATGATATTTTTTGTTATTATCTTCCATTTTAAATTTAATATTTATTTCAGAAATAATTCTTTTCTCAGAAAAATAACTCCCAATTTTGCAAATCATCTCATATCCACACCTGGTATCATCATCACTTAAATTAAACTCTTTATGTATTCTACCTCCATCATCAGATTTAGTTTCAAAAAAAATTTCTTTATCTCCATTTTTTTTTATTTGATAAATTATTACATCGACATTTTTAGCATGAAATCCATTTGTGGCGTCTAATAAGTGTGATGAAAATATTGCCATTTTATTCTATTGATGACTTCTCTCTTTTACTTGCAACTGCAGAGACTATTGGGCTTAGTACTGGTTTTGCTTTGACATTTACACATGCAGGTTTTCCACTTTCCATTGCCCTTTTAAGCGCCGGTGCAAGTTCTTCTCTTTTATTAACTAATTCTCCATACCCTCCAAAACCCTCAAATATCTTATGAAATGGTATGTCTCGAAAATCAGTTGCAACGCTTTTCCCACTTTTAAATAACCTCTCTTGTTGTTGCCCTATTGAGGCCAATCCACCATTGTTATCAATTACAACAGTAATAGGTTTTTTTTCATAAAATACACTTTCAATAGACATGCCTCCTGATAAAAACGCACCATCTCCACTTATAAGAACAACATTTGAGTCTGGATTGTGATTTTTAGCAGATAAAGCAAACGAAACCCCAACACCTAACATACTAAATGTTCCAGGATGTAAGATACCTTTTAATTTTTTACCTTTTGCACCAGCAATATTAATTGCAATCTCTGACCAGAAATGGGTATTTCCTCCATCTATAACAAGCCAGTCATTTTCACCCATTGCTTCTTGGACATCTAATGAAAGTTGTAGAGGATGAATTTTACCACCATTTTTTTTTGATGCCTCAGCCTCAATTTCTAAATCTTTCAAGGATTTATCTACCCATTCTTTTTTCTTTTTTTTATTTTCTTCGAACCAAGTTGTATCTAAATTCCATTTATTATTCTTCTTTAAATTAGATAATGTATCTAAAAAAACACCAGGATCGCTTAGTAAACAAAAATCAGCTGCTCTATTAAGTTCGATTTCCTCATGGGAGCCATTAATACATAACAATTTTGTTGATTTTGGTATAAAAGGTGGATTTCCAAAATTCATTTGATTGTCTAAACGTGCTCCAACAACAAGCACTAAATCAGAATTTTGTAACGCATATTCTGAGGGAGGATATTGATGTATATCAGCCAATCCCATATAAGCATTTGCTTCCTCACCTAATAATTTTTGATGATATGGAACATTAAAAATTGGTATATTTAAATTATTGCCAGCTGCTTCAAGATTTTTTTCTGAATGTGACCACCAAATTCCATGGCCACCTATTATAATTGGTTTTTTAGCATTACAAGCAAGTTCTAAAACTTCTGATAGAGAATTTGGATCTGGCCAAGCTTTAGCTAGAGGTTTAGCTTTGTGAGAAAATGGCCTCTCCTCTAATCCTACTTCTTCTGCAAAAGATGAAAACATAATATCTACTGGTAGACTAAGATGAACAGCGCCAGGATAACCGTTGGTAGCAATATGATATGCCTTGTCGACGAATTCTCTTATTCTAGTTCCATCAGTAATGCTTGCACTGTATTTTGTTAAAGGCGCTGCTATTGAAACATCGTCTATTTCTTTAAAACCACCTGAACCTTGCCTTTTAAGACTGCTGGAACCAGTAATATAAATAACAGGACTTCTCTCACCCCAAGCCTCCATCATAGAGGGAACTGCATTAGTAAATCCCTCTGGTCCAACTAAGCATACTGATGGTTTACGAGTAATTCTTGTATTGCCATCTGCTAAATGACCTGCAATTTGTTCATGGGGTGTATTTATCACTTCAATTTGACACTCAGCAAATCCTTCAATTGCCGGATTACAAAAACCTCCTGCAAGAGTAAAAACCTTACTAATTCCTTTATCTTTTAAAGCTCTAGCTAATAACGCTCCACCTCTAATTTTATTCTCACTCATTTAGTAATTTACCTTATTAATAGTATTCTCTATTACTATCTCAGATGTTACTTCATTAATATCATTTAATCCAACTAACCCTAGTGTTGTGCTAACTTCTTCTTTTATAATCTCAACTATTCTTCTTAATCCTTTTTTTCCATCAGCTCCCATTGCATACATAACGGGTCTTCCAATCATTGCATAATCTGCACCAAATGCTAGCGCTCTTACTATATCGCTTCCACTTCTTATTCCACTATCAAAGATTAAAGGAAAATTACTTCCAACTGATTTTCTAATCAATGGAAGCATATTTATTGCTGCTGTGGCACTGTCTAATTGTCTACCTCCATGATTTGAAACTTGAATAGCATCCGCACCAGCTTCTTTTATTTTTATTGCATCATCAGGAGACATTACTCCTTTAACAATAAGTTTGCCTTTCCATTTATCCCTTACTCTTTTAAGTGCGTTCCAATCAGTAGAACCTCTACTTTCTTTTCTTTTAAAGATTCCATCTCCACTTTTTGAGGTCACATAGTTCATAGGTTTAGGAATTCCACTCATCAAAGTTGATAGAGACCAAATCGGATGAGTTGCAAAATCAAAAAATTGTTTTGGACCTATCTTAAAAGGATAAGAGAAACCATTTTTATCATCTCTAGTTCTTCTAGATAAAACAGGCACATCTACAGTTAAAATTGCTACCTCATAACCAGTATTTTTTGCTCTTTCCAAAAGCTCCATCACGAAATTTTCATCTTGAAAAATATATAGCTGCATCCACGAATGACCTTCTGAGAGTTCATACATCTCTTCTAATGTTGTGGTTGATGCCATAGAAACACAAGTTGGAATATTATTTCTAGCACTTTCAGCGGCTAACATAGAGTCTGCTCCTGGCCAAGACAAATTAGTCATTCCCATAGGAGCAAAACCAAAAGGAAAATTAAATTCGTATCCTAATACCTTTTTTTTAAGAGATCTTTTTTCAACATTTCTTAAAACTTTGGGCTCTAATCTAATTTGGTCTAGAGCTATACTGTTGATTTCAGCAAGCTTCTCATCTCCTGATGCTCCGTCAATAAAATCAAAAACTAATTTGGGAAGACGTTTACGTGATAGTTCTCTTGCATCTTTTATGCTAAAGATTTTTTGACTTGGTAAAATATTATCACTCATTGTTAATTTTAATATATTCTTTTAAGTTAAATTGTTTATTTTGATCAACAAAATAAGCATTATGACCTTTTCTAGAAGAATAAACCTCTGTTGGTTTTCCGTCAATAAAAAGTACTGCAACACCATCATCAACAGCAATACCATCTGGTAAAGTTTTATTTTTAATATTTTCTCTATATTTTTCCGCTCTTTTTGAGTCTGAATAATGTGGTGTAAAACTTCCGGTTAATAATCCAATGCCATTCATAGATTTAAATCCAGGTCCATCTGAGTCAGTCAGAAAGCAATCGAACCAACACGCAGCACCAGCACTTACACCAGATAGAATTATACCTGAATTATAAATTTCTTTAAAAAGCCCAATTAAATTATTTTCTTTCCAATATTTGAGCATGAATTTTGTATTTCCACCACCTACATAAACTGCATCAAGATTTGAAAGCCAATTTTCAAAACCTTTTACGCTAGAGACAAGATTAAAGTGAGATACGTTTAAATCTAAATCTTCAAATCTTTTGTAAAATAATTTGGTTTTATTTGAGTCATCGTTACTTGCAATCGGTAAAAATCCTAATGAAGAATTTTTTTTGTTAATATGGTTTAAAATGAATTGGTCTTGATCATTATCTTGGTTGTGAGTAAACCCTCCACCTCCGATAGTAATTATTTTTTTTTTTATCTTCACTAACTATATTTTTAACAATTTGAATTTAAATACCAGGCCAAGGTTTAGGTTCATGGGGTATATTTCTGTCTATACCTCTTACTATTTCTCCATGTTCATCATACATTGGTAATTTACAGATTTGGCCTTTATGTAATTTCCCATCAGTGCATTTGACATCAACTATATCGCCTGGTCCATTTTCATTATTGTTGAGGTGCACTATACCAACACCACAAACTTGATAAGGTGACCATGTGCTAGAAGTTATTTTGCCAATCTCTTTTTCATTTAATTTAATACTCTCTCCTTTAATTGCAGTTCCAGACATAACCCGAATTCCCCAAGTCTTACATTTTTTCTCTGACGACATAAGTGCTTCTTTTCCAATAAAATTCTCTTTATCAAAATTTATAAATCTTCCAAGTCCAACTGAAAAAGGATTGGTATTTTTTGAAAAATCTTGTCCAGCAGACAAAAGTCCAGCTTCAATTCTTCGACATCTAAATCCTGGTGTAGCTACCAAAATCATACCTAATTTTTTTCCTTGCTCAAGAATATAATCTCCAATTTTCTCTGTTTCATTTTCAGGTCTAAAATAAATTTCCCAACCAAGTTCATTAGTAAAACCACTTCTGCTTACTATTACTTTTTGATCTAAAATTTGTAACTCTTTCCAATCAAAATATTTCCAACCATTTTCTGAAAAACCATTACTCAAATTTTCAAGTAGTTTCATAGACAATGGACCTTGAACCTGGCTTACCCAAACATTTGGATCATCAATCTTTACATTAAAATTTTTAGAATGTGCTTTATACCAAGAAAATAGGTCACCATCTGCTTGCGCAAACCAATATTTATCTTTATCAATTCTTAAAAGTATCCCATCTGTAATCATCCCACCATCATGATAGCAAGCAAACTGATAAGAACATCTTCCCACAGCGATTTTTGAAATGTCTCTAGGAAATATTTTTTGTAAAAATTTAAGAGCATCTGGTCCTGATATTTCAAATGGATGTTCTCCCGTATGCCTAAAAATAATTTCTCTCCTTGCCTTCCAATACATTTCCTCAGGACTAACATTAGATAATTTTTCAAGGGTTAATCTTCCTGCATAATTTGAATATTCCGGGTCATATGGTAATTCCTGATAAGTTAAAGGGTGAACTTGAATTGATCTTGCAAGCTCTAATGAATTAGAATTTTTAAGGCTTACAGGCTTTACAGTAAACCTATATTTATTGATCAAATCATTCATTATTTTTTTAGATAATTAGAATACACCAATAAAACAAATAAAAAATGTCCATTTTGACTGTTGCTATATAAGTAGCTAATTGTTACCTTTTATTTTTTTAAAGAGAGGAAATTATGAAAAACATTTTAAAATTGATATCAATTTCATTGGTATCACTATTTGTAACATTTTCATTTGCCAATGCATCAAGTGGGGTTTTCAAGCTGTCTCACGATCTTGGTTTTGGAAAAGATACAAATTTAGATGCAATTACTAAAGGAAGACTATTTCAAGTAGTGATAATGACTCAAAACCGTCTTGTTAGAAAAGATCTTAAAGGAGTTACTTCTCCCGAGCTAGCTACTGACTGGTCTGGTAACGCAGATGCAACAGAATGGACTTTTAACTTAAGAAAAGGTGTTAAATTCCATGATGGATCTGATTTTGATGCAGAGGATGTAAAATACTCTTTGATGAGAGTTAAAGATCCTGAAATTGGTTCGCCTGCAAAGAAAAGCATGAGTGCAGTAACAGATATTGAGGTTGTCGACTCACATACAGTAAAAATAAAGTTGAATACATCTTTTGCAGATTTTCCGCTTTTATTAACTGATTATAGATTAAGAATGATACCAAATGGATCAGGTGATACTATTGGAAAAACAGGTATTGGAACTGGACCGTTTATAGTTGATAAATTCGATGCTGAGGGAACAACAATTCTTAAAGCAAACCCAGATTATTGGGAAGGAGCACCAAAACTTGCTGAGGTTCATGTAATTGCTATCCCAGATGGTCAAGCTAGAATTCAAGCTCTACTAACTGGTCAAATAGATATGAATAGATACGTTCCATTCAATCAGAAAAAAATATTTGATGGTAATTCAAAATTTAACGTTTCAGTTATACCAACAGGAAACTGGAGAGGCATGGTAATGAGAACAGATGTTGCACCTTTTGATGATCCTAGAGTAAGAAAGGCTGTAAGAATAGCAGTAGATAGACAAGAATTAGTTGATCTAGTTATGGCTGGAGCAGCAACAGTGTCTTGTGATACCCCTGTTGCACCATCAGATCAATATAGAATGAAAAAGAGTTGTCCACCACAACCAGCTACAGCAAAAAAATTACTAAAAGAAGCTGGATATCCTGATGGTATTGATATGACAATTCACGTATCTACAAAAGAGCCAACATGGCCAACTATTGCTGAGGTTTTACAACAACAGCTTGCAAAAGCTAATATAAGAGCAGATATTCAAATGACACCTTCAAAAAGTTATTGGAATGAAACTTGGATGAAAAAAGCTGTAGCAATGACACGTTGGAATGAAAGACCAGCAGATAGTATTTTGCACGAGGCTTATCACAGCGAAGCAAAATGGAATGAGTCATATTATAAAAGTGCATCTTTTGATAAGAATTTAGCTGAAGCAAGAGGTGAGTTAAATTTTAGCAAAAGAAAAGCAGCATATATTAATGCTCAAAAAACATTATGGGAAGAATCTGGAACAATGATTCCTTACCATGTGTCTAGACTTGTTGTGACGTCTTCTAGAGTGAAAAATCTTGACGAAGTTGAGTATTTTTCAATTAGATGGCACACACTAAGTGTTCAATAATAAATTTTGTTTTACAGGCCTTTAAGTAGGCCTGTAAAACCTCTTTCATTTCTAAATAAATAATTTAAAATTTAAAATTCTTATGCTTTTTTTAATTATAAAAAGAATTTTGTTAGGTTTTATTACCTTATTTATTGTATCTATAATTACGTTTGTAGGCACAGAGGTTTTACCAGGTGATGCATGCACTACTTATTTAGAAAGACAAGCTTTTGGCGAGCAATTAGAAGCTTGTTACAGAAGACTTGGTTTAAATGTTCCAGCATATGAGAGATATGTATCGTGGGCATTAAATGCTATTCAAGGAGACTTCGGTTATTCTTTAAGTGGAGAGATGCCAATCAAAGAAGTTTTGGGTCCAAGAATTAAAAATTCACTTGTATTGGCATCAGCTGCAATTTTTATAGGTATACCAATAGCCTTAATTTTAGGAATTATTACTGCTCTGTGGAGAGACAAGTTACCTGATGTTGCAATATCAACTGTAACAATATTTGCTATGACTATTCCAGAATTTATAAGTGCTACTTTGTTAATCTTAATAATTGCAATATGGTTAGAGTGGTTACCTGGTATAGTAATAGTTCCAACAGACGTCTCTTTCTTAGAGTTGCTGCCAAATATAATTTTACCAGTGGTTGCTATAGCTATGATTATGACAGCGCATATGGCTCGAATGGTAAGGTCAAGTGTAATTCAAGTAATGGCAAGCGAATATGTTCAAATGGCAATTCTTAAAGGAGTTCCTTATTGGAAAATGGTTTTCAAACATGTTTTACCAAACGCATTATTACCTGCTATTAATGTCGTAGCCTTGACTATAGCATGGCTTTTAGGCGGAGTTGTAGTAACCGAAGTTGTATTTAATTACCCTGGTCTTGGAAGACTAGTAATTGAGTCAATTTCAAACAGAGATTTACCAACAGTTCAAGCATTAGCAATAATTCTTGCATCTATCTACGTAAGTATAAATTTATTAGCTGATCTATTAACACTAATGCTTAACCCTAGATTAAAAACGTTACAGATAAGAAAATAATATGAAATTGGATAATATTTACAAAGAGGAGAAGAAAAGCGCTATTGCAAAATTATCTGAAATTATAATTACAATGGCTTCAAGACCATCTGGACTTATTGGTCTAAGTATCTTAGTTTTTCATATAATTCTTGCATTTATAAGCCCTTATATTGCTCCTCATGATTTTAAATCTATAGATCCAACTTTAATGCTTCAGGCTCCTTCAGCTGAGTATTGGTTTGGAACTGACGACCTTGGAAGAGATGTTTTTACAAGAACAATTTTAGGAGGAAGAACAGCTCTCACAATAACTTTCTTTGGATCTTTAATAGCATTACTTTGGGGTGGTCTTTTAGGAATATTTTGTGGATTGGTTGGAGGAAAAATTGACGATGTAGTTATGAGAATTGTAGATGCGTTCCTATCTATTCCATGGATATTAGCAATGTTATTAATTGTATCTTTGTTAGGGACATCTACTGAAGTGTTGATACCTGCTTTAGGATTTTTTTATGGTAAAGGAATTGTAAGAGTTGCAAGAGCAGCAACACATGATGTTATTGCAAAAGACTTTATAGTCTCTGCAAAAGCGAGGGGACATAGTAATTTTTCAATTATTTGGAATGAAATAATTCCTAATGTAAGAGATGCAATATTAGTTGAAGGTGCAATGCGATGGTCATGGATGTTGCTTGGTTTTAGTTCTCTATCTTTTTTAGGTTTTGGGGTTAGTCCTCCAACTCCAGACTGGGGATTAATGATATCAAATGCAAGAGGGTTGATGTCTTTCGCTTATTGGGCAGTAATAGCACCAATTGTTGGATTAAGTAGTTTAATTATAGGTATTAATTTAACAGCAGACGCTTTTGCTAAAGCTTTAGGCATAGATAGATCAACTAAAGCTCCCGTTTAATAATGACTGATATAATTCAAAAAGTAAAAAACTTATCTATAGGATTTAGAAGTAAAAAAGGTGAAGAAATCTTAATTTTAAAAAATATAAGCACAAATATCAAAAAGGGTGAAACAGTTGGAATAGTAGGAGAATCTGGTTCAGGAAAAAGCACATTAGCATTAGCAATGATGGGATATGTTAAGCATGGACTTTATACTATTGGAGGAGAATGTCAGTTCAACTCGTCAAATCTATTAAAAATGAAAAGTAAAGATTTAGAAAAAATCAGAGGTAGAAAGATAGCAATGATTCCACAAAATGCAGGTCAAGCATTGACACCAAACTTAAAGATAGGTTATCAAATTGATGAAGCTTTACAATTGCACTCAGATTTAGATGAAAAGGAAAGAGAAAAAAAAATTTCTGAGTTGTTAAATAAAGTTAGACTTCCTTCACCAGAGACGATTGCTTTAAGATACCCTCATGAACTCTCAGGAGGTCAACAACAGAGAGTTGCTGTTGCCATGGCATTAGCTGGAACACCAGATTTACTTCTTTTAGACGAACCTACAACAGGATTGGATGTAACAACACAAGCTCATGTTTTGGAACTTCTAAATTATATTGCAAAAGAAACTGGAACATCGATGGTTTATGTAAGTCATGACTTAGGGGCCATTGCTCAAGTGAGTGACAGAATTATTGTTATGTATTCAGGAGAAATCGTTTTAGAAGGTCCATCAAGAGATATCCTTAAAAGACCAATTCATCCTTATACCCACGGATTGCTTAAATCTATACCAAAATTATCTTTAGCTGGTCTCCCAGAGTCGATGCCTGGTAGTCAACCTCAACCGGGTATAATTCAAAGTGGATGTAGTTTTTTTGATAGATGTAACTTTTCAGATGAAAATTGTAAAAATAATTCTCCTAAATTAGAATTTTTAAAAGATTTAAATACTAGTGTTAGATGTTTTAATTATGAAAAACTTCTAAACGAGAGTCAAGCTAGTCAAACTGTTAATAAAATTAAGAATAAATCACAAGATAAAGAAATATTAAATTTATCAGAAGTATCTATTAGTTACGCTAAAC
>CABYVU010000016.1 GCA_902522525.1 uncultured Pelagibacteraceae bacterium | reverse complement strand
TAACTATTTATCGAACAAAATGCAAAGTAAAAATGTATTAAAAAATTTTCAATTTAAAAATAAAGAAAATAAAGAGGTTTGGTCTACTTTTAAAGTATTAGCAAGTCAACCTAAGGAGTGCTTAGGAGCATATGTAATCTCAATGACATCTTCGGCCTCTGATATATTATCAGTCATGTTTTTTCAAAAAGAAGCAAAAATTGAGAATAGACTTAGAGTAGTTCCTCTTTTCGAAACACTTGATGATCTGATAAATGCAAAACCAATAATGGAAAAACTTTTTTCATTAAAATGGTACAGAAAAGATATTAATAACAAGCAAGAAATTATGATTGGGTACTCTGACTCAAGTAAAGATGCTGGAAAGCTTTCTGCGAGTTGGCATCAATTTAAATTACAGGAAGAAATAATTAAACTTGCTAAAAAATTTAAAATAGACGTTACATTTTTTCATGGAAGAGGAGGGTCTGCAGGAAGAGGTGGTGGACCGATACAAGCAACACTGAGATCACAACCAGCTGGATCGGTCAATGGTAAAATTCGAATAACCGATCAAGGAGAAGTAATACAGCAAAAATATGGTTATGAGCCTTTAGCAAAATATAATCTGTGCAGTTATATAGGATCTGTTATGGAAGCTACTTTAAACCCACCTCCAAAACCAAAAGACAGTTGGAGACAATTAATTCAAAGTATGTCTGAGATATCAACAAGTTCTTATCGAAAAAATATAAATCACAGTTCAGATTTTATAAGATATTTTAAAACCGTGACTCCGCATATGGCACTTGGGAAATTATCAATTGGTTCTAGACCTTCTAAAAGAAAAAATGTTGATAATATAAATAGTTTAAGAGCTATTCCTTGGGTTTTTGCCTGGACACAAATTAGATTAATGTTACCCGCTTGGTTAGGTACTGCTGAGGCCTTAAGATATTCATCTATAAAGAAATTTAAAAAAACACTTATTGATATGGAAAAAAACTGGCCTTATTTTAATTCAACAATGGACTTGCTTGACATGGTAATTTCTAAGGTAGACCCAGAAATATCAAAAATTTACGAAAAAAACCTAGCTGATGATAAACTTATCAGAGTTGGAAAAAAATTAAGATTTCAATTTGATGCTGTTAAAAAATTGAATGATCAAATAACACCAAAAGAAATTTTTAAACAAAGAAAAATTTTTAGAGGTCCAGCAATTATTAGAAACATATATTCTGAAATCCTTAATGTTTTACAGGCAGTAGTGATGAATAAGCTTCTAAAAAAAAAATTAAATAAAAAAGATAAAAAAGATTTAAATGATGCAATGATGGCATCAATAGCAGGTATTTCTGCAGCTATTAAAAATACTGGATAATGATTGAATTTATTTTAGCTTTTGGAGCTGGTTTGCTTAGCTTTTTATCTCCGTGTGTTCTGCCTCTAATACCAGGGTATATATCATATATATCAGGATCAACTCTTAATGAATTACTTGAAAAAAAAACTGTAAATATTTTTCCTATTATTTTATTTGCAGTCGGATTTTCTATTGTATTCATAAGTTTTGGAGCTACTGCTACATTTTTAGGTTCTTTAGTATTAGAAAACTCTTATCAACTCAGAATTGGAGCTGGAATAATCATTATAATATTCTCTTTACAAATATTAGGACTTATAAATCTTAAGTTTTTAAATTATGAGAAGAGATTTCAGACAAATAACAATACTGGAATACTAAGTTCAATTTTAATTGGTATGGCTTTTGGTTTTGGCTGGACACCTTGTATTGGTCCAATTTTAGGATCAATTCTTGCAATCGCATCAACCGAAGATAGTATTAATAAAGGAATTGGTCTTTTATCATTTTATTCTCTTGGACTAGCAATTCCCTTTGTTCTATCAGGTTACTTGATACAAAAATTTATGATTTTTTCTAAAAATCTAAAAGCAAAGATGAAGATGATAAATATGTTTGGTGGATCTCTACTGTTAATTACAGGAATACTAATGATCACTAACCAGTTGCAAGCTTTAGGTTATTATCTTCTTGAGTATATGCCTTTTTTACAAAGCATAGGTTAAATTAATTTATATTAAACTTTCTTTGTAAATGTCTAAGCTTGCTATCAGTACTATCATATTCAATATAGCACCCTTGTAAAAATCTTTTACCCTCATTCGGATTAAATTCTGTTCTACCATGAAGCAATCTGTAATTATCCATCATAATTAAATCTCCGGACATTAATCTAAATTCTATTCTATAGAAATCAGAGTTATATAAATCAGATAATTTTTTTCTGGCTTTATAATAAAGATCTAGTTCCTCTTTTTTTAAAACTGGTACGTAGTCAAGCCGAGGACTAAATCTAACTTGTTTAAAATTCTTGTTTTCATCGAGCTCTATTAATTCAGACCAGTCTTCTAAAATCACATCTTTATCAATAAATTTAAATTTTACTTTTACTTTAGTTAATATTTCATAATATTCAGGAAAGTCTTTTTTTAAATCTTCAGTAACAGTATAACCATCAACCAACGTAGATAAACCACCGGTTACTTCATTCTCAATACAATGCAATATCTGAATACAAGGGACTGGATTTCTATATGGATTATCGGTATGAGGAGCCAACGGCAAAGGTGTATATGCAAGATCATTAGGATTAGGTTTAGACGAAACATTAAAGTGTTCACCAAAATTAGTTCTTCTAACACTGCCCACAGAGTTAGCAAATTTGATTAAATAATTATCATGAGTTGGAACATTCTTTAAAATTGCAAATCCATACTTGTAAAAAGAAGCAAGTAATTCATGCATTTCAATACTTTCATAAATATTCTCATGAAAATTAAATTTTTTTACATCATTAAGTGAAGAAGTCCATTTTACTTTTTCTTTAATTTTAATAATTGAGTTGGAATTTTTAAATTCTCGAATTATTTTATTAATATCAATTTTAGTTTCTATTCCATCTGAAAAAGTTATGTTTAAGAGGTCCTTTTCAATTATTGCTGACTTTATAATGACGTCTGATTCCATTGTGCTTGGATCAAATAGTCTCTGCTGTGTTTTTTGATCCAATAATTCAACATTTTCTACTCTTTCTCTAAGCCAAAAAGGATGAATTTCTTCATTCAGATTTTCATCTATAAAGAAAACCTTATTATTATCTAATTCAATTTTCATAAAATTGAGCATTAATTAAAAAATATCTTTAATCAAGAGAAATTAAGTAGTATTTGGAATTATGGATAGCAATCTAATAATTAAAAATAATGAATTTCCAAAGTTTTTGAACCAACTAGCAATTGATTTAACAAATTTTTATTTTAAAAAACTTAATAAGCCTTTTAAAGTTAATAATAAATTACTTGGCAAAGGATATGACCCTGTTACTACATGCGATAAAGCTTTTGAAAAATTCATTAGAGCAAAGATAGGCAAAAAATTTCCTGGTCATGAAATTATTGGAGAAGAATTTGGTTACAAAAAAACTAAAAGTGATTTTAGTTGGGTAATTGATCCCATAGATGGAACCAGGTCATTTGTCATAGGAAGTCCTACTTGGAGTAACTTAATATCAGTAAATTACAAAAGCAATCCAATATTTGGTTTGGCAAACTTCCCAATGTTAAACAAATATTATTATAATCAATCTTCAAAAATTGCATATGTTGTTGAAAATAAAAAAAGAAAACAAATATCAGTCAACAAGAATGTTAAATTTAAAGATATCAAATTAACTGCTGGTTTTCATGGAGCTATTTCTTTATATAAACAAAAAAAAATTCCAAAACTTCTTAAATTAATACAATTTCCTTGTTCAGATGCATTATCATATGCTCAGATATGTGAAGGTAGAATTGATGTTGTCATACAATGTAATAATAAAATTTGGGACATTCATCCACTAATACCAATTATTAATGCTGCTGGTGGTATTGTAACAACTTGGGACAATCAAAATGCAAAACAGGCAGGACATGTAGTGGTATCATCCAATAAAACAATTCATAAAAAAATATTAGGTTTGCTAAAACCCGTCGTTTAATAATGGAAATTCTTGTTCTTCAACACATTAAAATTGAAGATCCCGGTTATATAAAAGATTTAATGATCAAAGATGGAGTTAATATTAGAACAATTGAATTAGATGAAGGTGAAAAAATTCCAAATAATCTAAATTTTTTTGACGGAATGCTATGTATGGGCGGACCTATGGATACATGGATGGAAAAGGATTATCCTTGGCTTATTGATGAAAAAAATAAAATTAAAGAGTTTGTTGTAGAATTAAATAAGCCATACTTAGGTTTTTGTCTAGGATGTCAATTGCTAGGAGAAGTAATTGGAGGAAAAGTAGTTAAAACTAATAATCCAGAAATTGGAATGATGGATATAAATTTTTTGGATGAAAAAAAGAAAGATATACTTTTTGCAGATTTTCCAGAAAAAATTACATCATTACAATGGCACTCTTATGAAGTTAAAGAATTAGAAAAAAATAAAGATGTAACATTAATTGCTTCATCAAAAGAGACAAAATATCAGATATTTAGATATAAAAATAGTGCTTATGGTATCCAATTCCACATAGAGATTAAGGATACAACAGTAAATGATTGGGGGTGCGTACCTGAGTATAAAGCATCTTTAGAAAACCAATTAGGACAAGGTGCGCTAGAAAAATTTGATAAAGAAGCTAAAGAAAATATGCAAGATATGAATAATTATTCAAAAATTTTGTATACAAAATTTAAGAGTGATATCATAAACAAAAAATAGGAGGAAATAAGATGTTCAAACCAATTGAAGAAAAAGATGCAACTGGCAAAGTAAAAGAAATTTTTGATGAAATAAAAGAAGCCCGACAAATAACTGAAATTCCGAATTTTTGGAAAACAATGGCTAATAGTCCTGAAACATTAGAAAGAACCTGGAGATCATTACAACAAGTAATGGGAAAAGGTGAATTAGATCCTGCTGTAAAGGAACTTATTTATGTTGCAGTTTCAATTACTAACAATTGTGAATATTGTATTAAATCTCATTCTTTAGCTGCCAGAAAAAAAGGTGCAACAGACGGAATGATAAACGAAATGATCGCAATTGTCGGAATGGCAAATGAAACAAATCGTTTAGTTGAAGGTTATCAAGTAGAAGTAGACGACTTTTTGAAATAAAATGAATTTTGATTTTGTTTACAAGATATGTACAAAATCTGAGTGGAGTGAGGCAAAACAAAATAATGTTTTTAAAGGCACTGCATTAGATTTAAAAGATGGTTATATTCATTTTTCAGACAAAGATCAGGTCAAGCAAACACTCAATAAGTTTTATATTAATCAAACTAATTTAATAATTCTTAAAGTGGATGCTCTAAAATTAAAAAATCTAGTTTGGGAGCAATCAACTGATGGCAACATGTTTCCACATTTATACTCAGATCTAGATTTAGATTTTGTAGTTAAAGAATATATGATTGATTTAAAAGATGACGGTAAGCATGATCTGCCAGATGAACTTTAATATTTAATTTGATTTTCCAACTAAATTAACAATTAAAACTCCAGATATAATTAATATTAGACCTATAATTGTAAAAAAGTCAGGGATTTGATTAAATTTATAAATTCCCACAATAGAAGTAGCTATTATACATAAGCCTGCGAATGAAGCATATGTTACGCTAACAGGAATAGTTTTCATAACTAAGGATAGTGTATACATACATGCAACTATTGTTATTGCTGTAAAGACACTTGGTAAAAATATTGTAAAACCATTTGCAGCTTTGGCAAAACCATTTGATGCTGTACCAAGAGCAACTGCAATAATTAAGATTATATAAGCTGTTATATTACTCATCAATTAAGAATAATATTATCTAAAATTAATATCTATAAAATTATATTATTCAATAATAATTGGCCCAACCATTCCAGTTTCATAATGACCCGGAATATTACATGCCATTTCTAAAGAAATATCTTTTGAAAACTTCCAAATAATTTCTCCTGTTTTATTTGGCTCTAGCATTACACTATTTGCGTGTTTGTGGCCCAATGAGTGATCTTTTTTAGACATTTCTTTCATTTTTTTATGATCAATCCGGTCGCCTAAAAGAATATCGTGTTCAATTAATCTTGCCATTTCTGGTTGGTGATCAATATGCATCTTTTTAGTGCCAATATTATATTCATGCACCAGTTCACCTAAATTTTTAACAATTATCTTTACTGTTTCGCCTTTTTTAACTTGAATTGACTTAGGTTCATAATAATTGTCATACATCTTTACTTCTATTACTCTTGTAACATCATTTGGATCACCTTTAGATCCAATCATCTTCATTGAAGCTGCATTTGAATTAAAGGCGATAAAAATAAATAAAAGTATTAGTTTTTTCATTATTTAGGCATTGGTGTTGCGCCAGTCTCTAAACTCATGATTTTTCCATTATCATATTTATAGACTGCCATTACTGCTTCAGTGTTTCCATCATCAAATGTTACAAATGCGTGGTGTACACCAACTTCGTCATTTTCATATACAACTCTTGTATCTCTTTGATTAATATCACCGCTCATCGCCCATTTGATCACTTCAGCTTTACCTAAAGTATTTCCTGATTTATGCATTGTAAATTTGAAATCGTCATGCAAAAGCTCATTCATTGCTGCTTCATCTTTATTTTTTAATGCAGCACTGTATTTTTCTAATATTGACATTTTATCTCCTTTAAACTCCTTCAATTATCATTCCATTAGAATCTGCGTTATCTAACCGAATTTGTTTTATTGGTTTATATTCTTCAGAATTATACCATTCTTTTGCTTTCTCGTAACTTGGAAATTTTATCACAACTGTCCTTGGATGTTGCCATGACCCTTCAATAGTCTCGCTGGTACCACCTCTCACAAGATACTCTCCACCAAATTTTTCTGCAGTGGGTTTAACTTTGTCTATGTATTCCTTATAATTTTCTGGATTGTTAACATTAAGGTTAAAGATCGCATAACCACTCATAATTATTCTCCTGGTTTAATAACAGACTTTGTGGCATCTGCAGCATTTTGAAAAGCTTTATTGTAGTCAATAACTTCATGTACCATCAAATCATCCATAAGGCCTGAATTTTTAAATGCAATCTTCAAAGAAAGTGCTTGTTCATAATCTCCCTCGACACATGAGATAACATCAAATCTACCTCTTACCCATTCATAGCTGATCAATTTTAAACCAGCCGCCTCAGTAACTTTCTTAGTCGATGCATATCTATCTGCAGTTGGATCATTTTGCATTCTTTTCATTAATTCTGCACTTATTTTGCCAACCAAATAAAATTTCGCCATATTACATTTCAACCTTTGTTAAATCCCAAGCAGTCATCTTGATAACACATTCATCGTAAATTTCCTTTCCAACTGGATGTGTACCAGATATTAGTTCTTTCATTTTTTCCATATTATGAACAAATACCTTAAACATTACGCCACTTTTATCTGGCTTTACTGCTCCTATAGTTTTTTCTGGATGAGCTGCAGATTTTCTCACACTCATACCTTCATCTGATTGCATCCATCCCATAAATTTTTCAAGTTTTCCTTCTTTCAAATCTACGATCACTAAAACTTCTTTTTCCATTTTTTCCTCCTATTTGTTAAAATCGAAAACTTCTTCTTTAACCTCAGTAAATTGGTGAGGTTCAAAAAAATCATTCATCTGAGTAAGCTGTTCATTAATAGCATCAGTACTTTCTGCCATCCAATGACAAAACATTGTCATAGTATCACCTGGAGTGTAATATGTCATTTGGCATTTAGCTTTATCGCTAGTGGAAGATTTAATCATATCTTCTCTGGACATGCCGCCTAAAACCTCGTTAAATTTGTCTTTCATTTCTTTAGATTTAAAAGTGTGAGTTACCATATAATATTTCATTTTTTTCTCCTTTTTTTTATTTCGTATTTTAAATCAATCTTATGATTATTCAATTATTTCATTAAAGAATATCCACCTTTAAAATAAATTGATGAGGCAAATTTATTTTCTTGGGCTGAGTTAATTGGTGTGTACCCTGTTGAGCCACTACATTCTATTCCTTTATATTTTCCTGTTCCCCCTAAACATTTAAATGTACCATTCATTGAGTCTCCAAGTGGAATTTCGTAGTATGTAAAAATAGTATCCCCATCCATTTGATTTATTTTACAGTGTCCCATTTCAAATCCCTTTCCTGGGATTGTGCCTGCGCCAAGACAATATTGTGAAGCATTATCCATGAATGTTGTACCTTCGACTGCCATTAATCCTCCAACTCCATCGTAAGTAAAAGTTAAAAAGTTACCCTCGTTATCAGTAAGAAATTTGTTATCTCCAACAATAAAACCTTTAAGATCAATTTTTCCTTTATGACCGTCTGCAAAACTTGATGTTGTAAATATTAAAAACAACATAATTACATATATTTTTTTCATCATTAGAATTATCCTTTGTGGTTCATCACAGATTCATCAGTCATCATGGTCATTTTAGATTGGTCCATTATTACTCCAGAATCTATTCTTGCTTGAGTTAGTTCTGCATCTCCACCAAAACCTTTTAAGCCCTCAGGTGATTCAAAATGAATAACTACAGTCATAGCATTATCATCTTCTTTATCTGCACCTGCAAAAGCTATAGTCATTCCATACTTTTTAAGTTTCTCACTATTTGCAAGCATCATTTCCTTCCAAGAATTAAAACCTTTTGAGAGTTTTTGTTCTATTTTTACAAACATAATATATCTCCTTTTTTTTGCTAATTTAATCTGAGCAAACGCTCATTACTGTTGTCTCTTGTTTATGACCAGATTCCGCAATTACTTTAGCATTCTCTGGATTCTGCATAAATTTTTGCATAGTGTCTGCTGCTGGTGTTTCCATCACAATATGTACTTTATTTGGATTTTCTATTTCATTACCTACGTAAATAGTTTTAATACCTGCTGCTTCCCTAGGACCAGAGTGCTCATCAAACATTTTTTTCCAGTGAGCCCAGTCTTTTACTTCAAAGTTACCAACCATTTTTACCATTTTATTCTCCCCAAACCCCGGCAAACTCATATGCTTCAACAGGTTCATTGCCAACTACCCAAGCGTCATGACCTGGTGTTACGGAGTAAGAATCTCCTGCTTTATATGTAACCTCTGTTCCATCATCGTGTTTTGCACAAACAGATCCCTTTGTGATAATTCCAATATGGTTTGCCTGACAACTGTCAGTTCCAATATGTGGCTTAACATCTGTAGACCATTTCCATCCTGGTTTTAAATGTAACCTAACTACTCTTTGACCGCCTACTTTAACTGCTTCTATTTTAGCATTATTAAACTTATCAACTACCTCATCTGCTTTATCAAAGGTTTTAACTTCAATACTACTCATATTAAACTCCTTCTGTTAGTTTATAATTATTTTGGTATTTTGGTTGCGCCTGTTTCGAGTTCAATGATTTTACCATCTTTAAATTTCCAATAACACATTAAAGCCTCTTTATTTCCATCTTCGGCATAAGTAACAATAGAATGATCAAAACCTATTTCATCGTTTTCATATAAAATTCTATATTTATCAACTTTCATGAAACCTTTGTTAATTGCTTCAATCATACCTGTTTTTCCACTTTCAGTATAGGCTCCCTGAAGATGAGAATATCTCTTATAATCATCATGAATAATCTCAGCTGCTGCTGCACCATCTTTTTCCATGATTGCTTTATTAAGTTTTTCTAAAATTGACATATTGTTCCTTACTTCTTCATTGCATTGAACATGCTAAGCGTATCATCAAAAGTCATCATAACTTTAGTTTTTCCCTCATCACTTACTTCAAAATAGTGACCAAACATAGTATCCATGTTATCCGCAGTTGCATGAACTCTTGCAAAAACTTTATTTCCTTCACTTATCATATCTAAAACTTTTAAATGGAAATTTGGCCAAGTAGCTGGGATTTTAGACATTGCAGCCATCATAGCTTGTTTCCCTTTGTGAACTCCAGAAAGTGGATGTACACCTTCTTTACCTGGAAAAGTCCAAACGATTTCATCATCGATCATATCATTAAAAAATGTTTCCATATCTCCTGAACCAAATAGTTCATATGCTTTTTTAGTTTGCTCTTTTACGTCCATAGTTTCTCCTTTAAATTAATTGTTATATTAGAGTTTATTATATGATAGAAATGTAATGAATTTATTACAGTACTGCTATGCGTGATTATATCCAGTGAGGATAGGGAAGACCTTTTTCTTTTAAAAAAGATTTATTGAACATCTTTGAGTTGTATTTATCAGATTTATCACAAAGAATTGTGACAATCGTTTTACCTGGTCCTAAAAGTTTACCCAATCTTATTGCTCCAGCAATGTTCACTCCACAACTTGTACCTAAACTTAAACCTTCTTTTTCAATTAAATCGAATAAAACAGGTAAAGACTCATGATCACTTATTGAAAATGCTCCATCAATACGTGCTTTTGCAAAATTAGCAGTAACTCTACTAGATCCAATACCTTCAGTTATTGAACCACCTTCACTCTTTAATTCACCATTTTCAACGTAACTATATAGAGAGGAACCTGTTGGATCTGATAAATATATTTTAATATCTTTATTCTTTTCTTTTAAAAAACTACTTACACCTGCAATTGTACCACCAGTACCAGATGAACATACAAAACCATCTATTTTGCCATCAGTCTGTTCCCATATTTCTGGCCCTGTTGTTTCATAATGACCTTTAGAATTGGCTGTATTGTCAAATTGATTAGCCCACACTACACCGTGATTGTTACTACTTTTTAATTCATCAGCCAATCTTCCTGCATATTTAACAAAGTTATTTTCATCTTTATAAGGTTTTGGTGGAACTAACCTTAAATCAGCCCCAATATTTCTTAATAAATCTTTTTTTTCTTGTGTTTGATTATCATTCATTACGATTATAGTTTTATAACCAATAGAATTTCCTAATAGACATAACCCAATTCCAGTATTACCAGCAGTTCCTTCAACAATTGTTCCACCTTTTGAAATTAATTTTTTTTCTTCAGCATCTCTTATTAATGCTAGAGCTGCTCTATCTTTTACAGAGCCACCTGGATTAAGGTACTCTGCTTTTCCATAAATATTACAACCAGTAATTTCTGATGCGGCTTTTAATTTGAATAATGGAGTGTTTCCTATTGCTTCGACAAAATTATTTTGTAAAGTTTTCATACATCAAGTTTTGTATCACCTCCTGGTGCAACACCATAGGGTTTAAATTCTTCTGATGCAGTTCCAACATTTTTTGCAGGAATTCCAACCATTACTGCATTTTCTGGAACATCTTTTGTAACAACAGCATTAGCTCCAATTTTTGCATTTTTACCAACTACAACTGGCCCAAGTATTTGTGCACCAGATCCTACAACAACATTTTCTTTTAGAGTTGGGTGTCTCTTAACATTTCTTTGATCATCTGAATTTATACTTGGAGCAATTCCGCCTAATGTTGCCATGTGATAGATGGTAACATTATCTCCAATATCAGATGTTTCCCCAATAACTACTCCCATGCCATGATCTATAAAAAGATTTTTACCAATTTTAGCATTTGGATGGATTTCTATGCCTGTTAAAAATCTTGAGAACTGAGAAATTATTCTTGCAACAAGATGAAATTTTGCAATTGAAAAAAAATTAGCAATTCTATGAAAAAACACAGCTTTAACACCAGGATAAGTTAGTATTAAACTCAACTTTGATCTTGCAGCAGGATCTCTTTTAATTATCGACTCTAAAAAATCATTCATGTTAATTTAAGATTAGTTATTAAAATTTAACTACTTGTAACAACAGCAGTTTTCTGATGATGGTTTGCAATCACAGTTTTTACAAACGCATCTGTCACAAGAACAGTCTTTACATTTACAGTGTATATTATTGCATACCATAGGAGTTATATAATTGTATATTTTTTAAAAACAACACTAATAATACCCCTGATTTTAGAGTTCTTTAAGCGTTAATCCCTTTAGATTTGCAGGAACTGCAATATCCATCATTTTTGGATTGGCAAGATTAAGATTATCCATTATTTCAGCATATTCCTCTTTTGAGCTAACTTGTAATCTAGGATTATTACTTTTCTCACTACCAATTGTTGAATTTTTTTTTCCGTTATAATCATGAGCAGGATAAACAAGTGTTTCATCTGGAAGCTTTAATAGTTTGCCAAATAATGACTCATAAGCTTGATGAGCACTACCATTTTGAAAATCTGTTCTACCAGTACCGTTAATTAAAAGAGTATCTCCTGTAAAAACTCTATCATTCATTAAGTAACTATATGAACAATCTGTATGACCTGGCGTATAAATGGCTTTAAGTTCAATATTCTCAATATTAATATTTTCATCATCTTTTAATTTAATATCAATAACTTCAGATTTTGAATTTTCTCCCATTATACGAACACAGTTCGTTCTCTGATTTAACTCGTTAAGACCTGTAACATGATCAGCATGTATGTGAGTATCAATGACCTTAACTAATTTGAGATCCAAACTTTTTAACATTTTAATATAGTCATCGGTATGTTCTATAACCGGATCAATTATTAGAGCTTCTCTGCCTTTTCCGCTTGAAATAATGTATGTATAAGTTGATGATTTTTGATCAAATAGTTGGTAAAATATCATATTAAAAGACTATTAAAATTTGCATACCAAATCAATCTTGATTATAATTATTCTAAATAATAATTAAGGAGAGACTAAATGTTAAAAATAAACAGTATGTGCCCAGATTTTCAATGCAAAACCACTGAAGGAGATATCTCTTTTCATGAATGGCTTGGAGATAGTTGGGGCGTGTTATTTTCTCACCCTAAAGATTTTACACCAGTTTGTACTACAGAATTAGGTTCATTAGGGCAAATGAAAGCTGAATTTGATGCAAGAAATGTTAAAGTAATCGGATTAAGTGTAGATGGGGTTGAGGATCATAAAAAATGGTTAGAGGATATAAAAGATGTATCCGGAACAATGCCAGGTTATCCAATTATTGCGGATGAAGATTTGAAAGTTGCAAAACTTTTCAACATGCTCGAAGCTGATGCCGGAACAACTTCAATGGGGCGAACTGCAGTAGATAATGAAACTGTTAGAACTATTTTCGTTGTAAGACCAGATAAAAGAATTGGTCTTTATTTAACATACCCAATGGCCACAGGTAGAAATTTCCACGAGATTTTAAGAGCCATAGACTCTATGCAACTTACTGCAAAACATAAAGTTGCTACACCAGCTAACTGGAAAAAAGGTGAAGACGTAGTTATTCTTCCTGCTGTAAAAGATGAAGAAGCTAAAAAAATATATCCAGATGGATGGGAAACAGTCAAACCATATTTAAGAAAAGTACCAGACCCGTCAAAATAACTATGGTATTAAAGTAATCAATTATCTCAGTTTTAGCTTAAACTAGAACTGGGGTTTTTGATTTATATTTTTTCATTGAAATATTTGCCAAAAGTAGATTTGGATCAATAAATACTTTAGATTGCTTTATTTTCTTAAAAGATTTGTAAGCAAATATTGCGATTGGAAGCTCAGTACAGCCTAGAATTATTTTTTTACATTTAATTTTCATTAAGAAACTTACTGCTGGTCTAATTGCTTTTTCTGCTTCTTTAATTTTTCCCATTTTAACTAGTTTTATTGATTTATTTACTGAATTTTTTTGTAAACTTTTGTTCGGACTTACTAAATTAAAATTTTTATCAAAATATTTATTATAAACTTTAGTGTTTAATGTAGCCTCAGTAGATAAAATACCAATCTTAGAGTTTTTTTTACAGTTTTTTGATGTGTCTAAGTAAACTTCTTTAGGCATACTGAGTATTGGTATTTTAACTTTTTTTCTTAAATCATCGTACCAATAATGAGCTGTGTTGCATGGCATTACTATGAATTTACAATTATTTTTTTGTAACATTTTACACCCTTCAACAAGTGAATCTAAAACGTTGTAATATTTTTTTAAATTTTCTGGTCGTTTTGGAATGTTAGACTTGTTATATAAAACAAACATTGGATATTGTTGATCAAGTTTTCCAGCATTTATTTTCGCAAGTTTATTGCAAAAATCTAATCCAGCCTGTGTTCCCATTCCTCCAAGAATACCAATCATAAATCTACTTTGAATTTTGTTTTAAAAGTTACAATATACAACTATATTTTATAAACAATTATGCAAGATATTTATATTGATGATATTGGTTCAGGATATCCACTAGTTTTAGTTCATGGATATCTAGGATCATCAGAAATGTGGAAACTCCAAAAAGATTATCTTCATAAAAAATTTAGAATTATTGCACCAGCCTTACCAGGATTTGGTGAAAGCTTTAATGCAAAATCTTTAAATAGTATTAGTTTAATGGCTAAATTCATTATCCAACAAATTGATTTAAAAAATATAGATAAGTTTAATTTAATGGGTCACTCGATGGGTGGAATGATAGTACAAGAAATTGCAAATATATCTGGAGATAGAATTAATAAATTGATTTGTTTCGCTACTGGACCTATAGGTGACATCCCAGGAAGATTTGAACCTATAAATACATCGATAAAAAAGCTGGGTGAGGAAGGAATTAAGGAACAAGTAAAAAGAATACCACCAAAGTGGTTTGTTGAAGGAGATCAAGCCAAAAATTATTATTTATGTGAAAAAGCAGTTAAAAATATATCTGAAGAAACAGCGCGTAACGCCCTAATAGCCATGAGAGACTGGAATGGATTAGAAAATTTAAAAAAAATAAAAAACAAAACCTTGATAATTTGGGGAGATAAAGACAAATCTTATAATTTTGAACAAGTCTCAATACTAAAAAAAAATATTCCTGATAGTGATTTAAAAATATTTAAAAATTGTTGTCATAATGTACATCTTGAGCAGCCTCAGAAATTTAATCAAGTTGTTGAGGATTTTCTTATTTAAATCGCCCATTTTAGGCTTTTGCATAGCAGTATTTACATTTTAGCTTATTAGAAATGTTGACTCTAAATTTAAAACAAAGTTAGATTTTATTTATAAAAAATAACTTAAATGGGGAAAATATGAATATAATCAAAAAAATTCTTGTGGCTGGAGTGATTTCATTATTTGTACCAGCCTCAAGTTTTGCTGAAAAAGTAAAAATTGGTGATCCTGGTTGGACGGGTGCAACTGCAATTGCAAATTTACTTGCAGCTGTTGTCATTGACAAAATGGGTGGTGAAGCCGAGTTAGTTCCAGGAAACAATACTGCAATCTATGGAGCGATTGATAGAAGCAAAGGTGAAATCGAAGTTCACCCTGATATTTGGCTACCAAATCAAGAAGCTTATACAAAAGATTTAGTACCAAAAGGAACATTAAAATTAAGCAAAAATCCTTATGAGGGAAATCAAGGATATTGTGTTTCTCAACAATTTGCAAAAAAAATGAATATTACTGCAATAGAAGATTTGGGGAGACCAGAAGTTGTTAAAGCAATGGATAGTGATGGAAATGGAAAAGGTGAGTTTTGGATTGGTGCTGACGGATGGGCTTCTGCAAATGTAAACCAAGTAAAACTTAGAGACTATAAACTTTATGATGCTGGTATAGAACCAATAAGAGCTGCTGAAGCTGTAAAAAATGCTAGAGTTTTAGACTCGATCAAAAAGGGTGAGGGTTATGCATTTTATTGTTACAAACCTCATGCTATTTGGGGAATGGCCGATGTAGTTATGTTGGAAGAACCAAAGTATGATCCAGCTAAATATAAAATGATTCAACCAAAAGCAGATGCAGATTGGTATCAAAAATCATATGTAGCTTCAAAGGATGCTTTGAAACAAATTCAAATCGGATGGGGAACTTCTTTAGAAAGTAAATCGCCAGCGATTGTTGAATTTTTTAAAAATTTCCAGATCACAGCAGATGATGTTTCTTGGATGGCATACGAAGTATCAGTTCAAAAAAGAGACCCAGGAGAAGTTGCAAGAGACTGGATGGCTAAAAATAAATCGACAGTTGATGGTTGGTTAGGTCTTTAATTTAGTCAATTTAAATTTAATTTACCTGGCGACTTATAGTTGCCAGGTATCATTTTCAATAATATTAAGCTAAAATCCTTTTATGGAAGCTGCTATACAGATCCAAAACGTTTGGAAAATATTCGGAAATACATCCAATGATGCATTAGATGCAATCCAAAATAAGAAAATTTCAAAACAAGAAGCTTTAGAAAAGTATAATTCAGTAATTGGAGTTTCTGATGTTTCGTTTGATGTTAATAAAGGTGAAATCTTTTGTGTTATGGGATTATCAGGAAGCGGTAAGTCAACACTTGTAAGGCATATTAATAGATTATTAGAGCCAACATCTGGAAAAATTTTAATAAACAACCAGGATGTAATGCAATTTAATAAAGAAAATTTACAAGAACTTAGAAATAAAAAAATTGGTATGGTTTTTCAAAATTTCGCATTGATGCCCCACAGATCTGTTTTAGATAATATTGCAATGCCTTTAGAAATAAGAGGAGTAAGTAAAAATGATAGGTTAGATTCAGCAAATAACATCTTAAATATTGTTGAATTACAGGGGTGGGGTAATAAATACGCACACGAATTATCTGGAGGAATGCAACAAAGAGTAGGATTGGCCAGAGCATTAGCTGCTGATCCTGAATTTTTACTAATGGATGAGCCTTTTAGTGCACTTGATCCACTAATAAGACGCCAACTTCAAACAGAGTTTATTAAACTTTCAAAACAAATGAAAAAGACAACTGTATTTATAACTCATGATCTTGATGAAGCTGTAAGAGTTGGACATAGAATAGCAATAATGCGAGATGGAGGAGTGGTTCAAATAGGAACCCCAGAAGAAATAGTTGTAAATCCATCTGACGAGTATGTTGCAGATTTTGTAAAAGGAATTTCAAGATTAAAAGTTGTTCAGGCTAAAACTATTATGCAACCTTTAGAGCAATATAAAAAAAACTTCGGGGAAAATTTTAGTAACAATGAAAAAGTAAATGAAAACGATATATTAAGCAAACTTATTGAAACTTCTGTTTCTAAAGATAAACCAATTGTAGTTGCAAATGACCATAATAAGGAAGTTGGAATTATTACTCAATCAGACCTATTAAAGGCAGTTGTTGAAGGAAATGAGAATGAGTAACGAAATTAAAAATTTATCAAGATCTGAACTTATTAAAAATTTTGTAATTTCAAATCCAGATTATTATATCAAAGAGTTTAAAAAAATTGGTAGTAAGCCATCATACTCTTACTCTTTTAATTTGTTTGCGGCTTTGTTTGGACCAGTATGGTTTGGGCTAAGAAATGTATGGAATTATGCTCTGGCATTTCTAATTGTGGAAACATTTGCTGTTGTTCAAATTGTTAGAGGGTTATTCGGCAACATCACTAAAGATGCAATTGAAAAAATTGATAAAATTCAATCAACTATCGATTTTAGATATAAACAATTAGAGGCTGCAAAAGAAAACAACCCGGATAAAGTTGAGGTCTACGAGAGGGCAATCAAATCACTTGAAGACGCAATGAAAGAATATGTAGTTGATGTTCAGCAAATCGAGGCTTCAGCAATATGGATAACTATTTCAGGGATTTTATTATTAATTTTTGTAAAATTTATTCAAGGAATATTAGCCAATACTGTTTTAGAAAAAAGATACTCTGAGTGGTTATCAAATAAATCAATAAGTCCTGGTATGAAACCAAAAAATTACTTACTGAGCATTGGTTTTACAATAGTGATAATGTTTTTTTCAGTAATACATTATAGTTTCCCAGGTTTCTTCTCAATAATGAATGATTTTCCTACACATCCAGAAATAAGACTTACTTCTATTAAATGGGTAGAAACAATTTTTGATTATGCTGTTATTAAAGGAGACGCAGTATTTACTGCAATTACAATTGGAATTAGATCTGTTCTAGATTTTTTAGAACTTTTATTTGTTAAAACACCTTGGATTGTGATTATAACTACCATTGTAGTTTTAACTGCTTTGTCAGCAGGAATAAGAACCGCAATATACTCTGCAGGATTTTTAGCATACATGGGTTTTTTGGGATTTTGGGTTAAAGCAATGACCACACTTGCTTTACTTGGTACAGCTGCAATACTAAGTATTGTTATTGGAATACCTTTAGGAATTTATTGTGCGAGACGTCAAAGATTTTATTCAATGATAAGACCAATAATGGATTTTATGCAAACTATGCCTGCATTTGTATTTATGATTCCAGTCATTGCGTTTTTTGGAACAGGTAAGGTTGCGGCTGTCATCATTACAATGATTTTTGGAGGAACACCTGTTGTTAGACTTACAGTGTTAGGTTTAAGAGGCGTTCCTGAAACTATAAGAGAAGCTGCAATAGCTTATGGTGCATCCAAATGGTATTTGTTAAGAAAAGTAGATTTACCACTGGCGACACCTTCAATACTTGCTGGTGTAAATCAAACTGTGATGTTAAGTTTAGCAATGGTTGTTGTAGCTTCACTGATCGGAGCAAAAGGTTTAGGACAAGACGTGCTTGAGGCACTACAATATGCAAATGTAGGCCAAGGTATTTTAGCTGGTATTGCAATATTATTTGTTGCTTTAATATTGGACAGAGTGGTTCAAGGTAAGAAAAGAGTATAATACCTTAATGAATAAAAATGTATGGTTGCTATTTGCAAGCAATGCATGTGCATTTTCAGTTGCACCTGTAACAGTTTTTTTAAGTGGAATAATTGGATCTAGCATAAGCCCAATTAAATCTTTGTCGACTTTGCCAATGTCGTTATCAATTGTAGGCACAGCTCTTTTTATAATAGCTGCTTCCAAAATAATGAGTATTACTGGTAGAAAAAAAGGATTTATACTTTCATCCATCACAACCTCGTTTTTTGCTTTACTTGCAGCTTATGCAGTAATGAAACAAAATTTTATTCTTTATTCGTTCTCATGCTTTTCACTTGGATTTGGGATGGCATTTGCTCATCAATATCGTTTTGCTGCTGCTGAAAGTGTAGATAAAAAACAGGCTCCAAAGGCTATTTCCTTATTACTCTTTGCAGGAATTTTATCAGCTTTACTAGGTCCTAATCTAGCAAATCTTGGAAAGAATTTAATTTCAGAGGGTTTATATGTCGGCTCTTATCTATGTTTGTCATTATTAACTTTATCATCAATTATTTTTTTAGTTTTTTATAATGAAAAGAAAGTTACCGAGAAAAAAAAAATTTCAAGAGGAAGATCAATTTTAGAATTAATTTCTCAACCAAGGTTTCTTCAGGCATTAGTGTCCTCATCTTTTGCTTATGCAGTAATGTCTTTTTTAATGACCGCTACTCCAATAAGCATGCATATTAATGATAATATGTCTTTAAACAGCACCAGTTTTGTAATTCAATTACACATAATTAGCATGTTCCTGCCAGCATTAGTTACTGGAAATCTAATTAAAAATTTTGGACACAGCAAAATTATGTATTGTGGGGTATTATTTTTTATAATAACAATATTTCTTAGTTATCTTGATCAAACAGTTACAAACTATTTATTTTCATTAATATTTTTAGGTCTTGGATGGAATTTTCTATTTATATCAGGGACAAGCTTACTTGTGTTAAATTATAGAGAGGAAGAAAGGTTTAGAGCTCAAGGTTTTAATGATTTTATAGTTTTTTCAATTCAAGCTACTGCAAGTTTAACAGCTGGTGTTGTTTTAAGTTATACTAGCTGGAAAACAATGAATATGCTTTGCATACCTTTTTTAATTATAATTATTTTTACAACACTAAGAGCAGATAGATTTTCAAGAAAAGTTTAATTCATACAGCCCGTGTCAACTTGTAACAGATATTGCTTATTGTAAGATTATTTTAAAAGCATATATGCCTTTTATGAAATCACACAATAAATTTTTAATTATAACTACCTTTTTATTATCAACACTATTTGTTAATTTCGGTTTAGCTGCAGATGTAACAGTAGAAATGTTAAATAGACTGGATAAACAGTCAAATGTTTTTGAGCCAAAAATAGTAAGAGTAAACGTTGGCGATACAGTTCTTTGGAAAGCTAAAGACAAAGGTCACAACGTTGAATTTATTAAAAAAGGAGTTCCAGAAGGCGTTGGAAAATTTAAGTCCAAATTCAATAAGGATGTTGAATACAAATTTGAAGTTCCTGGAATTTATGCATACTGGTGCACACCCCATAAAAACATGGGTATGATTGGTTTTGTAGTAGTTGGTGATGATAAATCAAACCTAGAAGCAATAAAAAAACTTAGATTTTCATCAAAATCTAAGAAAATGGCTCCAGATTTAATAAATTCACTCTAATAAAATATTAAATCAGTTTTTAACTTTCTTACCCTAATCAGTGAATTTTTGAACTTACTATCGGTGTGAAAATCTCCTGGAAAAGCAATACATTTAATTTTTGCTTTTACAGCTGATTTTAAGCTAATTTCGGTATCTTCAATTGCAATACATTCATCATTTTTTAATTTAAGTTTCTTTAAACAATGTTTGTAAATTTCTAATTTTGATTTTGTATTTTTATTCCCAGTGGTATTACCAATATAATTAAAATCTTTCTTCTTAAGATATTTTACTGTGGATAAAAAAACTGAATCAATATTATTTTTTGTTGTAGATGTAGCAAATCCTATTTTTATTTTGTTTCTCTTACAGTAAGTAATAATATCTAAGACTCCAGGTCTTGGTTTTATTTTATTTTTTTTTAAATAATTATTAAATATTAATGTTTTTAAATTTCTTATTTTTTTTGCATTAGTAGATGTATTATTTTCTAAACTATATTTCCTAACTCTTTTCTCTCCACCTGGTTTTTTTAACATTGATTTATAAATTTTTTTACTCCAGTACCAATTTAATCCTACTTTTTGAAATGCTTGATTAAAACAATTTCTTTGTATATCAGAGGTCTCAATAATTGTTCCAATTGAACCAAATAAGACTGCTTTGATTGCCATTATCCTTTAACAGCACCAGTGGTTAAGCCACTTATTACTTGTCTTTGAAAAAACATGACTAACATAAACAATGGTGCAGTTGCAGATACAACTGCTGAAACTGCCCACATTAAATTACCTTCATGCTGATTAGTACCAAGATAGCTTTGTATTTTTGGAACCATGGTGTGGTTTTCTTGATTTAATAATAATGCAGTGACTGTAAAGTCGTTGTAAGCCAACATAAGACTAAACAAACCAGCTGTAATTACTCCAGGCCACATCACTGGCATGATTATATATCTAAATGCTTGAAAATATGAGCAACCATCTATTAACGCACTTTCATCTAATTCTTTTGGAACAGTTTTAAAAAAAGAATAGAGAAGCCATAATGTAAAAGGTTGATTGATCGCAACTAACACTACAATTGTGGTTGGTAAGATTCCCCAAATTTGTAATTCAAAAAAAGGAAAAAGATATCCTGAGACTAGAGTAATATGTGGCATCGCTCTAAAAATTAATGCTGCGATTAATATCCAAAAAGCATATCTTTCAGTAGACCTAGATAAAGCATATGCACCTAAAGTTCCTAAAAAAAGTGATATAGAGACAACAAATACTGTTACTATTATTGTATTTCTCGATGCTTTCCAAAATTCACCTTCAGTCCAAGCTTCAGAATATGCTTTTGAAGTAAATTGACCACCTGTTTCTAATAACGTATTAAATGCTGAGATCGCATACCACCAATCAGCTCTAGAAAAAAAATCTGCTCTTACTTTAAACGATCCCCAAAAAGTCCAAATAAATGGAAAGCATGCAATTAATAACCAAACAATTATAAAAGTTGTGTTAAATGTTTTAAGTGCATTCGATCTTTTGTCTAAACCATATTCCATTATCTTGCCGTCCTAAATTCTTTCCAAGTCCTAATTAATACTGGTGCTAACAATATGGCTATACCAATAATTGTCATCATTGAAGTTGCTGCTGCAGAACCAAATAAGATTACTTCTTCATTGACTAAATTATCATAGATTAACCAAGATAAAGATTGAGCACTTCCTTCAGCGCTAAAACCGATTATTGGTTCAAAGACTCTAAAATTGTCCATTAATGAAATTAGAGCTACAAAAGTAACAACTGGATAAATATGTGGTAACACAATATGTCTAATTCTTTGGTATCTTGACGCTCCATCGATAATTGCTGCCTCAACAGGTTCTTGAGGCACTGTTTGTAATGCAGCATAAAAAACTACAAAAGCAAAAGGAGAATGATGCCAAATTCCATAAATAATTATAGTTATCCATGTAAGCGTTCTAGATGATTTTAATGATAGATATGGATCTTCCATCATTAATTGTAAATTTGCACCAATAATACCCTCTGCATCAATCATCCAAAATAAAACAAGGGATCCTACTAATGGAGTAACTATCATTGGTAATATAGTACCAAATATTAATGGGCCTCTTATTTTTCTAGATATTGCATTTAAACTTAACGCAATAATGAAACCTAACAATAAAACATTGGGAGTTACAAATAAACAATAAGTTAAAGTAAATAAAAGAGCTTTGTAAAAAGGTAAATTAGTAACCTGATTAATAAATTCTCCGAAGGAGTCAGTTTCTTTCCAAAAATCTGAAATTTGCTCAATGGCTAAATGATTTCTATCTATATAAGTACCAAATCCGTTAAATTTACCTAAAGGTTTTTCATCTCTCAATATGGAAGTTGCTTCCTGATCAACAACTATTGAAACTGTACAACCAAAAGGATCACATTTTTTAACTTCTTTTACCACTTGATCATGTTGGGCATAAAAAGATTGGATACCAGTAGATATTATTGGTAGACCAATAAACAAAATCATTGCCAAACCAGTTGGCAAGAAAAACCAGAAAAAAGTTTTATTTGGCATTTAAAATTAAGTGGGGATTAAATCCCCACTTAAATATTTATTTTTATAGAAAGCCTTGTTCTTTAGCTTTACTGATGTAAGCAGCTTCAACATCTTTCAATGCTTGTTCTGCAGATTCTTTACCTTGTAAGAACTCAACTATTTCGCTTCCTAATGCACCATGCATTAAACCCATTTGTGGTAACATCGGGTAAGGTTTTGCTCCCATTTTTACAGCTTCAATCACACCAATAGATTTTGGTCCTGGTACAAAACCTTCAACTAACCAAACAGCTTGGTCAGCAGCATCTGCAACCATTTTTTTATTTGAAGCAGCATGAGCTAGAGCTATAAAAGTTGCCTCTGCATCACTGTCAGATCTATTTTTTGCTAAAGTAAATCCATCCCACCATAATGTAGCTGCAGGAATATTTCCTCCACCAACGGTTGCTGGTCCAGTTAATTTAGTTGCTGCAGTAATTTTTGCGTCACCCTCATCATCTAATAAAGTTCCAGATCTTGATGCCCATAATGTCATAAGAGCAACTTTTCCAGATTCCCATTCAACTTTGATTGCTTCACTATCGTGAGTAAGATAATCTGGGTTACTTAAACTTGCTAACTTTTTAAGCATGTTCAGTGTAGCCACACCTTTTGCATTATTGATATTTGGTTCAGCAGTTCCAGCTTTAAAGAACTCACCACCATGACCAATGAACATGTTTACAAATTCTTCAGCTAAATTCCATCCAGCTTTATACGCAGCTGCATACGGATGTTGCATTTTACCTGATGCTCTTATTTTTTCAGATGCAGCAACAACTTCTTCGTAAGTTTTAGGTACAGGTATACCTAATTCTTTTAAAACATCTTCTCTGTAATACAAATGTTGAGTGTTTGCCATAAAAGCAACAGCCATTACTTTTCCATCAATTGTTATTAATTGGGAGTTTTGTATTCCTTTTCCATATTTTTTAACTAGATCATCCATAGGTCTAATTAAATCTTGATTCATTAAAGGAACAATCGAACTATTAGCTGCAATTCTTGCTGAAAATTCAGAAGGGTTTGCAGTTAAAGCTGGAACAGCAATTTTGTTGTGTTCTGATGAGTGAGTAACTTTAAAATCTGCACTTCCTTTACATCCTTTAGCTGTTTCTACAAATGTTCTTAATGCTGGAAAATCATTTGCTAAAATATTTATTGAACCACTTGGTTTACTGCAATGCCCATCAGCATATGCCGTTGTTCCAAAAAGCACGAACAATAAGGTTATTAGTATTTTTCTCATATTTTCTCTCTTTTTTGGTTGTTTATAATTATTCTAATAAAACTATATATTTAAGAATTATTTAATAAAAGAGATTTTTTAAATCACTTTTGAC
>CABYVU010000015.1 GCA_902522525.1 uncultured Pelagibacteraceae bacterium | reverse complement strand
TTGATTTGTAGGATTAAATCTTGGAGTTAACACAAGTTCATTTCCTAGAGTTAAATATTTAGTATTAAATCCATCCTGATCCATTATTGCTAATTTTTTTACTCTTTGTGTTTTAGGTCCTTCTTCAGCTACATAAATAATCCTAGTATCAAAATATCCACTTTCTCCAGTTAGACGTTCGTAAACCTTATCTGAAATTTTATGTCCCACCCTTCTCCAATTATTTGGAACAGTTGTTAAAGAAAAGCCATCTACCATCTTAGCTCCCAATACATCCCAAAGCTTAAATTCTATTCTGATATAATCTTTATCATTAATAATTTTAGAACTAACTTTACCAGTTATTAAAACTTGAGATTTTATGAGAGCCCAATCTTCAAATCTAGGTTTTAAATGTGCAATATCTGGTTTTTGTAAAAATGCTTCTTTGTCAATTGCATCAAATAATCCGGTCTTTTCTAAATTATTTTCTATTACTTTTGATATTTCTAAACCTAAATCGTTAATGCTTAAAATATTTTTAATTTTATCTTCAGTATCTTCATTTGAAAAGAATGGTGACACAGAAATAGGCATAGGATCAAGATTACCCCTAGTTATATCAATTTCTACGAGTGAAAAACTTATACTTGGTTTTATAATTGAATAAATAAGAAATATTAAAAATAAATTTTTTTTCATTCACCAACCATCATTCCTTCAGGATTAAATCTTAATATCATAGTTCTCCAATTTTCATAAGTTTTTGGTGGAAGATTTTTTATAGGATTACACTTTAATACTGCTCGATCAACTGCCTCAGCAAAAACTCTATATTTACCATCTATTCCCATTCTATTTCTTTCCAAAATTTCTCTACTCTTTACTTTGCCATTCTTTTCCAAATCAAGTTTGACTGTGACTAAATAATTATTTTTTTTATACTCAGCTCCCATCGGTGGTGACCAGCAATCTTTATATTGCATCTGAATAGAATACTCAGTAGTGACAGATAATTTAGTTAATTTCATCGATTTATCCTCAGATTGAGTAATTCCATCAGCTTTTTTTTTTACTTCTCCAACATTTTCGTACTGTTTTGCTATTAAACCTTTAATTAAATCAACGTCTACCTCTTTTTTTTCATACTCGGAGGCTTGAATTGCTTTATCCTCTTTAATTGGTTTTATTTTTTTTACAAATTCTTTTATCACCGAATCTTTTTTTATATCTATCTCAATTTTTTTTTTCTTTTCTTTTTCAACTACTTTTTTTTTAATTTCTTTAGATGGTTGTTGCTCACTTTCATGTTTTATTTCAATTTTTTCAATTTGTTTATCAGGTAAAGGAATTGCTTCAGATTTATCGAGTTTTACTTGATCTTGTTTTTTTTCAGGAACAGGTACCTTTTTAGATTTTGATAAGTCTATCTCATCTTTTTGATTATCCAATTTTAATTGTTTTTTTATTTCCTGTTCGACCTCTTTTGGTGGTGCTTGCTCTGATAAAAGTTTTTTATTTTCATTTTTTGCTTTTTCAATAATTTTTGCAGCTTTTGGAGCATATGGAATATTCATTTGCTTAGAAATTTGAATTAATTCAACAGAAATACTCGGGAGTAATTCTACTGGTTTTTTTGCAAGAAATGGAAGGGTAAAAATTGTAGCCACGAATATCGATGCATGAAATACAATAGAAAATAGCATGCCATAAGAAAAATTATTAATTACATTTGGAAAACCAGTTAATGCAAATCTATTTAACAAGTTTATCTTTCTTTATAAGGCTCAGATATTAAGGCAACTTTAGTGAAGCCTGAGCCTGAAAGTTTGCCCATTACTTCTAATACTCTTCCATAATTAATTGTTTTATCACCTCTCACATAAATTCTTGTATCAGTTCTATTATTAGATACGGCTAAGATTTTTTTAATTAAATTATTAAATTCAATTTTTGTCTCTTGAATAAAAACCTCACCTTTTGAATTAATAGTTAAAGTTAATGGTTCACTTTCTTCTGGCAGAGTATCAGCAGATGTTTCAGGTAAATCGACTTGAACACCTACTGTAAGTAAAGGTGCAGTAACCATAAAAATTATCAAAAGAACTAGCATAACATCAACAAAAGGAGTAACATTAATCTCACTCATTGGCTCTCTTTCCGAACGCTTTAAATTAAATGCCATCTTAAATTATTGAAATGAATCTTTTTGAAAAATTTTCTAATTTTTGTGAATATTTTTTAGAGTCATTACCAAATTTGTTATAAGCTATTACCGCAGGTATAGCCGCTAATAAACCAAGAGCAGTTGCAAATAAAGCCTCAGCAATTCCAGGAGCTACAATAGCAAGACTAGTATTTCTTGATATCGCAATTGATTGAAACGAATTCATTATGCCCCAAACTGTACCAAATAATCCAATAAATGGTGCCGTAGATCCTACTGTTGCAAGAAAAGTAAACTTGTTATTTACAACATTCATCTGCTTTTCAATATTTACCTCTAATATATTTTCAAGTCTTTGACTTATATTAGTTTTAGATCTAGATTTCATAACAGCTTGCATTGAGTCTTTAAATAATTGAGCCATTGGATTATTTAATGATGCAGGTAGGCTATTATAAAATGTTTCTGCTGACTTAGATTTCCAAAACCTTTCTTCAAAATCTTCAGAGTCTTTATTTATTCTTCTAAACATCATAATTTTATCAAAAATTATAGCCCATGAATAAATAGAACTAGCGATTAAAATTATAATTACAGATTTTACTATTAAATCTGCCCTCAAAAATAAACTTAAAATTGAAAAATCTGTATTACTAGCTAACCCAACTGCTTGGGAAGTTATATCTGCATCCATCTGATTGATTTCACACTAAAATGTGTCATGAATTTGACTATAGATCTCTGCTTAAGTTGATTTTTCTTGATTATTTATATGATAATTAGCAATTAATATCGCATCAGCTTTGTTTGAGTCTTTTTTACGAGACAACATAGCAGAAAATTTAGGAAACATTTCTATCGCTCTAACTCGACTCGAATCCTTTTGAGAATTTATTAAATCAAAATATTTTTTCCACTTAGCGGGTCTTACAAAATAAATCGGCAATTGCATTGCCGCACATACACCTTTTATTACACCAAATGATTGACCAAAATTAAACATGCTAGTCACACCTTGACCAGGCATCGCTGATACTTGTTCAACTATCACACTTATATTCTCAGATTTGTGTTTTTTTGCCCTGAAAGATATTTCATTAAATACTTGGCTACCATTAATTTGTTTTTTATTTTTATTGCCTGACGCCATTGTAGGCATATCAATAACATCTTTTAATTCTCCATTTTCAAAAAAACAAATTGCACCTGTTATTCCAGGATCTATTCCAATTATTAACATGATATTAAATTACATAGCATTAGTAAAAACATTTTGTACGTCTTCATCATCTTCTAAAATTTCTAAAAACTTATTTATTTTTTCTTTATCTTCATCATTCAATTTTATTTTATTTACAGCAATCCATTCGATTTCTGTTGATACAAAATTAGAAATTTCTTTTTCTAATAAATTTTTAACTTCATATATCTCATCTTTATTAGTGTGAATTTCATAATAATCATCATGGAATATACAATCATTAGCGCCTGCATCGATCGCAAGATTAAATACTTTTTCTTCATCAATTTCTTCTTTTTTAATTTTTATAACACCCAATTGTAGAAAATTATGTGACGCAGAACCTTGTGTGCCAAGTCCCCCACCATTTTTTTGAAAAATTGTTCTAATACTTGAAGCAGTTCTATTTTTATTATCTGTTAAAGTATTGACTACTATTGCTGTTTTCGCAGGTCCAAAACCCTCATATCTAATATTTTCAAAATTAGAGTCTGCTGCAATTGATGATTTATCTATGGCTCTCTCAATATTATCTTTGGGCATGTTTGCTGATCTCGCTGCTTGGATTGCAGATCTTAATCTTGAATTCATGTCTGGATTTTTATCTCCAAGTTTTGCGGCAACTGTAATTTCTCTTGACAGTTTTGAAAAAATAGCAGATCTTTGTTTATCTACCTTTCCTTTTTTATGTTTGATTCCTGCCCAATGAGAATGACCTGCCATAATTTAATTTTCTTTCTGGAGTTGACCACCAAATATAAACTGCTTAATGCTTGATGCCAAACCATTTTTTGGATTAGCTTTAATAATTGCACCACAAAGTGTCGCCTCACCCTCTGCAGGAAAATGTTTTTTGGATTCTCTTTTGAAAAACCTGTTAATAGAATTTTTAGCATTCATGCCAATCACTGAATTGTAGTCACCACACATTCCAGCATCTGTTAAATATGCTGTTCCATTATTTAGAACTCTACCATCATTTGTAGGTACGTGAGTATGAGTACCCACTACAAACGTGGCATGACCATCAAATACATGACCAATTGCCATTTTTTCACTTGTAATTTCACCATGAAAGTCAACTATAAGAAAGTCATACTTCTCTTTTTGCATATTTTGATCTAAAAATTCCTTACTTTTTATAAAAACATCATCACATTTTTTCATAAATACATTACCCATTAAATTTAATACCCCAACTTTGTAACCTCCAATAGAATCATAAATACCAAATCCACTACCAGGAGCATCATTAGACAAATTTAATGGTCTCAATAACCTTTTTTGATTTTTTATAAATTCGAATGTTTCTTTTTGATCCCAGACATGATTTCCAGTTGTTATTACATCAACACCACAACTTAATAATTCATTTACGATATTTTCAGTAATACCAACACCTTCTTTTGAAGCATTTTCGCCATTTACTACTACAAAGCTTATATTTTTTGATTTAATGATATTTGGTAAAAATTTTTTAACAGCAGTACAACCACTATTTCCAACTATATCCCCTAAAAATAAAATATTCATTTCACAATTCCTGTGTTTGTTAAAATAATATCTAATCTTTGGTCAAATTTGTTTATGGGTATTTTTAAAATTTCTTGAAATGAAAAAGCAAATCCAACTGTTGTAACTCTTTTAATTTTGAGAATTTTATTTATATACCTATCATAAAATCCACCACCATAACCCAATCTAAATTTATTATTGTCAAAACCCACAAGAGGAACAATCAAAACATCTGGGAAAACTTTTTTATTTTTTTTAGGTTCAGGAATGCCTAGATGACTTATTTTAAGTAAGTCTTTAAAAGACCATTCGTAAAAATCCATATTATTATTTTTCTTAATAGCTGGTAAAGATATTTTAAAATTATTTTTTTCCAACTTTTCTAAAATGTCCAAACACCCAATCTCACTATTGATTGGATAATAACCACCAATATTAATATTTTTTTTTAAATTTAATTTTTTTAATACTCTATTAAATTGAGGAAAGTTTATTGTTTGATTTTTAAACTTTATTTTTCTTAAATTAATTAATTTTTTTCTTAATTTTTCTTTAGACACTTTATCTATTGGGTCTTGATATCTGTATCATTTCTTTTGATAAAATTTTCTAGCTCAAGTGTTGTCTTGTCGACTAAGGTTTCATAATCCTTACGGTTATTTTCGATTTCATTCTTTAAATTATCCTGACTTTTACTTAATTCAGAAATTTCTATTTCTTTTAAATCTCTATAATTATATACTAATGATTTAAGTTCTTTAAATTTCTCAGTAATTCGGTTTATTTCTTCTTTTTGCATGTCAATTTTTTTCTTAGTCTCATAATATTCATCTAAAACAGAAATAGAAGTTATAAGTAAAAGCTTACTTTCTCCTATGTTACCTAAAGATTTTTTAAGATTAGTAAATTTGTCATTTAAATATAAAGATAATTCCTCTAAGTGATCTTCTTGCCCATCTTCACAAGATAACAAAAATTCTTTTCCATTAAATTTAATATTTACATTTGCCATTTATCAATTTCTTCCATCAAGTTATCTGTTTCTTGATTTAATTCATCAATTTTTTCAGAAAATAGAACTTCTTTTTTTTTTTCCTCAATTTCCCTCTTTTTAAAATCATCAAATTTCTGTTTAAGAGTATGGTTTTCTTGTTGAAGTGCGCTGTACTTTTGCTCTATTTCTCTCTTTTCAATTTCTAATTGATTTTTTTGGTTAGCTAGATTTTCTAACTCTAAAATTTTGTCTGGTTTTATATTTTCAAGATTTTTTAATTTATCTAAAGTTTCTAATAGTTTTTTTTCTTTTTCACTAATTGATTTCATATATATATCTATAATAATAAATAGATTCACCTAAGTCTACAAAGGATAAATTTTGAAAAAACTAAATAGAACATTGTCTAACGCTATACGTGCTCTTTCAATGGATGCCGTTCAAAAAGCTAATTCTGGACACCCTGGTATGCCAATGGGTATGGCGGATGTATCTACAATACTTTTCAAATATTTTCTAAAATTTAATCCAAAAAATCCTAGCTGGATAAATAGAGATAGATTCGTTTTATCTGCTGGCCACGGATCGATGTTGCTTTACTCTTTACTTTACTTGACGGGTTATAAAAGTGTTAAATTAAAAGATATCAAGAATTTTAGACAGATCGATTCTATTTGTGCAGGTCATCCTGAATATGTTCAAAACTCAGGTATTGAAACAACAACAGGTCCTTTGGGCCAGGGAATTTCTAATGCAGTTGGTTTTGCACTGGCAGAAGAAATTTTAAAAAAAAAAATAGGTAATGATATAATAAATCATAAAACTTATGTAGTTGCAGGAGATGGCTGTCTAATGGAAGGCATAAGTCACGAAGCTATGAGCTTAGCTGGACATCTTAAACTTAAAAATTTAATTATGTTATTTGATAATAATTCTATATCTATAGATGGACCAACAAGTTTAGCAGTATCTGATAATTTTAAAAAAAGATTTGAAAGTTATGGTTGGGATTATATTGAAATTAATGGTCATAAGGAAAATGAAATATTTAAAGCACTTAAATTAGTTCAAAAAGCAAAAAAACCAACCGTTATTTCTTGTAAAACTAAAATTGGCTATGGATCACCTAATAAATCTGGAAAAGCTTCTTCACATGGAAGCCCATTGGGTAGCGAAGAGATTAAATTGGTGCGTAAAGAATTACAATGGAATAGTAAACCATTTCAAATTCCCAAAAAAATATTAGGCATTTGGAGAGAAATTGGAGAAAAGGGAAAAAAAATAGAATATAAATGGAACAAAACTTATAGGAGGAGAAAGAAAAAAATAAATAAATTTTTTAAAAATGATTTTATAAAATCTCTATTAAGTGAGAAAAAAATAGCAGTAAAAGATTATAAAAGTATCGCTTCAAGAAAATCGTCTGAGTCAATTATTGGTTCTCTTGTAAAAAAAAATAATACACTTATAGGTGGATCTGCAGATCTTGCTGGTTCAAATAATACTAAAACACTTAATCATAAAATAGTTACACCAGGAAATTTTACCGGAAATTATATTCATTATGGAGTAAGAGAACACGCAATGTGTGGAATAATGAACGGATTAGCTTTACACAGTAAATTAATTCCTTACGGAGGAACTTTTTTAATTTTTTCAGATTATTGTAAACCATCAATTAGACTAGCAGCAATGATGAAACAACAGATTATATATGTGATGACACATGACTCTATAGGACTCGGAGAGGATGGGCCAACACACCAACCTATTGAACAATTATCTGGTTTAAGATCAATACCTAACCTAAATGTATTTAGACCTGCAGATAGATTAGAAACAATTGAATGTTGGGAACACGCTTTAAAAAGTTCTAAAACGCCAAGTGTCTTATCATTAACAAGACAAAACCTTAATCCCATTAGAAATAAATATTCAAAAACTAACAAGTGTTCATTAGGAGCTTATGAAGTTTTAAGAACAAACAAAAAAGTTCAATTGACAATTTTAGCAAGTGGTTCTGAGGTAAACTTAGGTATAGAGGTTAGCCATAAATTAGCCAAAGATAACATATATTCAAAAGTTATATCTGTACCATGTATGGAGCTTTTTGACTTACAATCAAAAAGATATAAAGATAAAATTTTAAGTGAAACAAAATTCAAAATATCTATCGAAGCAGGATCAAGCGACTGTTGGAAAAAATATGTAGGCGATTTTGGGATGACATTTGGAATTGATGTATTTGGAAAAAGCGCTCCTTATAAAGATATTTATAAATATTTTGGGTTAATATCTTCTAATATCACAAATAAATTAAGGAAATTTATATAAAGCTAAAGATGACTATTAAAATTGGAATTAATGGTATGGGTAGAATTGGTCGTATGATACTTAGATCAATTATAGAGAGTCAAAATAAAAGCTTAAAAATTTGTCACATAAACAACAAATCTAATGCAGAAACTACTTGTAAATTAATCAAATATGACACTATTCATGGAAAACTTAAAGCGGATCTGAAATTTGATGAAAATGAATTAATAATTAATAAAAATAAAATCTCATTTTCACAAGAATCTCAAATCGAAAACATTAATTGGAAAAAATATAATGTTGACTATGTTTTTGAGTGCACTGGTAGATTTAATTCAAAAGAAAAATTACTTGCTCACATCAAAAACGGTGCAAAAAAAGTAATTGTTTCTGCGCCATGCAAAAATGCAGACAAAACTATAGTATTTGGAGTAAATGAAAAAATAATATCAAAGGATGATAAAATAATATCCGCTGCATCATGTACAACTAATTGTTTAGCACCAGTTGTGAACGTACTTAATAACAATTTTGAAATTGAAAAAGGTTTTATGACTACTATCCATGCATTTACCAGTGATCAAAGAATTCTGGATAATTCTCATAAAGATCCAAGAAGAGCAAGAGCTGCGAGTCAATCAATAGTACCTACTTCAACTGGAGCATCGAAAGCAATAGGAGAAATTATACCAAGTCTAAAAGGGAAGTTAGAAGGAGTTGCAATGAGGGTTCCTATTCCTAACGTATCTCTTGTCGAGTTAGTATTTTGCACAAAAAAAGAAATTGATATAAAAAAAATAAATTATGCATTTGAACATGCCTCTAAAAATGAGCTAAAGAAGATTTTAGAAGTTACAAATGAAAAATTAGTTTCTATTGATTTTAATCATAATTCTGCATCTGCAATAATTGATGCATCTTTAACAAATGTAATTGGAACCAACATGGGTAAAATCTCAGCTTGGTATGATAATGAATGGGGTTTTTCCAATAGAATGTGCGATATAGCCAAGAATTTGTATAAAATCTCTTAATGAGAAGTATTTTAAAAGAAAAAAATCTTAATAATAAAAAAATATTATTAAGATTAGACTTAAATGTTCCTTTAGAAAATGGCAAAATAATTGACACAACAAGAATTGATAAAATATTACCTACTTTAAATTATTTAATTCAGCAAAAAAGTAAAATAATAATCTTATCACATGTAGGAAGACCAAAAGGTGAAATATTAAAGGAGTTATCTTTAAAACCGATATGTATTTATTTGAGAAAAAAATTAAATGCAGGGGTAAAACTGATCACAAAAAATATTTACAAAATTAATAGTAAAGATTTTTTCAAAATTTTTGATGAACAAATTCTTATTTTAGAAAATATTAGGTTTTATGCTGAAGAGGAGAAAAATGATCATAAATTTGCAAAACACATAGCAAATTTAGGAGATATTTTTGTAAATGATGCTTTTTCTTGTTCTCATCGAGCGCATGCTTCAATTCAGCAAATTCCCAAATTTTTACCCTCTTTTTCTGGATTACAACTTGATTTAGAAGTTAATGCTCTCAATAAAATCATAACCCAGATAACAAAGCCAATCACTTGTGTGATAGGAGGATCTAAAATTTCAACTAAAATAAACATTATCAAAAACTTTATACCCAAATTTGACAATATTATAATTGTAGGTGGTATGGCTAATAATTTTATTGAATATTTTGGAAATAATATTGGTAAATCAATAAAAGAAAAAAATTGTAATCACATAGTTGAAGAGATTATCTCACTTTCAAATAAAGAAGGATGCAAAATTTTTTATCCTGAGGATGTGATAGTATCTAAAGAATTAAATGGAAATTCACAAAAAAAAAAATTGGAACATATTCTTTCTGATGAAATGATATTAGATATTGGTCCAAAAACTATTAATAAAATCAAAATCATAATTAATAACAGTAAAACTATATTGTGGAATGGGCCAGCTGGATATTGTGAAAATCCTAATTTCGCAAATGGAAGTATAGAGATTGCAAAAAAAATAATTGAAAGCAACAAAGCAAATAAAATTTTTTCTGTAGTTGGTGGTGGAGATACTGTTTCACTTTTAAATAGACTAAATGTAATAGGTAATTTCAATTTTGTTTCAACTGCTGGTGGTGCATTTTTAGAATATCTTGAAGGTAAGAAACTTCCTGGTATAACCGCTTTAGATTGATATGTCAGAACTTAATAAAATTGCGCTAAAAATAATTTCAAATGGCAAAGGAATACTTGCAGCAGATGAGAGCAATGGAACTATGACAAAAAGACTTTCAGCAGTTAATATTGATTCAACCCCAGAAAATAGACTTACATTTAGAGAAACAATATTTTCATCAGATAGCATGAACGAATGCATAGGTGGTGTGATTCTTTATGATGAAACAATTAAACAAATAACAAGCTCTGGAAAATCTATTCCTGATTTAATTTCTTCATCAGGAGCAGTGCCTGGGATTAAGGTAGATACAGGAGCAAAACCTTTGGCAAACTCTTTCGATGAGAAAATTACCGAAGGTTTAGATGGACTTAGGGAAAGATTAAAAAAATATTATGAGCTTGGAGCACGTTTCACAAAATGGAGAGGTGTATATAATATTAGTAAAAAATATCCAAGTAAACTAGCAATTCATAGTAATGCTGAAGCACTTGCAAGATACTCTGCTTTAGTCCAAGAATGCGAAATGGTACCAATAGTAGAACCAGAAGTTTTAATGGATGGAGATCATTCTTCAGAGATATGTTTAACCAAAACAACAGAGGTTATTAAAAAATGTTTTGAAAAATTAATATTGCATAAAGTAGATCTTTCTGGAATGATTTTAAAACCTAATATGATATTAGCTGGCAGTCAGTCGAAAGATAAAATTTCAAACGAAGAAGTTTCACAAAAAACAATTGAGTGTCTTAAAAATTCAGTTCCAATTGAAGTGCCTGGAATAGCTTTTTTATCAGGCGGTCAGTCAGAGTTAGAGGCCACAGAAAATTTAAATTTAATAAATAAAAATAATAATACCAAGTTCATAATGACTTATTCATATGGTAGAGCTCTACAACAAAGTGCACTTAAAATTTGGTCAAAAAATATAAAAGATAGAGTGGCAACTCAAAATACATTTAATCATAGAGCAAAAATGTGCTCTTTGGCTGCTAAAGGGAAATGGTCGATAGAAATTGAAAATAAATAAAAAAAAATTTATTTATCTTATTTCCCCTAATATAATAAATAAAAACTTCTATGAGGATCTGAAATTAGTATTAAAAACAAACAAAGTTGCCATTTTTCAAATGAGATTTAAAAATTATTCATTTCAGAAAAAAGTTTTTATAGGAAGAAAAGTAAAGAAGATTTGTAAAAAAAATAATGTAAAGTTTTTGGTAAATGATGATCCAATTCTTACAAAAATATTAAATGCAGATGGCTGTCATTTGGGACAAAATGATATGAAAATACACAAAGCAAGACAAATAATCGGCAAGAAAATAATTGGAATAACTTGCCATAATTCAATAAGTTTAGCAAAAACTGCTATTAAATCAAAACCAACCTATTTAGCATTTGGTGCTTTTTTTTCATCCAAAACTAAAAAAGTTAAGTATAAGGCCACTACCAAAATCTTAAATGATGTTAAAAAAATTACCAAAATACCTCTCATAGCAATTGGGGGGATAAACAATGAAAATTATAAAAATCTATTATTGAACAATGCAAGTTTATTAGCTATTTCAAGCTACATTTGGAAAAATAAAAAATATAAACCATCAAAGGCAATAGAAAGATTTGAATGAAAATTAATGCTGGTGAAATTAGAGTAGGAATGCTTTTAGAATTTAAAAATGATCTATGGCAGGTTTTAAAAACACAACATGTCAAGCCTGGCAAAGGAGGTGCATTTGCACAAGTAGAAATGAAAAGTGTCGTTAAAAATACAAAGTTAAATGAAAGATTTAGGTCAAGCGAAACAGTTGAAAAAGCATCTATAGAAGAAAAGAAGTTTAATTATCTTTATGAAGATGAGATAAATTATTTTTTTATGGACCCTAAAACATTTGATCAAGTAGAAATTAAAAAAGAGATAGTTGGAAAAAAAGGTAAATTTTTAAAAGAAAACCAAGATATTATGGTTAGTTTCTATAACGAAAGCCCTATTTCTATTGAGCTTCCAAAACAAGTAAAATGTAAAATTAATACAACAGATGCTGCATTGAAAGGTCAAACAGTTTCATCCTCGTACAAGCCTGCAATTCTTGACAATGGAATTAAGATACAAGTGCCGCCTTTTATTGAGGAGGGTGACGAAATTATTATAGACTCTAGAACATTTGAATATGTAAAAAAAATTTGATTTTTATGAACTCTATTTCGCCAAATTTAAATATAATGATAAGAGCTGCAGAAAAAGCATCCAAAACTATAATTAGAGATTTTGGAGAAATAGAAAATTTACAAGTTTCAAAAAAAGGTCCAAGAGATTTTGTTACTAAAACTGATAAACGTGTTGAAGAAATCTTGATAGATGAACTAACAAAATACAAAAAAAATTTTTCATTTTTAACTGAGGAGAGTGGGAGAATTGAAAAGAGAGATGCAGATAATGTTTGGATAATAGATCCAATAGATGGAACTACAAATTTTCTTCATGGTATCCCTCATTTTGCGATTTCAATAGCTCTTAAAATTGACAATGAGTTAAGATCAGCTTTAATTCATGATCCTATCAAAAATGAAATATATTTTGCGGAGCAAAATAACGGAGCTTATTTTAATAATCATAGAATTCATGTTTCAAGAAAAAATAACCTCGAGGAATGCTTATTTTCTTCTAACTCCGATGGTATAAAATATGCTTACCCAAGCTTGAATATGAGAAATTCTGGATGTGCAGCCCTGGATCTAGCATATGTAGGTTCTGGAAGATTAGATGGATATTTTCACAATAACATAAATTTATGGGATATAGCTGCTGGAATTTTAATTGTTAAAGAGGCTGGTGGTACTTTAAATGATATGAGCAAATATAATGATGATAGTATAAATATTAGAGCTGCAAGTAGTTATATTTATTCAGAAATGATGGAAAAAATAGATAAGTTTTAATTGTTTTTATTAAACTTTTTGCTATAAAACCGCGTATGAAAAAAAAGATACATCCTAATTATCATACAATAACTGTAGAAATGACAGATGGTACACAGTTTACTACTAAATCTACATGGGGATCAGAAGGTGAGACATTGAAACTGGAAATTGATCCAAAATCTCATTCGGCTTGGACTGGTGGTAAACAAAAAATACTTGATAAAGGTAGGGTAAGTAAATTTAATAAAAAATTCCAAAATTTTAGATCAGATAATAAATAATGAGTAACGCACCATTAATGCCTATGGCAACAGCTGTTTGGCTTGTAGAGAATACGTCTTTAACTTTCAGACAAATTGCAAACTTTTGTAAATTACATGAGGTAGAGATACAAGGTATTGCAGATGGAGAGGTTGGTAAAGGGATAGTCGGATATAATCCAATTATTGCAGGCCAGCTTTCAAGAGAGGAAATAAACTTATCTTCTAAAGATCCAGATAGATCTTTAGTCCTAAAGGTCAACGAAATTGAAATAAAAAGTGAGAAAAAAAAGTTAAAGAAATACGTTCCACTTTCAAAGCGTCAGGATAAACCAGATTCTGCATTATGGTTAATTAGACAATATCCAACTTTAAAAGATTCACAAATTTCCAAATTAGTAGGAATAACTAAAAATTCAGTAACAGCAATTAGAAATAAAAGCTATTGGAATTATAATAATCTAAATTCAAAAGATCCAGTTGCAATGGGTCTTTTTTCACAAAAGGATCTAATAGATGCATTAGAAAAAGCTGAGAGAAGAATTAAAAGAGAAAAGAAAGAAAATGAGAAGTCAAAAATATAAATATTATTTATGAAATATTATGGACAAATAAAATATAAAGTGATAACTAAATCTCTTTTTGGAGGTAGTTATTAAAATAGAGGTAAAAGATAATAATATAGAACAGGCTTTGAGAGTTTTAAAAAGGAAACTGCAAAGGGACGGTTTTTTTAAAGTTATAAAATTGAAGAATACTTATGAAAAACCATCGGAGAAAAAAAAAAGAATTCTTCAAGAAAACATCAAACGAGTAAAAAAATTAAACAAGCTCAAGAATAGAATTTAAATACCGCGGGGTGGAGCAGCCTGGTAGCTCGCAAGGCTCATAACCTTGAGGTCGGCGGTTCAAATCCGTCCCCCGCAACCAATTAAATTTTAAAATTAGATTTTTTACTGTCATTTAAAAAAGTTTTGACAGTCTCTAATGATAATTGATTAAAGCTTTTCCCAAATTTTTCAATTTTTTCAATTATTGGGGGTGGTACTGTTATTATGTGACAGCCTAATTGTTTTGCTTGAATATAGTTAAAAGGTTCTCTGACACTTGCCCAAAGTATCTCCACGTTTTTGTATTTTCTTGCCATTGAAATACTTTTTTTAAATTCAGGTATTGGATCTTTTCCAACATCACTCGCTCGGCCAGCAAAAATAGAAATTATAACTTTAGTTTTTTTGTTAATAATCCCTAAAATCTTTTCAGTTTGTTTAGCACTATATACTGCGGTTATATTAAGTTTAATATTTTGATTATTTAATTCTTTAATAATTTTTCCCATAAATTTACCCTTAGAATTAGTGATAGGTATTTTTACATAAATATTACTTCCCCAACCATTAATTTTCATTGCTTGTATCTTCATCTTCGCATATTCATCGGCAAACACTTCAAGAGAAACTGGCTTATTATGGCATATTTTAAGAATTTTTTTTGAATATGATTTATAATCTTTCGCACCGGCTTTTCTCATTAAGCTTGGATTTGTAGTGAAACCTTTAACAATTTTTTTTTTATTAAATTTTTTAATTTGATTTAGCTCTGCAATGTCACAAAATATTTTAGTGTTCAATTTATACCTATAAATTTTTAGTAATATCTTCTGTCATTTTTTTTGCATCTGCAAACAACATTAAAGTATTTTCTTTATAAAAAAGATCATTATCAATTCCAGCATATCCGGGTGACAAACTTCTCTTGACAAACAGTACTGACTTACATTTTTCAACATCTAGGACTGGCATGCCATAAATTGGACTTTGTGGATCTGTTTTTGCAACTGGGTTTGTAACATCATTAGCACCTATTACAAATGCTACATCTGCATTAGCAAAATCATTATTTATTTCCTCTAATTCAAATACTTCATCATAAGGAACGTTAGCCTCAGCAAGCAAAACATTCATATGCCCTGGCATCCTTCCTGCAACAGGGTGGATGGCATAAGAAACTTTTATGTCATTTTTTTTCAATGTATCAACCATCTCTCTAAGTGCATGTTGAGCTTGTGCGACCGCCATACCATAACCAGGTACAATAATTACTGATGATGCATTTTTCATTAAAAAAGCTGCATCATCTGCATTTCCACTTTTTACAGGTCTTTGCTCCTTATTTTGATTACCTTGTGATTGTTCGGTTGCTCCAAAACCTCCAAGAATTACATTAAAGAATGATCTATTCATTCCTTTGCACATAATGTATGATAAAATTGCTCCTGAGGATCCAACTAATGCTCCTGTGATTATAAGAGCAGTATTCTCTAATGTAAATCCAATTCCTGCTGCAGCCCAGCCTGAGTATGAATTTAACATTGAAATTACAACTGGCATATCTGCACCGCCTATTGGAATTATTAATAAAAAACCTATTAAAAAAGAAACTGCGAGCAAAATCCAAAATAAACTAGCTGATTGCGTGGAGCAAAGTATAAAAGTTATAACAATTATAGAGATAAGAATTAAAGCATTAAGTGGATGTTGGCCCTTAAATGTTATAGGTGATCCAGACATAATTCCTTGAAGCTTTAAAAATGCAATAATTGAGCCCGAAAATGTTATTGCACCAACCGCAGCACCAATTGACATTTCAATTAAGCTTCCAAGTTTAATATTTCCAGGTGTACCTAAATTAAAAGCTGCTGGATTTAAAAAAGCAGATATTGCAACAAATACAGCCGCAAGTCCAACTAGACTATGAAAACCAGCAACTAATTCTGGCATTGCTGTCATTGGTATTTTATAAGCAATAAATGCACCAATTAATCCTCCTATAAGAAGAAAGATTAAAACAACTACAATTCCAGTTGAAAAATTACCTATAGATAAAAATGTAACTGTTATTGCAATAATCATTCCTGAAATTCCGAAGAAATTTCCTTGTCTAGAAGTTTCTGGTGAAGACAAACCCCTTAAGGCTAGTATGAACAATATCCCAGATATTAAATAGAAAATAGCTGACAAATTTGCTGATAACATTATTTATCTTTTTTCTTTTTTTTATACATAGCCAACATTCTTTGAGTTACTAGAAATCCTCCAAAAATGTTAATTGCAGCTAGTGATATTGCTAAAAAACCAAATACACTTGAGGTATTAAATATACTATCAGAGTTACCTGCTAGACCAGCTATAATTGCACCAACAATTATTACTGATGAAATTGCATTTGTTACAGACATTAAAGGTGTGTGTAACGATGGTGTTACACTCCAAACCACATAATATCCAATAAATATAGAAAGGATAAAAATACTTAATCTGAATATAAACGGGTCTATTTCCATAATTTTAAGTTATTAAAGTTTTTTTAATTATTTCATCTTCTAGATTTATATTAATTTTCTTATTTTCTTTATCAAATAAATTTAAGACAAAATTAAATACATTCTTAGCATATAAATTCGATGCAGAGGTTGGAAGCTTGTTTAAAATATTACTCTCTCCCATAATTTTTACACCATTTTTGTCTATAATTTCATCAACTTTAGTATTCGCTGTGTTTCCACCTTGAATAGCTGCAAGATCGTAAATTATTGAACCAGATTTCATATTATTAATCATATCACTCGTGATTATTACTGGTGCTTTTTTTCCAGGAATTAAGGCTGTACAAATAACAATGTCTATTTTTTTTAATGTCTCTGATAATAAATCCTCTTGTTTTTTTTTAAAATCGTCTGATGCCTCTTTTGCATAACCTCCCTCAGTTTCTAAATTTTCTGCCCCTTTAACTATTAAAAATTTACCTCCCAAGCTTTCGACTTGTTCTTTAGAGGCCATTCTAACATCTGTTGCAAATACTATTGCTCCCATTCGTTTTGCAGTTGCAATTGCTTGCAATCCAGCAACACCTGCTCCCACAACCAACACCTTAGCAGCCGGAACTGTTCCAGCTGCAGTCATCATCATTGGGATAGCCTTTTCGAAATAAGCAAATGATTCTAAAACTGCTTTGTAACCAGCTAAATTTGCTTGTGATGAAAGTATGTCCATTGATTGAGCTCTTGTTATTCTGGGAAGTAACTCTAGTGAAAAAACATCTACATTTCGCTTTAATAATTTATTTATTTTGTCTTGATTAGCATATGGGTTTAAAGAACCAATTAATATTTGCTTATCTTTCATTTTAGAAAACTTTTCATCGGTTATCAAACCTAGTTGAACAATGATGTGAGCTTTTTCAATGATTTGATTTTCATCATTATGAATTTTTACACCACTTTCAACAAACACTTCATCTTTAATGCCAAGATGATAACCATAATTTTCTGGCAAAATAACTTCAAAGCCTTGATCAGTATATTTTTTTGCAATTTCTGGAGTTACAGAAATTCTTTTCTCAATTTTTTTGTCTTCTAATAATGAGCCTATGATCATGGGTTTAATATTGACTATTTTTGTCTAGCTTTAAATTTTGGATTTTTTTTGTTAATTATATAAACCCTACCTCTTCTTCTAACTAACTTAGAATTTAGATCTCTTTTTTTTAAAGATTTTAAGGAACTTGCGATTTTCATAATTTCAACTCTTAATAAACGAACTTATGTAATCTTTCAAACTTATTATGCCAAATTTTTTAATTACTTTGTTATTTAAGGACATATTTGTCAAAGCAGAGGCATATCTTTCCCCTAATCTTGGAGGTAAATACTTAATTTTTCTTTTGAACATTTTTGCAACCTCTTTAATCGAATATGCTTGATCGTTAGAGATACTATAATGAGCACATCTATTGTTTTTCCAAGCATCAAAACAAACATTAATAGTATCAGATATATGTGTAAATCTTCTAGTTTGCGAACCAGGTTTTACAACAGTTAAAGGTTTATTTTTCTCAAATTGTCTCTCAAATATTCCAATCACAGTGGCCATATTTCCCTCTCTAATCTGATTTTTACCATATACATTATAAAAATAAATTATTTCGTATTTAAAATTAAACCATTTCTTTAAATTCTCTAAAAGTTCCAAATTTCCTGATTTTGTGAACGCATAAGGTGAAAGATTTTTGTCATTTCCCTTATTTCCTAAACTTGCCGAGGTTGCAGAATATACCAACTTTATTTTATTATTTAGACAAAATTTAAAAACAGATTTAGAGCCTAAATTGTTAGACTCATAACATTCATTAAATTTTTCAAAACTTTGGAATATTCTAGAAAATTCTCCAAAATGAAAAATAGTATGAATTTTTTTTTTATATTTTTTAAGAATTACGTCTATATTTTTTGTATTACCTTTTAAGTATTTTACTTTTTTATTTGAAAGATGATTTTTTTTTTTTCCACTAGAATAATTATCTATACTTAAAATATTATATTTTGTTTTATTTAATAAACATTCTATTAAATTAGATCCAACAAAACCTGCTCCTCCAGTTACTACAATAAAATTTTTCATTAGAATAAGCCTGGCAACGTCCTACTCTTCCGTGTCTTAAGACAAAGTACCATCGGCGCAGAAAGGCTTGACTTCCGAGTTCGGAATGGGATCGGGTATTACACTTTCGCAATAATCACCAGGCAAAGGATTTATATAAGGTTTTTCTTTAAAATCAAATTTTTTTTAAAATTTTAAAATAAAATTAATTTTGCTAAAAGATATATATGGATCTAAAAAAAACAGCATTTATTACTTTTTTCCCAATAAACCCTGATAATATGGGATCTTCAGCAGTAATAAATTCTCGATATAAATCATGGCCGCAAAAAAAAAAGATTTTTCAACTATCTCATATTAATCGTTTTAAAAGTAGAGATATAGAAACTATATACATTAAAAAAGAAACCCCTTTTAATAAACTTATTAATCTACATCGTATTATCAATTCAGCATATAAATTTTTAAGAAAAGGTAAATCGAATATTTTAGTTATTGAGGGAGCAAGTTGGATTTTATATAGTTTTTGTACATTGATATTTTTTAAAATATTTTTACCATCAACAAAAATAATATATATCTCACATTCAATAGAATATGAAATAAGAAAGAAATATTCTAATTTTCTTATATATGGTTTAACATTTTTGCTAGAGTATATAGTTTTACACTCTGCTAATATAAGTACATCAGTTTCAAAAATTGAAAAAAAAAAAATTTATAATCTATATAAAAAAAAAACATATATTTTGCCAAATGGAATAAATATAAAAAAAAATTTTAGTAAAAGAATTTTAAAAGATAATTATATTATATTTATTGGATCTTATTCATATAAACCAAATAAAATTGCTATAAATTACTTAAATAATATTTTAATGCCAGAAATTTTAAAAGAATTTCCTGATTTAAAATTAGTTTTAACTGGAGGTGGTTACAAAAGAAAATTTCCCTGGTTAATAAATAAAGGTATTGTAACAAAAAGGACGCTTTATAATTTAATTAGTTATGCAAATTGTATGTGTGTCCCGCTAGAATTTGGCTCAGGCACTAGAATTAAAATAATAGAAGCATTAATTTTAGGTTGTGTGGTTCTATCAACAAAAAAGGGAATAGAGGGTATAGATATCTTAAAAACTAACCCACCTTTTATAATTGATAAAAAAAATATGATAAATAAATTAATCTATATTTTGAAGAATAAAAAGAAATTGAAGAGTAAATCTAATAATGCAAAAAAATATTATTTAAATTTATATTCTATGAAAAATATTACACAAAAATTTATAAGTAATTTTAATTGAAAAATTTTAAAAAAATTCTATACGGAGTTAATATATAAAATTTTAAATATATTAATATTAGTTTGATATTTAAATCTGATAATCTAAAAATTTTTAATAGTAAGTAATAATATGATCCATATGCATACAAACTTGAAAGATTATTTGAATTTAGAAATTTTAAAAAAAATGTTTTATTTTCATTCCATGATGATATTTGCCAATTTCTACTTTCATTAATTGTTTTAAAATCGTTTTCAAACTTTAAAATACTTACTTTTTTAAATATATTATAAATTGGCAAATTTAATAATTCACATACTGATACATAAAAATTATCATTAATTCCCCAATCATATTGATCCCAATCTTTTATTGATTTTAAAAATTTTTTTGCAGTTTTTTTGTTTATTCTAAAAATAAAAATATCTATACCATAATGAGGTGTTGTTAAAGAATTGATCATTCCATTTTTAATTAGTGTGTTTGGAAATACAATTGCACTAAACTCTTTTTGTTTTTCAATATAATTAATTTTTTTAATCTCAGCAAAAATATTTGGTGGAACTAATATATCAGCTGTAGAATATACAAGATAATTAAAGTCATTTTTAATATATTGTTTTAGTGCATTCATTAACATAATTTTATTAGAGTATTTTTTGCGCTTTGGTAAAAATTTCTTTTTATGATTAACATAATAAGATCTGATTTTTTTTTTTTTGATATAATCAAATACTCCCTTATCATCAAACTGCGTAAGACTAAATTTTATATCCTTATTTATACTTAGAATTGAATTAAGAAATAAATTTTGTATTTTATCATTTTCTTTTGATACACCGATTGGTCTAAGTGATGTCATCCATAGAATTTTCATTAATTAATCTTATTTTTATTGTGATAAAAATTAAAAATTTCTTTAATTCCTAATTTAATATCGATTTTAGGTTTCCAAAACTTAAATAAATATTTATTAAATGAATTTCTTTTATTATGTTGTATCTTATCTTTTGATTTACCTTTAATTATTCTTACATTTATTTTTTCATTTTTTGCTATTACTTTTATTATTTTTGCGATTGCACTAATTTTTATTTTTACTCCTGTTGATAAATGAAGCTCTTTATTTAATTTTTTAAATAAATTATGTTTTTTCATTATAATCTCTAAACCACTGCAACAATCATGAACATGCAAAAATTCTCTTGTTTCATTTCCGTCAGTCAACATAATTATTTTTCTTTTTTTTATAGCCATTCTGGTAAAATCTGTAATTACATGTGCCTTCCTTAAGTCATTTTCAATGCCATAAACATTCCAGAATTTAACATAATTACAATTTAAGCTTTTAGTAATTCTTTCACCAATTAATTTTAGTAATCCATAGTTTGAGTAAGACATATTAGACATTTGACTACTAGCAAAAAGGAATTTTTTATTATACTTTGATAGGAGATTAAATGTATTAATCATTATTTTTAAATTGTTACTTATAAACTCATAACTACTTTGATATTTTTTTAAATATCTAGATCCACCTACATCAAATGCAAGAAAAAATACATAATCTGATGATTTTATAAATTTTTTTACAATTTTATTATTTTCCAATCTTAAATCGTGTGAACGATTAATTCTAAAATCAATTTTTTTTACTATGTATTTTTTATCTCCTAAATAATTACATAAATAATCACCTATTTGACCACTTGAACCTAGTACTAGAATTCTTTTTTTTTTCATAATAAACCTATACAAGTAAATTTTTAAGATATAAAAAATTTAATGTTTATTTCTGATTTTAAATCAAATTATATTAATTTAGACAAGAAGTTTAAAATTTTGTTGATAGTATTTTTTTTACTACCTTTGTCATTAATTGTTGGTCCTGCAACTCTAGAGCCATTATTATTTACATCATCTTTAATAGGCATATATTTACTCTATAAAAATGTCATTAAATTTAAATTTAATTTTATAATTTATATCCTAATATTACTATATTTAGTATCAGTTATTTCATCACTACTTTCTAATGATATATTTTTTTCGCTAAGATCATCTCTTCCGTTAATCAGATTTTTTCTTACAATAATTGTTATCTACTATTTAATAGAAAATAATGAATGGATATTAAAATATTTTTTTTTCTACATTGTAATTCTTTTATCTTTTGTTTTAATTGATGCATCAATACAAACACTTTTTGGATACAACTTATTATTTTTAAAGTCGAAGAGTAATTATCTCATTACTGGTTTTTTTGGAGAAGAAAAAGTATTGGGTAGATATTTAATGGTCTTAATGTCTTTAACTATAGGATTATATTTTTCAATCTTTAATCGTATTATAAATATAAATTACTTCACCCTACTCATAATTTTTGTAAATTCTATTTTGATTTTTACTTCAGAAAGATTGTCAATGTTTTATGGTTTTATTATAATATTTTTTTATATTATTTATTTATCAAAAATTAATAGCAAAAAGTATTTATTATTATTATTAATTCCAATTTTTATTTATTTGTCATTTTATAAATATTCATCGGAAAATTTTTTTTATAATAAAATTAAAGATACTTTTAAGCAAATTACAGATTATAATTCACATATTCATTTTTATTCAAAAGAGCACGAAAATTTTGCTTATACATCTATTGAGCTTTTTAAAGAAAAACCAATAATAGGTATTGGTCCTAAAAATTTCAGAAATGAATGTGACAAAATTAAAAAAAAATATATTGAGTCATCTAATTGTTCAACACACCCACATCATAATTTTTTTCAAATATTATCTGAAGTTGGTATTATAGGGTGTGTAATATATTTGATAATCTTTTTAAGTTTATTAAAGTTATTAATAAAGAATTTATTGAGCCAGAATAAAAAAAAAATTGCTTTAATTTTTTTTCTTCTTCCAACTATTTTTTATATAAATCCTATATTGCCGTCAGGAAATATTTTTAATAATTGGAATATGATGATGGGACTAATAACTATACCATTCTATTTAATTTTTAATAAAAAAAATGAGATTTAATAAAAGTAAATTGTATTTTAACTCATTAATTCTCTCATCACCTGGATTTATTTCAATATTTTTATCTTTAGTAGCTATACCCGTGCACTTAAATATTTTAGGTGTAGAAAATTTTGGAAATTATATTTTTTTTCATCTGATTCTTTCTTTTTCATTTTTACTGTCTTTAGGAATTCCAAAATCAATTGTTATTGCATGTGGAAAAAATAAAAACTTTAAAGCTAAAATAGCATTTGAAGGAGTAAAATATTCATTTTATGTTATTTTAATTTTTATTTTTATTCTTTTAATGAGTAATAACTTTATAAATTACTCTTTATTTAGCTTTAACCAGAATTATTTGATATTTGGTATTATAATTTCTATTATTTATTTAGTATTAGAGGGAATTTTACAAGCTTATAAAAAATTCATACTCCAAAGTATCAATAATTTTTTCTTTTATAGTCTATCTCTATCATTACCTTCTTTATCATTACATTTTTTTAATGATTTAGATTTAGATAATTTAATTTTAATTTCAATTTTTATTAAATTTTCTGTTATAATTTTAATTTTAATAATTTTGATTAAAAATAAATTATTATTGAAATCAAAAGAAAAGCTATTACTTAAAACGTTAAAAAAAAATTCACTTTGGCTTTCATTAAATAGTTTCTTAGTACAGCTTTATGAAATGTTAGATAAGTATCTCATAAAGTTATTTTTAGGAAGTGCAGCACTTGCTATTTATTCTATTCCACAACAACTTACTGGAAAACTAAGTGTTCTATCAAGAGGCTTTGGTTCTTATCTAATGCCTTTTCTATCCTCAGGATCTAAAAAAAAAGACTATAACGATACTTTAATGATTTTTTATTGCTTTATACCAATAATAATTTTTGGACTATTTCCTTTTTACACTCATATTTTAGAAACTTGGCTGGGAAATAATTTTAATAATCAAATTTTGAGTTTGACTAAAATTTTTTCCTTAATAGCTATTTTATCAAGTACTTCACATATATTAATAACTCGATTTGAGGCGGAACAATTA
>CABYVU010000014.1 GCA_902522525.1 uncultured Pelagibacteraceae bacterium | reverse complement strand
TTGATTTTTCTTTGAAATCATATCCATTTATTGGTATTTCAATATTTGATCCATGGGTATTAAATGAAACTTTATTTGAACTCTCTTTTAGATTGCCTTTTATTAAATTCATTGATGGAGAGCCTATGAAGTCTGCCACAAAAGTATTGCTAGGTTTATTATAAATATTTTCAGGTGTATCATTTTGCTGAATTACACCATGATTCATAATTGCAATATTTGTACCTAAACTCATAGCTTCTGTTTGATCGTGCGTTACATAAACTACTGTTGTTTTAAGTTGCTGATGAAGTTTTTTAATTTCTCTTCTCATCTCAACTCTTAACTTTGCATCCAAATTTGATAAAGGTTCATCAAATAAAAATATTCTTGGTTCTCTAACTAATGCTCTTCCTATTGCAACACGCTGTCTTTGTCCGCCAGATAATTGTGATGGCTTTCTCTCTAACAAAGCATCTACTTGTAAAAATTTTGATACTTTTTCCAATTGCTCTTCGATTTTCTCCTTTGAAACTTTAGCTTGTTTAAGACCAAAGATCATGTTTTCACGTACATTCATAGATGGGTACAAAGCATAAGATTGAAATACCATTGCAATATTTCGGTCTTTTGGCTCTACTTTACTTACATTGTAATCATCTATGTGAACATTTCCTTCATTAATAGTTTCTAATCCTGCAATAATATTTAATAAGGTTGATTTTCCACATCCAGAAGGACCTAAAAGAACTAAGAAATTACCTTCATCTATCTCTAAATTAATTTTCCTTAAAACCTCAGTTGATCCAAAGTTTTTTGATAATTCCTCTATTTTTAATGTTTTCATCCCTATCCTTTTACTGCTCCTGAAGTTAATCCTCTAATAAAATATTTACCTGCTAGAACATATACAATAAGTGTTGGAATTCCTGCAATAATAGCAGATGCCATATCTACATTATATTCTTTAACACTAGTACTTGATAAAACCATATTGTTTAAAGCAACTTGTATTGGAGCTGCCTCTCCAAATGAAAATGTTGAGCCAAACAAAAAGTCGTTCCAAATTTGTGTGAATTGCCAGATTATTGTTACTACTATGATTGGAGTTGATACTGGAAGTAAAATTTTAAAAAAAATTTTAAAAAATCCTGCTCCATCTATTCTAGCAGCTTTTACTAATTCAGAAGGAATAGAAACATAAAAATTTCTAAAAAATAAAGTTGTAAAGGGAATACCATAAACTGTATGAACCAAAACAAGTCCAATTACAGAATTCGATATTCCTAGAACTCCAAGAGTTCTAGCCATGGGTAATAAGATAGCTTGATAAGGAATAAAACAACCAAACAATAAGAAAAGGAAAACCCATTTGTCTCCCTTAAACCTCCATTTTGTTAAAACATATCCAGCCATCGCACCAATAAAAGTAGAAAAGAATACTGCTGGAACAACCATTTTAATTGAATTCCAAAAATATGGTTTTAAGAAAGTATCACCTGCACCATATCCTCTTCCACCCCATGCAACTAACCAAGAGTCAAAATTTAATCCACTTGGCCAAGTTAGAAGTGTTCCTTGACGGATTTCTTCCATTGTTTTTAATGAAGTAACAACCATTACATACAAGGGAAAAATAAAATAAAAAGCAAAAATTACTAAAACAAAATATAAAAACCATCTCAAAAACATATTTGTATATTTAGATTTTTGTTCAAGCTGTTTATATGAAGAGTGTGTTTTATCTTGCATTTTCTCTCCTCAATTCAGAATATAAATAAGGTATAATCACAGCTGCTACTGCCATAAACATCATCATCGCACTCGCTGCCGACAAACCAACTTGACTTTTGTGAAATGCAGTTTGTGTCATATATAATGCAGGCATAGTTGTAGATATACCCGGACCACCCTGGGTTAACGCAACAATAAGATCATAACTTTTAATTGATATATGAACCAAAATTACAAAACTTGTAAAAAAAACTGGTCTCATCATTGGTAGTAGAATTTTCCAATAAACTGTAAATAAATTTGCGCCATCTATTTTGGCTGCTTTAACGATTTCATCTTCAACTGATCTCAACCCAGCTAGAAATAATGCCATTACAAAACCTGCAGATTGCCAAACACCTGCAATCACAATGGTGTAGATGGCCATTTCTCGATTGACCAACCAATCAAATGTAAAGTTTTCAAATCCCCAATCGATAAACATTTTTTGGATACCTAGGGTTGGGTTTAAAATCCATTTCCAAGCTGTTCCTGTAACGATAAATGATAAAGCCATAGGATATAGATAAATAGTTCTCAAGACACCTTCTGCCCTAATTTTTTGATCTAGAAATATTGCAAGAATAATTCCAATCACAACACAAAAAATTAAGAATAAAGCTGTGAAAATAAGAAGATTATCAACTGCAATAAGCCATTTTCTAGAACCCCAAAGTTTAACATATTGACCTACTCCCCAAAGTTCATACTTGGGCAAGATTTTAGAATTTGTAAAAGATATATATAAGGTCCAAAGTACAAAACCATAGACAAACCAACCAATTAATCCAACAGCTGGAGCCATTACGATTTTAGGTAGGTTTTTTTCTAGCCACTTGAGCATTATAAATATTTTCTAATTTTGATTAAAAAAAAAGGCCACCTAAAAATTAGGTGGCCTTAATTTTTTTTATTTTACATATTATCTAATACTGAATCAGCCAAAGCATTTGCTGCATCAACTGAAGACATGTCAGAATTAAAGTGTTCTGTAATCACATCTTGTAAAGCAGCTTTCATAGTATTACCTTGAGCCATTCCATGAGCAAAACTTGGAACTAATCCACCACTTGCTCCTGCAGTTTTGATGTCAGAATTAGATGTTTTTGCACATTTATCAAATTCATCCATTGGTACATCTAAACGTGCTGGAATTGATCCTTTGTATAAGTTGAAAACTTTTTGGAAGTTTTTACCCATCATTAATTTAGCTAATAATTTTTGACCTTCTTGTTTGTCTGGGTCACTAGTTTTATAGAATATAAAGCTATCTACATTGTACAAATATCCATTATTAGATGGAGTTGCAGCGCAATAGTAATCTACGCCTGGTACTTTTCCAGCAGCAGTAAATTCACCTTTTGCCCAATCCCCCATAATCTGAAAACCAGCTTTTCCTTCAATAACCATTCCAGTAGCAACGTTCCAATCTCTTCCTGGGCTACCTTCATCAGTGAAACCTTGAAGTTTTCTCATTTGATCAAAAACTTTTACAGTTGTCTCGCTTCTTAAACAAGTTTCTTTAAGATCTACATAACAGTTTTTGTAATAGTTATTTCCACCAATACCCATAGCTACTGCTTCGAAGACTGTTGCGTCTTGCCAAGCTTGACCACCATGTGCAAATGGAATTACACCAGCTGCTTGAAGTTTTTCTGCTGCTGCATTTAATTCATCCCAAGATGTAGGAACTGAAATTCCATTAGCATCAAATACTGCTTTGTTAGCCCACATCCAATCAATTCTATGAATGTTTACTGGAGCCGCACAATATGGACCACTGTTATTCTGACATTTGTGAACTGCAGCAATCATAGGATCTAATAATCCATCCCAACCTTCTGATTGAGCAATAGGATCAATGTTGTATGGAGCAACTACTCCTTCTTGATCATATTCTTGAATTGTTGGACCTTTAATTTGAGAAGCTGAAGGAGGATCTCCTGCAACTATTCTTGCTTTAAGTGCAACGTTGGCAGCATCTCCACCACCACCTGTTACAGGCATGTCTAACCATTCACCACCGTTTGCAGCGAAATCATCTTTTAATACTTTAAGTGCAGCTGCTTCACCACCTGATGTCCACCAGTGCAAAACCTCAATTTTTGGTCCTGCAAAAGAAGATGTAGAAGTGAATGCAAACGCAATTAAAGCAATTAGCATTTTTTTCATATATTTCCCTCTTATTTGTTAAATTAAGTTAACTTAAAAAAAACAATTATAGATTGATTTATTAAAAGACTACAAGAAAAAAAAAATACAACTTTTAATTGATTTATAAAATTAATAGATAGATTTTCTTCCTAATCTTGCAGCACCTCTGACACCACTAGCATCTCCGTATTTTGGTTTAAGAAACACTCCTTCATACTCTCTGCCAGTTACAAATTTTCTTACGATAGTTTCGATTTCACTTAAAAAATCAATTTCATTTGAAACACCCCCGCCAAAAACAAAACAATCGGGATCAAGAATGTTAATTATATTTGCTAAGGACATTGCTAAATTTAATTTAAAGTTGTCAATTAAATCTTCAGCATCTAAATCATGTCTTCTATATAATTCAAAAATTTGATTTGTCTTTAAATTCTTTTTAAACTTTTTATTAAATTTTTTTGCTAAATTTAAACCTGACATAAAGCTTTCAATCTCACCTTCCCTTAAATTGGTAGATTCAAGGTTTTCTTTTTTTGCAATTAAATGATTAATTTGATTATGTCCCCACTCTCCTGCTACTCCATTAGGCCCACTAACAATTTTTTTATCTATTACCAAACCTCCACCAACACCAGAACCAATTATAATTCCATATACAATTTTATAGTGTTTTCCTGAACCATCTAAAGCCTCTGACAAAGCAAAGCAATTTGCATCGTTTTCACAAAATACTTCTTTGCCTAATTCTTTCCTCAAATCATTTTGAAATGGTTTTTTTTCTAACCAATAACAATTTGGTGCATTCTTAACTAATCCAGTTTGAGGAGAATGTACGCCAGGATGACAAACGCCAATTGGTAATTCTTTATTAAATTCTTTTTCTAACTTCTTATCGATTTCTTTTATAGTTTTGATAATTTGAAAATAATCTTTTGGACAATTTGTTCGATCACGATTACTTTCATTGCCATTTTCATCTAACACCACACTTTCAATTTTTGTAGCACCTACATCAATTCCTATTTGCATAACTAATAAGTTGCTCTTCCACCACTTAAATCAAATACTGCAGCTGTTGAAAAAGAATTTTCTTCACTTGATAACCAAGTCACTAGAGATGCTAATTCATCTACTTTGGCAAATTTATTTCTAGGAATTTTAGACAACATATAATTTATATGTTCCTCAGTCATTTGATCAAATATTCTTGTTTTTGCAGCAGCAGGTGTTACACAATTAACAGCTATATTTTTTAATGCTAACTCTTTTCCTAATGATTTAGTTAATCCAATTACTCCTGCCTTTGAAGTGCTATAAGCACTCGCATTAGGATTACCTTCTTTTCCTGCAATCGATGCAATATTAACAATTCTTCCATAATTATTCTTTATCATGTAGGGGGTAACTGCCTTGCAGCAATAAAATACTGCATTTAAATTTAGATCTATAACTTTTTTCCATTCATCAAGTGGATAATCTACTACCGTGGTATTTTTACCTGCAACACCTGCATTATTAATGAAAATATCAATTTTTTTGTGAGTTTTTTCAACATCAGCTAAATTTTTCTCTATACTTTCATAATTACCAACATCTACAATTTGGTATGAAACCTTATCTGAATTAATTTTTTTAATTGCAGTTTTAATTGCCTCTTCATCTATATCCCAAATTACAACGCTTGCTCCTGAAGCAATAAATCTCTCCGTAATAGCTAGTCCAAAACCTTGTGCACCTCCAGTAACAACCGCAACTCTATTTTTTAAGTCAAAATTGATCATATTAATTTTTCTGTTTTTTTGATCTTAATAAAGGAAAAGCCAATGCAATAAAAGATAAAATAAAAAAGGTTAAAGCTATAGGTCTAGTTAAGAACATGAGCCAATTTCCATCAAATATAACTAAAGATTGTCTTAAAGTTCCTTCTACTAATTCTCCTAAAATTAACCCTATAATTACTGGGACCACTGAAAATCCAAATCTTCTCATAAAAAATCCAAGTACACCAAAGAATAACATAATCCAGACATCAATTATTGACTGGCTTAAAGAATAAGTTCCACAAACAGATACAGCAAATATCATAGGCCATAGAATTTTGTTAGGAACAAGAGTTATCCTCGCAAATAATTTAGCGCCAAAAAATCCAAATATAAAAAATAAAATATTTGCTATTAACATGGCTCCAAAAATTCCATATAAAAAGTCTGGCTGTTCTCTAAACAAGTCTGGACCAGGTCTAACACCATGAATAATTAAACCAGTTAATATTACTGCTGTTGTAGCACTTCCTGGAATTCCAAGAGCTAAAGTTGGAACCATTGCGCCCCCAGTAGCAGCATTATTGGCAGCTTCTGCTCCAGCAATTCCTTCTATTGATCCTTTGCCAAATTCTTCTGGTTCTTTAGAAAATCTTTTTGCCTCTGAATAACCAATTAAGGATGCAACTGTTCCACCCTCAGCTGGTAAAACACCAATGAAAGATCCTATGCCACTTGATCTAAGAATTGTTTTCCATGTTTTTTTATAATCATCTAGAGATGGAAGTTTTACAGCTTTTAGTGCAACTCTTTTGAAAACTTGATCAAGAAGTGTAGATTGGGTTAACATTTCGCTTATAGCAAATAAGCCAACTACTACAGGAATAAATCCAATACCAACCGAAAGTTCATTAATTCCATAAGTAAATCTATCAATTGAAGTCATAAAATCTTTTCCAATAGTAGAAATTAAAATTCCAAATGCGCCAGCGATTAAATTTTTAATTGGACTTCCCTCACCAATTGATGCGAGCATTGTTAAACCAAATATAGCTAATGCAAAATATTCTGGTTGGCCAAATTCATAGGCAAGTTTAGCTAATACGGGTGCAAAAAATACCAAAACTATCACACTAAATATTCCACCCACTGTGCTTGAAACTGTTGCCATGCCTAAAGCTCTTCCTGCTTCTCCCTTTTGAGCTAAAGGATAACCATCTAGACAAGTGGCTGCTGCGGCTGGAGTTCCAGGAGTATTTATTAAAACTGCAGTGATTGCACCACCATATGTTCCAGCGCAATAAATTGATGTTAAAAGAACTATTGCCGAAAGAGGGTCCAGAGTCATAGTAAATGGTAAAATTAATGCTCCACCAGTTGTAGGACCTAATCCTGGTAGAACACCTAAAATAAGTCCAAATAAAGTTCCAAAAAGCAAAACAATTAATAACTTGGAACTAAATAAAGGCGCCATCATTAATAAAAGATTTTCCATACTAGTAATAATAAAGGTTTGTAATTATTCCTGGAGGAAATCTAAGACCCAGTATCATTTCGAAAAATATAAAAACTACTAGTGGAAATATAATTCCAACTAATAGTAAATAAAAAACTCTTTTTTCACCCCAATTGTAAGAGACAAATATTGAAAGAACTGAAATAGCTAAGAAAAAATCTAATGTTTTAGAGATTAAAACAAATAAAATAAAACTTAAGATTGTTAAAAAAAATGGTTTTGGAAGTTTTTTTTCTTTTTTCCAAGGATTTTTGAATGATAGATAATAAATAATTGTTGTTAAAAACATTATCAATACTAACAATCCTTTTGGGAAAGTTGCGGGCTGAATACCTCTGTTTAAAATTGGTGGAACCTTATCAAAAGTAAATGTGGAAATTAATAATATTGTAGAAAAGAAAATTATTACAAAAAATACTTTAAATTCATCTTTAAAAAAAAAGGGCAAACTTTTGTTTGCCCTTTTTTTATTTTGTACATTATTCATAAAAAAAATGTACTTTCTTAAGACTAATTAATGTAACCTAAAGCTTTAAGTTGAGCAGTCATTTCTGCAAGCATTACTTCCATTTGCTTACCCCACTCATCAGCTCCAACAACACTAGTTGAATCAAGTCCGATGTCAGTTAAAAAACTTTGGAAATATTTATGCTCCATAGCTTTTATCATAGCATCTTCCAATTGTTTCTTTCTGTCAGCTGGAACTCCTTTTCTTGTTACAAATCCTCTAACAGTTGATAATACAACTGGTATTCCAAGCTCTGTAGCAGTAGGAACATTGCTTAATTTTTCCATTCTGTTACTTGCAAGAACAACTGAAACACATAATGTTCCATCTTCAATTTCAGTAACTGCTTCACCTAAGTTTAAAACACCTACATCAATATCTCCTTTGATAAGGTTAGTTTTAATAGGACCAACACCTTTATAAGGAACAATTGTTGGGTCTGTTAATTTTCCTTTTTTTGTAAAAGCAATCGCACTTACATCATCAATACCACCAACATGAGTAGTACCATATTTTAATGATTTTGATTTTTGAGCGCTAATAAATTTTTTAGCATCTTTAATATCATTTTTACAATTTACGACAAATAATTGAGGATCATCAGTTCCTCTAGCAAGTGGTTGCATATCACTTAATTTAACTTTTGTTTTTCCTAATGCCATAGAAACAGCATGTCCTGTTGTCCAAGTTAAAGTATGTTGACCGTCTGCTGGTAAAGTCATCATATAATCCATTGATGCTGCTCCACCACCACCTTTTTTGTTAACTAATTGCATATCTTGTTTTAGATACCTTCTAGTTCTTAGTAACATCATTCTAGTTGTTACGTCTGTTCCACCACCAAAACCAGCGTGAGTAATTGCTTGGATTGGGTGCCCATCTGCTTTTGCAGAAGTAATCATAAGTGGAAGTGCAACAACGAAAAATTCAGTTACCAAAAATGCGGCAGCTAAAAATAATTTAAAACTTTTTTTCATTATTTCCCTCTTTTTAAGTTAATTTATATTTAAATATATAAACATAATCTGATACATAGCGTAAAGTAAAAAATGGCTCAAAATAAAATTAACATAGCGGTTCTTCTAGGGGATCCTTCTGGTATAGGCCCCGAATTGGTCTCAAAACTATTATCTGAGGAAATCACAAATAAGGCTAATGTAATTATCATAGGTGAAAAAAATATTTTAGAAAGTGGAAATAAAATTTCAGGTATATCTCATAATTTAAATTTCGTTGAAAATTTTGATAGTATTGATTTTACAAAAGATAATAAATTTTTTCTAGATATCTCTGAAGGTAAAAATCATAATTATAAATTATCTGAGTGCTCTAAAGAGGCGGGAGAAAGCGTTTTAGCTTCTTTGAATTTAGCTTTAAAACTTGCTAAGGAAAATAAAATTCATGCAATAAACTTTGGACCATTTAACAAAACAAGCCTTAAACTTGGAGGAAATAAATATTCTGATGAATTACACTTAATGGCTGAAAAGCTTAATGTTAAAAATTTTTTTTGTGAATTTAATGTAATTGATAATTTTTGGACTGCACGAGTAACATCACATATTCCAATTAGAGAAGTCCCAAATAATATAAAAAAAGAGAAAATAATTAAACCAATTAAACTGATTAATGAAGCAATGAAACTAAATGGTATAAAAAAACCAAGAGTAGCCGTTCAAGCATTAAATCCTCATGCTGAATTTGGAACAGAAGAAAAAGAAGAAATTATGCCTGCAATAGAGGAGGCAAAAAAACTAGGTATTGATGCTGATGGACCTTTGCCGTGTGATACTTCTTTTATTACTGCTTATAAAGATGGAAATCATGATTGTATTGTTGGTATGTATCATGATGCTTTACAATCAGGTTTAAAAGCATTTGGATTTGATAGAGGTGTAACCGTACAAGGTGGTTTGCCTATCCCTATAACCACTCCTGCTCATGGAACAGCATTTGATATTGCAGGTAAAAATAAAGCAAATTTAGAACCTACTTTGAATTCATTCAAAATTGCATTAACAATGGCTGAAAATAAAAACAATTAAATGTCTAAAATTAAAAGTATTCGAACAAAAGTTTATCAATGGAATGGCAAAACTGTTCCACCCCAAAATAATTTTTGCACAAATGCTTCTGACCTTTTGTTTGAAAAATCAGATGCTATGGGTTCATTTAGATTTCATGAATGGTTAATATGCGAAGTTGAAACAGACGATGGAATTATTGGAATTGGAAATGCAGCGCTTGCACCACAATTAGTAAAAAAAACTATTGATACTTATTTAAATCCTTTAGTTATTGGCGAGGATCCTTTTGATTATGCTTATATTTGGGAAAAAATGTACAGAAGAACTCATGCATGGGGTAGAAGGGGATTAGGAATGGTCGCTATTTCAGCAATTGATATTGCTCTATGGGATATAATGGGAAAAATTACAAATAAACCAGTTTTCAAATTATTAGGCGGAAGAACTAAAGAGAAAATTCCAGTTTATGCCTCAAAACTTTATAGCCAACCAATAAAAGAGCTACAAAAAGAGGCTGAAAGTTACGTTAATCAAGGTTTTAAAATGTTTAAAATGAGATTTGGATGGGGACCAAAAGATGGACCTGATGGAATGAAGAAAAATTTAGAATTAGCAGAGGCTGTTAGAGAAGTGATTGGCTATGACACAGATCTTATGATGGAATGTTATATGGGATGGAATTTAGATTACACTAAAAGAATGATTCCTAAATTAGTAAAATTTAATCCTAGATGGCTAGAGGAGCCTGTGTTAGCAGACGATATTCATGGTTATGCTGAACTGAATAATATGAATGCTATTCCAATATCTGGTGGAGAGCATGAATTCAACTTATTTGGATTTAAACAATTATTAGATTTAAAAGCAGTTAGCTATATTCAATATGACAATAATAGAGTTGGTGGTTTCACTATTGCAAATAAAATAAATGCGTTAGCTGAAGCTTATCAAGTTCCAGTCATTCCACATGCTGGGCAAATGCATAATTATCATTTAACAATGTCTAACTTTAATTGTCCTATATCCGAATTTTTTCCTGTGCATGATGTAGAAATTGGAAATGAGCTATTTTACTATATTTTTGAAGGTGACCCAGCGCCTGAAAAAGGATATATTAACCTGGACGATAATAAACCTGGCCTAGGTTTAACTATTACTGATAAATTTAAATCAGATTTCAAAATAATCGAGTAACTAATAAGTTTCTACTTCATTAATTTTAGGCATTGAATTTGCTGCACCTGCTTTTGTTGTAGAAATTGCAGCTACTTTATTTGAAAATTCTAAAGCATCTTTGATTTTTAATTTATTGGATAAAGCATAAGCAAAGGCTCCATTAAAAGCATCACCTGCTCCCGTTGTGTCTATAACTTTATCCTTTAAACTATAAACATCTATAAAAAAACTTTCTTCAGAATTAGCAAAGTAAAGTCCTTTTGGGCCTAATGTTATAACTATATTTTTTACTCCTTTTGCCAAAAAAGTTTTTGCAGCTTCTTCAATTTCTGTTTTACTTTCAACCTTTTTATCTAAATAAAAACTTGCTTCAGTTTCATTAGGAGTAAAATAATCAATACATTTAAAATCACTTTCTTTAATATCTGATGCAGGAGCAGGATTAAAAATTGTAACAGATCCTGTTTCTTTTGCTCTATTGAGTGCATAACTAGTTACTTCATTAGGAGTTTCTAGTTGTGTTAAAAAAATTTCTGATTTTTTTATAACATCAATATTTTTATCAATATCTTTATTAGATATCGAACCAGCTGCCCCAGGTACAATATTGATAGCATTATCCCCTGTTTTTTCATTTATCATTATACCTGCAACACCTGTTGACTGATTTGGGTCTTGGATTATTGAACCTGTATTAATTCCAGCATCTTCATAAAGCTTAAGAGCCATCCTTGCATTTTGATCCTTTCCTATTTTAGTGATAAAATTTACATTTCCACCAAGTCTTGCAGCAGCAATTGCTTGATTAGATCCTTTGCCGCCTGGTCCAATTATATGATTTTTACCTAAAACTGTTTCTCCTTTAACAGGAATTTTTTCAGCAAAGAAACATAGGTCAGCTACGAATACTCCAAAAATGCATATAGAGTTCATTATTTATCAAGAACCCAAACGCTACCATCTGGTTTAATTACTCCTTTTGTTAGTATAAAACATCCATAAGGCCTTGTTTCAGAAGTAGATACGATTAATTGAGATTTTTTTGCTACTTTATAAAATTCTTGCCTCTCAATTGAACCTACTTTCCAATTTTCTCCTGAGGTTTCTCTCACAGCTTTTATAAAATCTTTGTGACACTCTGTTAATTCATCTGGTTTATTATCAACTTGCATTCTTTCTGCAGCAGAATCTATAAAACTATCTAGTGGAAAAACTGAAAGAATAGCTTTTGCAGCTTCATAGATATCAACGCCATCTAATCTAATTACTTTATTATTTAAAGAATGAGAATAAGCAGGAAAATTAGCATCTGTTAACACTAATTTATCACCATGTCCCATGGCTCTTAAATGATATAAAAGTTCAGGATTTAAAATTGGATTAATATTAATTAGCATTTGAATACTATATTACATAAAAAAAAAGGGTGAAATAAAATTCCACCCTTTTAATTTTGTTTTCTCTAAAGATTATTTAAAATCGTTAGCGTTTTCTTTAGTTACTAATTGTGTTCCTGTATCAATATTAGAATCAATACTTCCACCATTAGCTAACTCAAGAGCATATTTAACTCCATATGCACCCATGTTGTATGAGAACTGAGCTATTGTTGCAGTCATCTCTCCTTTTAAGATACTTGTAGCAGCATCAGGAGTAGCGTCGAAACCAACAACGATTACATCATTCATATCAGCATCCTTAAGAGCTTGCATTGCACCTAAGCCCATATTGTCGTTAGAAGCAAATATTGCTTTGATGTTAGGATTTTTCAAAATGATTGACTCAGTAACAGATCTTCCTTTTGCAGTATCCCATTCAGCAGTTTGAGTTGCAACAAGATTTAAACCACAATTTTTAAATCCTTTAATTGCACCATCTCTTCTTAATAATGCAGTTGACTGAGATTCAATTCCTGTAAGAATTGCAACATCTGAACCTTTTGGAGTTTTGTCACAAATAAACTTTGCAGCTAATTCTGCACCATTCATATTATTTGTTCCAATAAAAGTAACACCTTCGTTTATTCCTTTTGTATCAACAAATACAACTGGAACTCCGCTCTTAATAGCATCATCTACTATTGGCGCAAATGCATTTGGATCTCCTGGCGCAAGAGCTAAGGCATCAACACCTTTTGCAAGTTGGTCTTCAACCTGGTTAATCTGTGCCTGAACATCTCCCTCTTGTGGAGGTGCGATTAGAATTAGTTTAACTCCTAATTTTTTAGCCTCTTCTTCAGCACCTTTTGTAACAGAAGCCCAGAATGGATTTCCAGATCCAGGTCCTTTAATACTGAATAAGATTTTTTTACCATGACCATCAGCAAAAGAAGCTGAACCCATGCTTAATAGTAAAAAAACTGCTGAAAAGAAAACAACAATTTTTCTTTTTATATCTCTCATATATTTACCCCTTTAATAATTATTAAAAATTAATTTAATAAAATTTTTAAAAAGAATTCAACTGTTACAAAGGTAACTATTTTTAGATTCAACCCTTACGTGTTTTATTTTCTAGTTCCAAAATCTCTTCTCAGAACATCAACATATACGGCTAATACAATAATTGAGCCTATTAATACTTGCTGCCAAAATGAACTAACATCCATTAAATTAAGACCATTTCGTAAAATTCCCATTATCATCACTCCTGCAAAAACACCCAAAACGGTGCCTCTTCCTCCAAAAAAACTAGCGCCTCCGATAATACATGCTGCAATAGCATCTAATTCAGACTGTAATCCTGCATTTGGATAACCTGAATCTGTTCGACCAGCTAAAATTAAAGCTCCAATACCAGATAAAAAACCGCAAAGCGAATAAACTATTACAAGAATTTTATTTACATTAATACCTGAAGCTCTTGCAGCATTTGGATTACCACCAATTGCATATATCCATTTACCTGTCCGAGTTTTGTTCATGAATATCCAAAATATTATATAGACAATTGCAATAAGAACTAAACTAACAGGAAGGTATTGCGACTTTTCCAAACCAAGCCAGGTTAAATCAATTCTTCCATGCCCAAGGTATCTCACTTCATCTGTGAAGCCGCTTATTGGAGTTCCACCAGAAATTAAATTACCTGTTCCTCTAAATATATATAATGTACCTAATGTCATTATAAACGGATGTGGCATCCTTAGTAAGGTAATCCCTAACCCATTAAATAATCCACATAGAAATCCAGCTATAAGAGGTGTGATAACAACAATATACCAAGGAGCACCAGCTTTAGCGACAATTGCTAGTATCATTAGTGACAACATCATTATAGATCCAACTGAAAGATCTATACCAGCGGTTACAATCACCATAAATACTCCTAGAGCTAGCATTGACTGCCAAGAAATTTGTTTAAAAACGTTTGTTACATTTCTCCAAGATAAAAAAACATCAGGTTGAAGAAAATGCATTACTACTATCATTATAACTAATAATAATAATATTCCGTATTTCTCAAAATAAGGAATGAGTTTTAGATATAAAGAGTCTTTATCTTGTTCTTTTGAGTCCATAATTATTTTTTACCCATTATCCATCCAATTACTTCATCTCTTGAAGTGTTTGATAATTCAGATTCAGCAAAATTTGTTCCTTGAAACAAAGCCATTACTCGGTCACAAACAGCAAAAATATCATCCATTCTGTGACTGATCACAATTACGCCTACTCCAGTCTTTTTTAGACTATTTATTAAATCCAAAACTTTACCAACTTCTTTAATAGCTAAGGCTGCTGTTGGTTCGTCCATGATCACTACTTTTGCGTTGAATGCTGTTGATCTAGCAATTGCAACTGCTTGTCTTTGTCCGCCTGAAAGTTCCTCAACTTTTTGATCTGCACTCTTTACATTTATTTTAAGTTTACCAAGATGTGCCTCTGTAAGTTCTTTTATTTTTTTATAATCAAGAAATTTTAATAATCCTAAATTAGTTGTTGGTTCACGGCCTAAAAAAATATTTTCGCCTATTGGAAGATTGCCTGCTAAAGCTAAATCTTGATATACCATTTCTAAACCTAGGTTTTGAGAGTCCCTAGGACTTTCTAAAACCTTTTCTTTTCCCTCAAAATGTAAAGAGCCTGCACTAGGTTTATAGAGACCTGATAAAACCTTCATTAATGTTGTTTTTCCTGCTCCATTGTCACCTACAACTCCTAAGCATTCACCTGCATGAATTTTAAGGTTTACATTTTCAAGAGCAGTAATTGTGCCAAAGTATTTTGTAACATTTTTAGCTTCTAATAATAATTGATTGGCAGATGACATAATTCAAGAAAATATAAAAAAATCAGTTAATTGCAACTGGTTTTGAGGCTAAAAGTTTTACAGTTTTTCTTTGAGCTCTTTTGCAGAATTTGGGTGGCATATTTTTTAAAATAAGCTTCATATCTTTCAAAACTATTTCACCCATATTATAAAAAGCTTCCTCTAAAGCACCAGCTCTATGAGCAGAAAATAGTGTATTTTTTAACTTTCTTATTGGATCATTTTTTTTTACTGGTTCATCTGGAAAGACATCGGTTGCGACATAAATATCTCCCTTTTTAATTCTCTTAATCAAATCTTTAAAATTAACTATTGCTGCTCTGCTCATTAAAATAAAAACAGTTCCAGATTTCATTTTATTTAATAATTTCTTATCAATTAAATGTTTATTCTTTTTGGTGATTGTGGCTAAAACATAAATTACTTCACAACTACTAAACATCTTGTTTAAATTAATTGGGTTGAATCCAATTTTTTTTATTTTATTTTTAGGTATCCATGGGTCATATACATTTATATTTTTTGAGAATGGTAAAAGTAAGGGGTATAAAGATTTTGCTAAGTCTCCAAACCCTAGTAAACCAATTTTTTTATTTGTAAGAAGTGAAGCTTGTAAATTACTTTCTAAACCGTATTTCTCTTTTGATTTAATAAAATCAAAGTGCGCATTGTGGATATTTCTTAGAAGAGACAATGTCATACCTAAAGCAATTTCAGCTACAGGTTTTGAAAATACTGGCGAGGTTGCAATAACATGAATATTTTTTTTGAAACAATAATCATAGTCTAAATTGTCCATAAAATTGCTTTCCACATTTATAATACATTTTAATTTTGAAGCTTTAGACAACAAATATTTATCTAGATTTGGTTGACCCATAATAAATGTTGCTTTGCCAATATTATTTTCATAAAAAATTTTTTTATTTTTTTTTGGAGCAACTATTATTTTATATTTAGTTTTTAGTTCTTTTAATTTTGTCTTAGAAAAAATTAAATCTAGAGTTCTTGGATAAGGGTCAGAAATTACAATAGGTTTAATCACATTTTTGCTCTATTTAATTATTTTTCTTATATCAATATTAGTAAATTTTTTTGGTTTAACGCACTCGGTTTTAATTGGTTGACTAACGTCAGATTTAGAAGCTTTCATGATTGAAGTTATTATATCAAGCACATGCAAGGAAATTTCACCATTACATAAATGTTTTCTCTTTTTTTCGATTGAATAAGCCATTTCTGAAAGTCCTGCGCCTCTATAGTTTGCATTTGTTGGGGCTTCATTTGCTCTTGAACTTTGTGTTCTTATATTAATTTTACCTAAAGGCATTTTTGTTGTTTTAAATTCTTTCCATTTATCTCCAAGTTTTTTACATGTGAACACTGATCCTCCAAACATATTTGGATCAGGGACAATCATTGAACCTTTTTCACCATATAGCTCAATATGATTTCTTTGGTGAGCAATGACATCAAAAGATAATGTTAATCTAATTACTGTGCTATTTTTAAAGGTGATTGTAGTTAGATAAGTTGTTGGGCAACTAACTTTAAATTTTCTACCTTTTTTTGGCCCAATTCCAATTGTTCTGTATTTTGACCCATTTATTATTTTCCCACTAACTTTCTTTGCAGGTCCTAAAAGGTTTACTAAGGCTGTAATATAATATGGTCCCATATCAATTACAGGACCTCCTTCAAGTTTTGCAAACCATGGTTCTGGATTAGGGTGATATGATTCAATTCCAGGAAAGGCAAAAACAGCATTACCTAATTTGATTTTTCCAATTGCATTTTTTTCAACTAGCTCTTTTGATTTTTGAATTCCACCTCCTAAAAATGTATCTGGTGCATTACCAAGATATAACTTTTTCCTTCTAGAAATTTTTAAAAGTTCTTTTCCATCTTTAAAATTAATTGCCAGTGGTTTTTCTGAGTAAACATGTTTACCATTTATTAAAGCTTTTTTTGAAATTTCGTAATGAGCTTTTGGAATAGTTAAATTTAAAATAATTTCCACTTCCTTATCTTTTAGAATTTCATTTACACTTAAGCATTTAACTCCATACTCTTCAGAACATTTTCTTGCAGCTTTTAAATTAATATCTGCACATTTAATTATTTTGATATTATTAAAATATTTTTCAGCTCTGAAATAAGTTTCTGCAATATGTCCACAGCCAATAAGACCAACTTTGAAAACTTTATTCATATAAAGAAATCAGATACCTTGTCTTTGTTTTGCTTTACCTTCTTTATGAAGTTTTAAAGCTTCCTCGTTTTCTTTCGTTGTTGGTATTTCAAGCGTAGGGCTTTCCCAATAAGCTGAACCTTCAAGCCATTCATAACTATGAGTTTTGATTGATATTACATATGTTACATTTGATTTTTTAGCTCTTTTAAATGCCTCTTCTAATTCTGAAATGGTGGACACATGTTCAGATTTTGCACCCATACTTGCAGCATGTTGAGCAAAATTTACCTCTTTAAAATTTTGAATATTAGATGAATTAAATAAGCAATTAAATTCATTTCCACCCTTAAACAATTGAAGTCTATTTATAACTGCATGACCACCATTATCACAAACAATTATTATTAATTTGTTATTTGTTAAAACCGACGAATAAATATCTGAATTATTTAATAAATATGAGCCATCTCCCACAAAAGCTATTACGTCTTTGTCAGGATTTGCCATCTTAATTCCTAGGGCACCAGAAATTTCATAACTCATACAACTAAAACCCCATTCAGTTTCATGCGTATTTAGTTCTTTTGGTCTCCAAACTTGTACTACCTCACCAACCAATCCACCAGCAGCAGTAACTGCTATATCCGTTGGATCTGAATTTCGATAAATCGCCCCCACTGCGTGTGCATAGCTTGGTGTTTCTTGGTTTGTTGGCCCACTTTCTTTATCAACATACTCATTCCAAGACTGAAGTTCATCTTGTGATTTTTTATGCCAACTATCAGGAGATTTCCAATTTCCTAAAGAATTTGACAACTCTGATAAACAAACTTTAGCATCTCCAATAACTGCCTCTGCTAAGTGTTTGTTTGCATCATGTCTTGCAATATTAATTGAAACCAATTTAAATTCAGGGTTTTCAAAATTAGCCCACGAACCTGTTGTAAAATCTGCCAATTTCGTACCGACACAAATAGCTAAATCAGTTTCTTTTGCTAAGTTATTTGCAGCTCTTCCACCAAGGCCGCCTATTGGTCCAAGAAAATGAGAATGATCTCTTTTCATTGTTGAGTATCCCATAACTGTTTGTGTAACTGGTATGTTGTGTTTTATTGCAAAACTTCCTAATTCATCCATTGCATCTGAATAAAAAACTCCTCCTCCAGAAATAATAATTGGCTTTTTTGATTTTTTAATTTTTTCCATTGCTTGTTTAATTTGAAAATCATCTGGTTTAGGTCTTCTTATATTATGTATTCTTTCTTTGAAAAATTCCTCTGGATAATCAAATGTTTCTCCTTGCACATCTTGACACAAAGATAAACAGGCTGGACCAGAATCAGCGGGATCAAGCATTGTTTGAATTGCTTGCGGAAGAGATTGTATTATTTGTTCAGGTCTTGTAATTCTATCAAAATATTTTGTAACTGGTTTAAAAGAGTCATTTGCAGTCATTCCTGGATTTGAAAAATGCTCTACTTGCTGTAGCACAGGATCTGGCATTCTATTCGCATAAGTGTCTCCAGGTAAAAATAAAATAGGCAATCTATTACTCATTGCAACCGCAGACGCAGTCACTAAATTTGTAGATCCAGGCCCAACAGAACTTGTTGCAATAAAAATTTGTTTTCTTCTTTTAGCTCTTGAAAAAGCAATGCCTGTTAAGGCCATATTTTGCTCATGGTGACCTCTATAAGTTGGAAGTTTATCCTTATTTTCTTCTAATGCTTGACCTATGCATGCAACATTACCATGGCCAAAAATACCAAATGCCCCTGGAAATAAAGGCTCTACTTTACCGTCAATATAGATTTTTTGAGCTATTAGATGTTTAACTAAAGCGTGAGCGCAAGTTAGCTTTATTTTTTTCATTTTTCTAGTTATATTCTCCTCAAAAATTCAACTAATAAACCATAAAATAAAAATTATGTATAGCAAATTTGGACAATTCATTGATGGTAAATGGCAATCATCTCAAAATAATGAAACTTACGATGTGTTAAATCCAGCAACCGAAGAAGTAATAGGCAAAGCATCAAAAGCTGGTAAAGAAGATGTAAATAAAGCACTCAAGTCAGCTGAAAAAGGTCTTGAAGTTTGGAGAAATACTCCACCTTGGCAAAGATCAAAAATTATAAGAAAAATTGCAGATCTTATGAGAGAGAGAACTGATGTACTAGCAAAATGGCTTACATTGGAAGTTGGAAAACCTTTGTCAGAAGCTAAAGGAGAAGTCGGAGGCGCAGCAGACATTTTCGAATGGAACTCAGAAGAAACAAAAAGGATATATGGTCAGATAGTTGAGAGCAGATTTGAACACACAAGAATGTATGTAAAATATGAGCCTGTTGGTGTTGTTGCAGGATTAATACCATGGAATTTTCCAATAGTTCTATCTTCTAGAAAAATATCAACTGCCTTAGCAGCTGGGTGCTCAGTAATATGTAAGCCAGATGTTATTACTCCAGGAAGTGTAATGGAACTAATGAATATTATAAATGATGCAGGAGTTCCTCCAGGTGTTGTTAACTTATTATCGGGTGATCCAGCACAAATTTCATCACAACTTATATCTTCTGATATAGTTAAAAAAGTTTCTATCACTGGATCGACTAGAGTAGGCAAACTTATTTTAAAGCAAGCCGCTGAGAAAGTTCAAAGAGTAACAATGGAATTAAGTGGTCACTCACCTTTTATAGTTTTTGATGATGTAGATATAAATAAAGTTACAGATATGGCAATAACGGCAAAATTTAGAAACAACGGCCAAGTTTGTATTTCACCGGCAAGATTTTATATCCATGAAAAGAAAAAAGATGAGTTTGCAAAAACATTAGTTGAAAAAGTTTCTAAACTTAAAATTGGAAATGGAATGGATGACGACACAATATTAGGTCCATTAACAACAGAGAAGAGATTGAATGAGATAGAGGCATTAGTCGAGAAAACAAAAAAAGAAGGAGCAACTGTTTTATGTGGCGGAAAGAGACCATCAGGTTTTAATAAAGGATATTTTTATGAACCAACTGTTTTTGACAATGTTCAAGATAACTTTACAATTGCAAAAGAAGAACCTTTTGGGCCATTAGTTCCACTACTAACGTTTAAAGATACAGATGAAGTTGTTCAAAGAGCTAATGATAATGACTTAGGTTTGGCAAGCTATATTTATACAAATTCTTTAGAAAAAGCTCACAAAGTCTCAGAAAAAATGGAAACTGGAACATGTGCAGTAAATCATCCTACTATTGCGTTTGCAGAAGTTCCTTTTGGAGGTATCAAACAGACAGGTTATGGTAGAGAGGGTGGATCAATGGCTATCAAGGATTATTTAAATATTAAATATACTCATTTTGGTCTTAATTATTAATGAGAAAAAATAAAGTTAAACAAATGATGGCTGAAGGAAAGCCAGTTGTTAACGGCTGGTTACAAATACCAAGTACAGTCTCTGCAGAAGTCATGGCACATCAAGGTTGGGATTCCCTTACTGTTGATATGCAACATGGACTTGTTGATTACACAAACGCACTTCCAATGCTTCAAACAATTTCTTCAACTGATGTAACGCCTCTTGCAAGAGTAAATTGGAATGAACCAGGACAAATAATGAAAATTTTAGACGCTGGTTGTTATGGAATAATTTGTCCTATGGTAAGCAATAAAGAAGAGGCAGAAAGATTTGTACAAGCATGCATGTATCCTCCAAGAGGATATAGAAGTTTTGGCCCAGTTAGAGGATTAATTTATGGTGGGGCTGATTATGCTGATCATGCAAATGATGAAATTTTAAAGTTAGCTATGATTGAAACAAAAGAGTCATTAGATAAATTAGATGAGATTATGTCTACTGACGGTGTAGATGGGATATACATTGGCCCAGCTGACTTAAGTTTAGCGATTGGAGAAAAGCCTGGTTTTGACAGAGCAGAGGACACAAAAGCATATTCTGAAATATTAAGAATATTAGAGCATGCTAAAAAACATAATATCTTTGCAGGAATACATAATGGAACAACTGAGTATGCTCAAAAAATGATTGATAAAGGTTTTAATTTTGTGACTATAGGAGCTGATCAAAGAGCAATGAGTGCTGGTGCTAAAGCGATTGTAGAAAAAATGAAGGGCTCAATAAATAAAAAAGAATCTGAAACTTATTAATCTAGTTTTTCAAGAAATAGTTCAAACTCCTTTTGATTTAAATTTATAGATTGTTTCTTTCCAGGAAATTTATTTGACATAGAATCTTTTTTAAATGCCTTGAGAGCTCGAACTCTCTCAACTTTTATTTCATTTTTTAATTTTAATAAATTTCCATAAGCTTTTGAATGTCTTGGAGGATTTAAAGTATCTCCACATATATCTTCCATGAACAAATACATTACATCTGCTTTTTTTCCTGAACCTAAAGAAACTGTAACTATATTTGTTCTTTTAGAGATTTCTCCCATAACATTTTCTGGGATAACCTCACATTCAGCAGAAAAAGCTCCCGCATTTTCCAATCTTTTAAATTTTAAAAAAAGATTGTGTGCCTCCTCACTATTTTTTCCTACTGCTCTTAATCCACCAATCCATGTGGATTTTCTTGGAACTAAACCAAGATGTCCCATAACTGGAACATCTTCATTAGCCAACATCTCTACTATTTTCATGCTTCTAGGAGTCATTACCGCATCAGCTCCATTTTCTAAGGCTTCAAACGCCCCTCTCATTATATCATCTGAAGTGACAAACTTATTTAATACCAGTGCAGCAGTTAAAAATAGTTTCTTTGATCCCTCTCTCACCTGTTGTACATTAAAAGCATTGCAGATTATCATATCAAATCCAGCCTTCTCTGCAGCCTCAGCTTCATCTAGTGTATTAGCTGTGACTTGAGTAAATTTTTTTTTTCCTTTTGCCTTTTTAAGATCATCAACTGTGAGAGATCTATTGGCAGGTTGAGCAGCCCAAGTATAAATTTTTTTCATTTTATATTTTTTAATTCTTTATAGATATTATTCACTCTATGTACTTCTTGTGCAATATTAAAGTATCCTTCATATTCAATTTCATCCGGCGATACATCAAAATGATAATGTCCAGCGTCATTTTTATGCTCATATGAGTGGAAGTGAGTATGCTCCCCAGACTCTCTTAAATTTAATTCTCCACCCGTTGGATCACCAGTCCATAAAACAGTATAGCATTGCAATTTTGGTCCAACAGGCTCATAAAATTGTAGAAAATCTTTTGTGCATTTCATCAATTGTGGATCATAATATTCATGTTTTATATCCTTATAATCTGGTTGTACGTGTGATCTTATTTTTCCATTCAAAACTCTAAATACACCAGCAAGAGCAATATGAATTTTATGCCCAATTTTAAGATTGTCTGAAAGTGCTGTTCTAATTGATTGAGGCAATGAACCTTGTTTTCCAGTTCTTTTTTTTATCTTTAAATAAATAACTTTTCCTTTAACACCATCTGAATAATAAATGTTACCAAGCCCACCATGTTTACTTGCATTATAATCCTCAACAATGCATTCTTTATCTTTTCCTACCCTCGCAATTAAAGACTTATTTTCTTTTGTTATTAAGTTTTCGTTTATAACTAGTTCTCCACAGTGTCCATCGAGACAAGACATTGCTCCAGATCCAGCTCCAAGTGCGTACGATTTTTCTGATCCGATCATTTTTGAGATTTCTGAATAATCAAATTCAGTTCCAAGATATTTAGGATCGTGCATGTAAGGCTCTCCTCCTACATCGATTATCCTTTGGTTACCACTCATACCTTCAGATGGACAATCCCAATTTCTTAAATTTGGACAATCAATTACTTCTGCTTTCACACTTTCATAATTATTTGTCAGACCTTTTTCTAATGCGTTTGATATTTCTTTTAACTCAAAGTTTTTGAAAATTCCTTTTTCTATTTTTAATTCCATAAATTAATTAGTTACATAATATATTGCATAATTTTTTTACATAAATATATTTCAATTTTAAAAATGAATAATAAAGATTTAAAAGTTGCAGTTCTTGGAGCAGGAGCAATGGGTTGTCTATTTGGAGGCCTACTAGCAGAAAAAGGTCTAAATGTAACGCTCATTGATGTTTGGAAAGAGCATGTTGAGGAAATTAATAAAAATGGTCTAAAAATGGATGGCCATGGTGGTGATAGATTTATAAAAGTACCAGCAACATCAGATCCATCTACAATTGGAAAAGTTGATGCTGTTTTAGTAATGTGTAAAGCCACAGCTCTAGAACCTGCTTTAAAAAGTATTAAAAACATTATTAAAGATAAAACAGTTTTTATGTCTTTTCAAAATGGGATCGGACATGAAGCTATAATTAAAAATATTGTTGGCGATGAAAAAGTAATTGGGGGAACAACAACGCAAGCATCAAATATCTTAGGTCCTGGTCATATTATGAATCATGCAGCTTTACCCTCTTGGATTGGAGAATATGATGGTGGAATAACAGATAGAATAACTGAAATTGCAGACACATTTACTGCACATAACTTAGAAATGATTGCAGCTGAGGATGTAAAAAAAAGAAAATGGATGAAACTTTTTGCTTTAACAGCAATAGGCCCACTTTCGGCTATTTTTGATCTACATCATACTGATCTTTATATAAACAATAATGCCAACGATTTATCTAGAAGTTTAGGTAAAGAGATTATTTTAGAAACAAGAGATGTTGCTATAGCAGATGGTGTTAATGTTTCTGAGGATGAATGTTTATTTATGTTTAATAAAATTGTTGATTCAAAACAAACAAACAAGTCCTCAATGGCTTTTGATGTACTTTACAAAAGAAAAACTGAAATTGATTTCATAAGTGGAGCTGTATCTAAAATAGGAAAAAAACATGGAATAGCCACACCATTAAATGATCTTATGTACAAAATGATTAAAGTAAAAGAAGGTATGTACAGCTAAATGCTGAAAATTAACAAACTAAAGAAAATTAAATCAAACTTCCCAGTCATTGTTGGAGAACAAATAATCAGTAAAAGCGTCTGCAATTATTTAGTTAAAGAAATTAGTAATTCAAAAAATTTCGATGATATGATTATGGGAGGTAGAAACAGGATTAATAAAGGGTCAAAAAATTTCAACAAATATATCTCAAGTTCTAAAATCTCAAAAAAACTTTTTGCTACTTTCAACACAGAATCATTTTATAAGAAAATTGATATGAAATTTAAAACTGAGTTTAAGGAAAATACTTGGGAAAGTTTGTTTAAACCAAAAAAATTTAATAAAAAAAAATATACATTAAAAAGAAAAGTAAATTCTAAAGAGCTAAAAAGACTGCTTGGTAAAAATTATAAAAACCCAAATTTAAATCTCGATATTGATTTTTCAGTATCTAAAGGAGGGTATAGATTGAGACCGCATAGAGATGATATAAATAGAATATATAATTTTTTGATCTATTTAACTGATATACCAAAAAAAAATGGTGGATCTCTTACTCTATACAAAAAAAAAACTAACAAAAACCTTAGAAAAAGTTTTAGAAGATTTCCCAAAAATAACGAACTTGATAAATTGATAGAATTTACACCAAAACAGGGAAGTGTAATTTTTTTTAAATCTACTCCTAATTCTTATCATGGTGTTAATAGATTCAAGGAAAAAAACTGCCCAAAAAGATTTTTTATTTATGGAAGTTATGCATTTAATAAACCTGTTATATGGAAATATAAAAATTTTGAATATCACCCTTATATAGTTGCGACTAAAAAAAGAATGCTCACATCTTTTCATGATTCAAATTATCTGCTAAAATCTAGTAATCATGCAAACTAATAGCAAATTAAAGAAAATTTTAGATAGAGATGGATACCTTAGGGTGAAAAATATTCTTAATTTCAAAAAAGATTTAAAACCTATTTTAAACGATATGGAATATGTAATGGATAATCTAGTTAATAAGTTTGCGCCTAGTCATATGAGAGAAAAGGTTTTTAAATATAACTTTAAAAAAAAATATACCTATATTTCAAAATTAAATATTAATGATCTTGACCAATATTTTAATACCAGGCTACCTAGAGATCATGTTAAAAAAGATAGTGATTACTTTGCATCGCAATCTTTATGGAACTTAATAAATCATAAAAAAATTTTAGATGTAGTTGAAAAATTACTAGGATCTGAAATCCTTTCCAATCCTGTTCAAAACACAAGAATAAAACAACCAGAAAGTAAATTACCTAAACACTCTGTTCATGATGGTCTATCAGGGAGAACTCCTTGGCACCAAGACGCAGCAGTCTTATCATCTATTGGACAAAGATTGACAGATATGGTGACCGTTTGGATACCATTTACAAAAACTACCAAAAATAATGGATGTATGATTACTATCAAAGAAATTAACAAATTAGGTTTATTAAATCATGTATCTGGATATAGAGGTCAAGTCGAAATAAAAGATAGTAAATTACTTGATAAATTTAAGCCAGTTTTCCTTGAAGCAAATGTGGGTGATATAATAATTTTACACAAACATTCCATTCATTGCTCGTTGCCTAATAAATCTAATGATTTTAGAATTAGTGCAGATTTAAGATATAATAGAGCTGGAACTCCGTCTGGTAGAAAGCCTTTGCCAAATTTTTATGTAAGAAGCAAAGATAAAAAAAATATTACTATCCACAACTATAAGCAATGGATTGCTTTATGGGAAAAGGCAAAGAATAAATGTATTCCAAGAAAGTATGCATTTAAATATCCACTTCCAACATTTAAAAATAGCAAAAGAAATCTTGCTAGATTAGTCTAATTTCTTTTTTAAATTATGAAAAAAATTCTTATTGTCCAACCTATACACGAAAAAGGTATGGAATTATTAAAAAGTAATAGTAACTATAATTATGAGGTAGTTGAAGATTTAAGTGTTGAAAACGTTAAACAAAAAATTATAGATGCTGATGCAGTGTCTTTAAGAACATCAATTTTACCTGCAGAAGCAATTGAAAATGCAAAAAACCTTAAAATAATTTCTAGACATGGAGTTGGTTACGACAATATTGATTTAGATAGCTGTAAAAAAAGAAATATCGATGTAGCGATAACTGCAACAGCAAATGCTGTTGCAGTTGCAGAACACGTTCTTTTCATGCTTCTAAGCATATCAAAAAGAAAGGATATGTATGATCAATCAGTAAAAAGTGGAAAATTTACTGATAGAAATAAGCTTCCGAAAACTATAGAGATTTGGAACAAAAACATTCTTATAGCTGGTTTTGGAAGAATAGGAAAAGCATTGATTAAAAGATGTTTAGGATTTGAAATGAATGTATTTGTTTATGATCCATTTGTAGATGCAGAAACAATTAGCAAAATGGGTGGAAAAAAAGTTGAAAATTTATCAGAAAATATAAAAGATATGGATGCTGTCTCACTCCATATACCTTTAACAAATCAAACTAAAAATATCATAAATTATGAGCTTCTTAAAACCATGAAAAAAAATTGTATCATCATAAATGCTGCAAGAGGCGGAATTATAAATGAAAAAGACTTAGATAGAGCTTTAAAAGAAAATTTAATTTTTGGAGCAGGTATCGATGTATTTGAAGTAGAACCTCCAAAATCTGAAAATCCACTATTAAAAAATGACAAAGTTTTCCTAAGTCCTCACGCAGCAGCGTTTACTGAAGAGTGCATGACTAGAATGGCAATAGAAACAATACAAAATATTTTTGATTTTTTTGATGGTAAACTTGAAGACAGTAAAAAA
>CABYVU010000013.1 GCA_902522525.1 uncultured Pelagibacteraceae bacterium | reverse complement strand
TAGGACCTAAATACATGGAATTATCAAAAAATAAATATTTGTATTACTCAAATTCAACAATGGTATCAGGTAACATGATTGGACACTCTGGATATGGAGGTCAGTTTTTGGCAACAAATTTTAAAACCGGCAAAGTCGCAGCATTTTTTTCAGTATTAGAAACAAAATCTGCAACAAAAGAGAGTTATAAAGTTGATATGATTAATATGTTGATAAACTTAGTTAACAATTAATATTAAAATTAAGAATACCTTGAAATTAATTTTTTGAGATGATTATCTGTGACACCACAACACCCTCCGATTATTTGAATTTGGTCATCAATTAGTTTTCCACATTCATCAGCAAATTCATCCTCAGCGTATGTCACTGTTGCCTTATGTGTTTTTGTATCAAACTTATGTATCTCTGGATAAAACATAATTGGACCCTGCCAATTATTTTTAATCACCTTCAATCCATCAAAGGCATCAACAAGCCAAGTATGCATAATACCATAAACATCTCCGCCGATATTTGTTAGAGATTTCATAATATCATCTAAAAGAACAATCTTATCATCAGGAATAAATTTTGGTTGCTCTTTGTATATACTTTCATCATAAATAAGTGATTTTTCTTTTTCAGCTCTAAAATTTCTTCCAATAACCTTATTATCAAACTTGCTTATACAGCAACTAAGTCCAACCCAAACAGGTAAACCAGTTTCTAATGCAGAGTTAAGTAAGATTTTTGAGTGATCTATATCTAATATCATTTCTAGAATTAAAATATCAACTCCCTCTTCTTTTAAGATTTTAGCAGCCTCTTTATAGTTTCTCTCTTCCTCTCTGAATGAAGGTATGTACTTTGGATCTGGAACAAATTCATTTTCCTTTAGTGAGAAAAAATTCGACATACTCCCTGCTATTCCAACTGTATTTTCTTTCCCCTTATTCTTAATTGCCTTTTTGGATATATCGACAGATCTAATAATAAAATCTTTTGTTTCATTACCTTTGTTAATACTATTCATATTGTGTCTTGTAGTGCTAAAAGTATTTGCTGTAATAAGATCACAGCCTGCATCCATAAAATTTTCATGAACTTGTCTTACAATTTCTGGTGCTGTGATTGTTGCTAATGCAGAAAAAGCTGGTGTCATCTCACCTCCTAAGTTTGCAATCTCAGAACCATTTCCACCATCTAAGAATATTTTTGAATTTGATTTAAACTTTTCTTTAAACAGCATCTATTTTTCTTCTTTTGGTGCTAGAACAACAGCTAATACTCCTCCTACAACAATCATTGTACTTCCAACGACTTCTCTCCAACCAAATGTTTCGTCAGTCAGAATGCCAGCTGATATAACTCCAACTACTATTTCGCTTAAATATAATATTGCACAAAGGCCTGCACCTAAAACAGATGGAGACCACATTATAACTACTCCAGTAGGAATAAAATAAAATACTGAAATAAGAACTAAAAAAGTAAACATTGATGTAAAAGCTTCAATCGGCGGCATAGGTCCTAAGTAATCTTTTAAAATAAAGCCAGCAAAAATATTAAATATTGTCCCATAAACAAAGAAAGAAAAAATTACTGGAAAGACACCATCTGTTTTGGAAATTTCTAAACGTACCAACCCAGCCCCAAATAGCACACCACCTACCAATGCCAACCAATCTCCTGCATTTTGTGGTAACGGTATAATGTTAGATTGACTAAAAACTACCCACAAACCCCCTAGTGCTAAGCTTAAAGTTAAAACTCTTTCTAAACCTGGTCTTTTTTTTAAAAAATATATTTCAAAAATAGTCGTCCAGACAGGTATCATGTAAAACATGATTAATGCTCGCACAACATCTGTAAGCAAGAAACTTAATGCGTAACATATAAAACCACTGCCCGTTAAAAAACCAACAAAAGGAATTTCTAAACCAGATGTACGACCTTTATACTTTCTCCACAAAGAGATGGGTGTAAGTAATAAAATTCCGATCATCATTTGAGAAATTGTTCCCCAACCTCCAGTGAGTCCCCCATCTTCTAAAATTCTTTGAGGTAGCCAATAAACTCCCCATGACCCAGCAGCTATTGCTAACGCAAAAGCTATTTTAAAATGATGTTTGTGTCTGACCATTAGTTTAATTTTGGTTTAATTTTAGAAAAATTAAAAATTTCTTCATATCTTTTTGCAAAAGATATTACTTTTAAATCTTCTTTTTCTTTTGCTATAATTTGAATACCTATTGGAAATCCATCTTTATTAAAACCAATAGGTAAAGAAATTGATGGCAAGTAAAAAAGACTAGCGAATATATGTATTTCAATCCATCTATGATACGTGTCCATTAATTTTTCATTTATTTTTTCTGGGTGTCTTAAATTTTTATCAAAAGGAAATGATTGTTGAGATGGTAAAGCTAAAAAATCAAAATCACCAAACAAACTATTTACATCATTTGATAATTCAATTCTTAAGTTAAGAGCAGATTTTACATCTTCCTCTGTGAGCTCGATACCTTTATTGTATTCCCATAACGCCTGTGGAGTCATTTCGTTAACATCTTTGATATTCATTGTAATAATATCCTCATAAATACTTTTTGCTCTTAATGTGCCCCAGCAATTCCATAATTTATTAGCATCTATTTTTGGTTTTAAGTTTTCAATTATAACTTTATGCTTTTCAAGATTGCTAAGTTGTTTGTTACATATTTCAATTATCTCAGGATCATATTGATAGTTACCATTCATGTCAGATAACCATCCAATTTTTATTTTTGAAAATTCATGGTCACTTAAACTAACCTCACTAAAAGAATTATCTAAACTGAAAGAAATTGGATCTTCTTTATGTTCTCCAACTATGACATCTAAAAGAATAGACATATCATCAGGTGTTCTTGCAAGACATCCTGGTGTTGAAATAACCGGAAGATTTTTCTTTTTTTCATTTGTTCTATAATCGGGAAGTAATCCTGGTGTTGGTCTAAAACCATAGACATTTGCATAAGCAGCAGGTGTTCTACAAGAACCCATCATATCTGTACCATCAGCAAATGGCAGTAAATTTGCTGCAACTGCAACACCAGCTCCACCACTTGATCCACCAGATGATTGACTATTTCCATAAATGTTTGGTGTTATTCCAAATAATCTATTCGCTGTATGAGCGCCCACTCCTAATTCAGCAGTGTTTGTTTTTCCAATTATTATTCCACCGGCATCTATTTGACGGTCAACAATTATAGAATTTTTTTTTGGAAAATAATCTTTATATCCAGGAAAACCATAAGTGGTTGGAAATCCAACTACATCTAGCAAATCTTTAGAGGCAAGAGGTAAGCCAAATAACGGTTTGTTCTCGTCAAAATTTTTGTCCTTAATCTCAGCTTCTTTAATTATTTCTTCTTCATCCTTAATTGAAACAATAGCATTCAAAGATGAATTAAATTTGTTTATTCTTTCAAAATATAAGCCAACTATTTCTTTTACCGAAACATCCTTTTTCTTAATTAAAGAAATAATTTCTTTAACTGATTTATTTTCAAGCATGAGAATTTATCATTACCTAGCTTTTTTAATGGATGCTAGAGTAAGTTCCTTTATTTCTTCTAAAGTTGCTTTTCTAGGATTTTGTCCATAAGCTTGATCTTTCATTGATTTTTCAGCAATTCTATCAACACAATCCTCGGGGACTCCAATTTCGCTCAAACTTTTTGGAATTTTAATTCTATCAAGAATGTTTTCAATGTTTGATATAAATGCATCTACAGAATGATCTTTAAATTGCATAGCCTCTGACATTCTTTTAACTTTTTCTTCCATACCTGGTAGATTATATTTTAAAACTACAGGCAATATTATTGCATTCGTTAGTCCGTGATGAGTATTGTATTCGGCTCCAACCATATGAGCAATAGCATGTACTAATCCTAAACCTTTTAAAAATGAAATTCCTGCTAAACAAGATCCAACATGCATTCCACCTCTTGCAACTATATTGCTAGGATCTTCTACAGCTGTGACTAAAGATTTTGATATCAAAGATAAACCTTCTAAAGCAGCGCCATCACACATTGGATTGAAACCAGGAACACAATAACCCTCTATACCATGAATTAAAGCATCTGCACCAGTCCATGCCGTTAAATTTGCTGGCAATCCAATAGTTAGTTCTGGATCTAACAATGCTAAGGAAGGTCTAACATCTGGATGCCACATACAAAATTTCATGCCTTCTTTTAAATAAGTAACCATAGCTGAAATTTCTGTTTCAGCTCCAGTTCCAGCAGTTGTTGGTATAGTTATAATTTTTGGGAATGGGTTATCCTTGCTAATTTTAGGCGGGGTTAATTCAAACTCAAAATCTCTTAATGGAACGTCATTGTTTGCTGTGAGGCAAATTAATTTTCCTCCATCCATGGCACTGCCTCCACCAATTGCAATTATAGCATCATGGTTTCCATCTTTAAATTTACTAACACCATTTGAAACCTCATCTTCTCTTGGGTTTGGAGATATATCAAAAAATAAATCGGATTTTACATCAGAACTTTTTAAATAATTTTGTAAATTAATTATAAATGGTAATTTTGTGCTACCTTTATCTGTAACAATTAAAGGGTTTTTAATATTTAAATTATTACAGATACCACCTATTTCTTTCAATCTACCTGGACCGTATGCAATATTAGTCGGAAACGTCCAATCTTGATTGGATAGAATATCAGTTTCGTTAAGTTTAAAACTTTGCATTTCTTTTATAAAGTATACAATTTTAAAAAATTATAAATGAATATTTCTTCAGAAAAAACAGATTTAAAAAAAACATATTTAGCGATATTTACCATGCTCTTAGCAATACTATGTGTGGATATGTATATGGTTGTAATAAAGTTTTTGGGTAATGAATATACTGTAATTCAGTTAGCAGTATTCAGAAATATTGCGGGGGTAATCCCTTTATTTATACTTATTTTATTTACTAAAGAGCACATTTCAGTTTTTAGGAACCTAAACAATAAATTCATTATCTTAAGCTTTTTTAGAGGTTTGGCTTTCTTATCAATGAATATATTTATATTTATTTCTGTTATTAACTTAGAATTTGCTACTGCTATGGTTCTTACATTTTCTTCACCATTTTTCATTGTAATTTTATCGATAATTTTTTTAAAGGATAAAGTTGGTATTTATAGATGGTCTGCAATTTTTATAGGTTTTTTTGGCGTTGTTTTAATTGTTCAGCCAGGAAGTGATATATTTAGTTTTTACTCAATATTTCCAATTCTAACTGCTATTGCTTGGGCATTAAGTGTGATAATTTTAAAATTTATACCGGATGGTCACTCAACAGCAAAAATTCAATTATACACTTTAATATTTAATGTAATTGGTGGTGTTGTACTGTTTTTATTAACTACCGGACATGTAGAAATAAAAAGTACCCAAGATTTTTTTCTTATGACATTGACTGGTATTCTTGGAGGTACTGCAGCAATACTTTTTATCTATTCTTATAGATTAATCTCTGCAAGTAAGATGGCTTCGTTTGAATATTTTGGTATTCCTTCATCATTTGTTTTAGGTTGGTTATTTTTTAATGAGGCTCCTTGGGAACAATTATTTCCAGGAGTTTTCGTAATTGTGTTTGCTGGAATGATTATAATTTGGAGAGATAAAGTAAAACAAAAAAAAACTAAGGTGAGTAGAGAAATTAACTAGCAGATTTCATTGATTTCATAACTATTGCTCTATCAATTTCACCAATAAGCTCACCTGTCTCACTATTAACCACTGGAAATTTCTGATCTGTATCTACAAGCTTATCAATTAAAGTTTCTATTTTTGAATTGTGAGGAATATTATTTGATCCGTTTTCAAACATTTTTTTTGTATCGTCACAACATTCTTCCCTCATTACTTTGCTTGCACTAAGGACTTTGTATTTTGGCACATCTTCGCAAAAATCTTTTACATATTGATCTTTGGGGTTAGCAACTATTTCCTCTGGTGTCCCTACTTGAGAAACTTCTCCATCTTTCATAATTGCAATATGATCACCCATTTTAATTGCCTCTAAGAAATCATGAGTAATAAATACCATAGTCTTCTGTAACTTTTCTTGAATCTTTAAAAGTTCATCCTGCATTTCTCTTCTAATTAATGGATCTAATGCTGAAAAGGGTTCATCAAAAATTAAAATTTCTGGATCTACAGCTAATGCACGAGCTAAACCCACCCTTTGTTGCATTCCTCCTGATAGTTCTCTTGGATAATTATTGTGCCAACCTTCTAAACCAACCATTTTTAAAACTTCCATTGATTTTTCTACTCTATCATTTTTTTTATTTCCTCTAATCTCTAAACCATATCCAATATTCTCCACAACTGTTCTATGTGGAAATAAACCAAAATGTTGAAAAACCATGCTCATTTTATTTCTTCTTAAATCTAATAATTCTTTTCCACTCATTTTCGTTACGTCAACATCATCCATTTTTACTGTTCCAGACGTTGGTTCAATTAATCTTGAAATACATCTAACTAAGGTTGATTTTCCGCTTCCCGATAAACCCATTACAACAAATGTCTCACCTTTCTCAATTGAAAAGCTAACATCTTTTACTGCAACCACATGTCCGGTTTTTTCTTGAACTTCTTTTATTGATAAACTTTTATCTAAATCTTTAATTATTCTTTGTTCGTCAGAACCAAATAATTTCCAAACATTTGAACACGTTATTTTTGGTTGATTATTCATATTTTGTTATTTTAATAACACAAAAATAGACAATATTTTTCTTTAAAAGTAAAATTATTTATTTTAAATTTTAGATAATATGTCTTCTGAAGTAGCAAGTATCCAAGGAAAGCCAAATTCATCAAAAAATATTATTACATATTCTGTAATCTTAATAACATTTTTAGTTGCACTGTGGTTATCTTTTCAAAGCGATGGTCCTTCAAAAATGCCAAAGGTCGTCACTGATCAATTTACATTTACAGCATGGGTTAATGAAGGTGAAGATTATTTAAAGAAAAATTATAGATGGATTACCAAAATAATAGCCAGTTATATTAAAAATGTATATTACTTTGTTGAAGATTTCCTTATCGACTCACCTTGGCTATTAATTGCAGCATTAATATTTTTGCCTTGCTTAATTGCAGGTGGTTTAAGATTAGGATTGTACTCTTTATTTGTCATTTATTTTTGGGGTGCAACAGGAATGTGGGAACCATCTCTGCAAACGGTAGCATTGATGGGTTTATCGGTTTTACTATGTGTCGTAGTTGGAGTGACTCTAGGTGTGCTTTGTTCACAAAGTGACAGGTTTGAAAATTTTATGAAGCCTATTTTAGATACAATGCAAGTAATGCCTGCGTTTGTTTATCTTTTTCCAGCTCTTTTCTTTTTTGGAATTGGAGGAGCGCCAGCAATATTAGCCACTATGATTTACTCAATGCCTCCAATAATAAGATTAACAAATACTGGTATAAGACAAGTTTCAGCAGAAACAATTGAGTCTGCTACCTCATTTGGATCAAGTAAGTTACAACTACTATTTAAAATTAAAATTCCACTCTCGCTACCAAGTATAATGATGGGAATTAATCAGGTGATAATGATGGCTTTAGCACTTGTAGTTTTGGCATGTTTCATTGGAGCTGAAGGAATTGGTGGTCAAGTATGGCAAGCAATTAGAAGACTTGATGTTGGGTGGGCAATGGAAGGAGGACTTTGTATTCTTTTCATGGCAATAATGTTTGATAGATTTAGTATGTCATTTAGCAAAACAAAACAAATACTTCCATCGAATGTTCAAAAATTTTATTTACTCCCACAATCTTGGGAAAAATTTGCAATAGTAAGAATTATAGAAAAGCCTTTAGAATTTTTAGCTGGTTTAATTAATTTTGTTTGTACAAATTTAACAAAATTTATTGCGTATGTATTTGAATTTTGTGTTTCTTTAGCAAATAAAGAAACAGCAAGAGATATTGGTGAAATAATTTCTAGAAGATATTATATAATACCTTCTTTTTTACTTGTTCTGACTATTTCATTCGTTGACTCTTATATGGTAAGTATAGGATCATTTCCTGAAGAGTGGAGATTGTCAATTAGGCAGCCGATTTCTAGTAGTGTAGAATCTTTAACTGTTAATCCTAGTTTTATTGCATTTACAAAAGCTCTTAGGGGATTTGTATATCTTAAACTCTTAAGACCACTTGATATATTCTTAACTCATGTGCCATGGTGGTATACATTAGGGGTATTTGCAGCAATTGGATATTTTACTGTCGGTATTAGATTTGCAATTATTACAGCAATATTATTACTTTTCATTGGTGCTTGTGGGATATGGCCACAATCAATGATAACACTATCATCTGTTTTAGTGTCTGTAGCTTTATGCTTTATAATTGGAGTTCCTCTTGGAATAATTGCCTCTTATAATGAGAGATTTAGAAATGTTCAAAACGTGGTTTTGGATGCCATGCAGACTTTACCTTACTTCTGTTATTTAATTCCTGTTTTAATGTTTTTTGGAGGAGGAATAGTATCTGCAGTACTTGCAACAGTTATATACTCTATACCACCCATCATTCGATTAACATCTTTAGGTTTAACTCAAGTATCTGGGACTTACTCAGAGGTTTCACGTTCATTTGGTGGTACTTTATTACAAACTCTAAATAAAATTAAATTTCCATTAGCTATTCCAAGTTTAGTTATTGGATTTAATCAAACAGTAATTATGGCTTTCGCAATGCAGATTGTTACACCTTTAATTGGTGGAAAAGGATTAGGTTTGGAAGTATTTAATGGATTAGCAAGATCTGATACCGGTAGAGGGTTGGCAGCAGGTATAGGAATTGTATTATTAGCAATAATTATAGACAGAATTTCACTTGCTTGGACTAAAAAACAGAGAGAAGCTCTAGGTTTATAAGTCAAGTAAAAGCATCATTATTCACAGTTTACAAACTAGTAATTTTTGTTTTAGAATAAGACATTAATTAATTAAAAGAGAGGAAATAAATGAGGTTATCAAAAACAATATCAGCTCTATTTTTATCTTTCGTAATTTTACTTGCTAGTCTTACTCAGGCAAATGCAAAAAGATTACATGCTGCTATTGCTGACTGGACAGGTGGAATAATCACTTGTGAAGTTGCAGTAGCAATTCTTGAACGAGAAATGGGCTATAAAATTAAACAAACAGTTTTCCCGTCTGGTACTGGATTATGGGAAGCAATTGCAGCTGGAGAACTTGATTTCGCTTGCGAGAGTTGGCCAAGTTATGCAGAGGCAGACGATGTAATGTTTAATGAAGATTTAATTTATGACGGCAAAGTAGTAAAGTCTTATAAAGGAGATGGAACAGTTGATCTTTTAGGAACTACTGGAATCATCGGTATGTCAGATTACTGGATACCTAGATATGCTGCAGAAGAAATGGGCATTAAAACTTGGAGAGACCTAAACAAACATAAAGCTAAATTTGCAACTATTGAAACCGGCGGTAAAGGAAGATTAATTGGATGTCCTGTAGCTGGTTGGAACTGTCATGACCAAAAAAGACTTGATCTTTTAGGAATTGATTTCCAAGCAGATGAGCTAGGTACTGAAGCGGCTGCAATTGCAGAAGCAAAAGCTGCTTACATGAGAAAAGAGCCGTTCTTGTTATACTTATGGTCACCACACTGGTTCTTTGGTGAGTTTGATATGGTAGGAGTTCAACTTCCTGAATACAAAACTTGTGAAGGAGACACATTTACTGAAGCAAACAACTGGAAAACTTGCGGTACAGATGGATGGCCAGCAACTGGTTGGGATAAAGATTACACTATGAATTATGGAAATCCTGACACATTTGCTAAACCAGAACATGCTAAAGCAAAAGCTTTTTTTGAAAGAATGAAATTAGAAAACTTAGACCAAGCTAAGATGCTTGTTGAAGTTGACATCAAAAAAAGAGACGTTAAAGAAGTTGTAAATGAGTGGTTAGACAACAATCCAGATAAATGGAAAAGTTGGTTACCTAACTAATAATTAAACTTCAAAAAAATAATTAAGGGCTTTGTGGAAACAGAGCCCTTTTTTTTTACATGCATATAATACATAGAGGAATTGTAAATAAGAGTTACAAAGAAAACTGCTTAGAGTCTTTTCGAGCATCATTTAAAAAAAGATTTGGGATTGAAACAGATATTCATTCAACCAAAGATAAAAAGTTTGTATGCTTTCATGATTTTACTTTAAAGAGAATTTTTAAAATAAGCAAAAGTATCAAAAATATTAATTATGAAGATCTAAAAAAAATTAAAAATAAAAACTTTCAAATACCACAATTAAAAGAGGTTCTAAAAATTTCAAAAAAAAAATTTCCTATCTTTATTGAAATAAAGCCATTATTTAATAAAGAACTTTTATCTAATTTGATTAAAGAAACTAGAAGTTTTAAAAAATGTACTTTTATCTCTTTTAAGCATGAAAATATCTATAATCTTCTTAAACTTAACTCAAAACTATCAGTAGGTTTATCTTTTTCCAACAAATCTAGCATAAAATCTATTTTAAAAAGTAGCCTAAACAAAAAAATAAAATATCTAATATTAGATAAAAAGTTTTTAAATAGTCGAAGAATACAAATAATTAATAAAGAGAAATATTATTACACGATTAAAAACAAAAAGGAATTTTTGAAATATGAAAAAGATAACAATCTTATATTTGAAAACTTATGATTTATATTTTTTAAGATATTCCAATCTTCCAAGTATTTCATCTCTATCTAAATAATATCCTTGAAGATGACGATGACCTGAATTTGGGTCAAAAGCAGTTCTGCCGTGTAAAACACGCCTATTATTAAAAGAAAATATGTCTCCAGGTCCTAATCTAAATTTAATCTGAAACTTATCATCGTGTAGAAGATTTCCAAATCTATGGTGGGCTTTATAAACTTTATCCATTTTATCTGGATGACAATCTAAAGCATCCATCGTTGCAACACTAAATCTAATATCATGAAAATCTTTATCTTTTGTTAAACTAATTGCGGGTGCATGATAGCTTCTGTGAGATTCTTGAGTATAATCTTTATCTCTAAATTTAAGAGGCACAGAAACCAGTGTCTCAAATATATCTTTTTCATTTTGTCTAAGATAATCGGCTACAGCAAACCCATCGATTGCTGAAGAGTCTCCACCATTTGCATCATTTACTAAACAATGCAAAAACTGATAACCAGGTGGTAATTCAAACCAAGGTAAATCCATATGATTTCTTAAAGCATGCGCCGTGTATGCAGAATTATTTGGTTTTGGAATATTTATTACCTCAAAAGGGGTTTTAAAAAATGTTTCTCTGACATGGCTTATTCGATGAAGAATTTTAAAGCCTGATTTTTTTTCTGTTGGTGAGTTTTTAACTATGGCAATACCTTTATGATGTAATAGTTCAAGCCATTTTATTAAACCTTCATCAGAGTCAATTACTTCATCATGCTCAATACATATACTTTCAAAATTATTTTTTAAGTTATTATCCCAAAGTTGATAAGGAGATATATATTTTTGTTTATTTTTGATTGTATAGCAATTTTCTCTTAACCATTTTGGGTCATAATAACTTATGTGTTCTCCCTCACTCCACTCAATTTCTAATTTACCATCATCATTAAGAGAGTATTTTTTAGGATTTATATCTTTAGAAACTTCTAAAATATTAAACATTCTATGTCGTGAATCTTTGTCATGCGCGGTTGGACAATTATCTCTTAGCCACATATAATTGAATTTACTCTCCTCCCCATCATTCCAAATAATTTGAAGGTAAGTGCTATTTTTTGAGATTTTAGAAATTGAATTCATGATAAATAATTATATAAAATGGTAAAAATTTCAATTCAATTAATGGTTGAAAGCTTTTTATTTATTTAATTGTAGATTTGCTTTGATGCATTAAAAGAATTAGACTTTTAAAAAATGTCAAAAATTGAAATCAATAATGTATATAAAATTTTTGGACCTAAACCATCCAGCGTTCTTAAAATGGTTCAAGAGGGTGCTACAAAAGAGGATGTTTTAGAGCAAACTGGGCACACAGTTGGATTAGATAATGTGTCATTAAAAATTGAGGAAGGAGAAACCTTTGTGTGCATGGGTTTATCTGGATCTGGTAAATCTACGCTAATAAGACATTTAAATAGATTGATAGATCCTACTTCTGGGGAAATTTTAGTTGAAGGCAAGGATGTTACCACTCTCAATAAAGAGCAACTAATTGAATTTAGAAGGCAAAAAATGAGTATGGTATTTCAAAGGTTTGGCTTGTTCCCGCATAAGACAGTTTTACAAAACGTTGGTTACGGACTTGAAATGCAAGGCGTGGAAATTGAAAAAAGAAATGCTACTGCAATGGAGAAAATTGAGTCTGTAGGTTTGTCTGGATTTGAAAATCAATATCCAGCTCAACTATCTGGGGGAATGCAGCAACGAGTAGGACTTGCAAGAGCTTTAGCCACTGATACTGACATTATGCTTATGGACGAAGCTTTTTCAGCATTAGATCCATTGATAAGAAGTGACATGCAAAAACAATTGATAGATCTCCAAGCAGAATTAAAAAAAACCATAGTGTTTATTACTCATGATCTTGATGAGTCACTTCGATTAGGGGATCATATTGGAATTTTAAATGCTGGAAAACTTGTGCAAGTAGGAACGCCAGTAGAAATTATAATGAACCCGGCAGATGAATATGTTGAGGCATTTGTAAAAGATGTAAACAGAACAAAAGTTATAAAAGCAAAAATTATAATGAAACCTATTAATCAATCAGATGGTATAGATAAATCAAACCTGATTAAAGTTGAAGAAGATCAATTTATCGAGGAATTTCTACCTCAAGTTGTTTGTAGTAATTCCAATTGCGAAGTTGTCGATAAACAAGGAAACGCTAAAGGTTATATCTCAAATAAAGAATTACAAGAATCGCTGAGAAGCTCATAATTTATATTGTGCAGTTATGGAAAAAAACTTAAGCAAAATTGTTGATTTAGAAAAATATCCTATTCACGACTTACAATCTCACAAAATAAAAAAAATAATTGAAAAATGTAAAGCAGAATTAGAAAATGATAGTTGTTCAGTGATTCCAAACTTTATTTTACCAAATTCTTTAGCAGTTATGAGAAAAGAATTAGAGCAACAGCTAGATGAAGTTTACATGTCCAAGGAAAGTATTAATGCATATCTTTATGCAAAAGATGACCCCTCTCTTCCTAAGGATCATCCAAAAAGAATATTTATGAACAGATACAATGGATATCTAAACTCTGATTGTTTTGCAAAAGATTCGGAAATGAAATTTCTTTACGAAACAGAAGAATTACTTGAATTTGTATCTGCTTGTCTAGGAATTTCTCCAATTTATAGATGGGCTGATCCCTTAGCTTGTCATGCTTATAATGTAATGGAGCCAGATGGAATATTGCCTTGGCATTTTGATAGTTGTGAATTTACTTTAAGTCTTATGATACAAAAACCAGAGCAAGGTGGGATATTTGAGTATTGTCCAAATATAAGAGAACCAGGAAATGAAAGATTTGATGAAGTAAAAAAAGTGTTAGATGGAGATCGCTCAAAAGTTAAACAACTTGAACTAAAACCTGGTGATTTACAAATATTTAAAGGACGATTTACTATGCATAGAGTAACCAAAATAATAGGAAAAACCTCACGTTACATGTGTATACCAGCATATGTATTAGATTCATGGAGAGTAAATACACCTGAACATTCTAAAGCAATTTATGGAAAGGTGTTGCCCATACATATAGAAAGAAATAAAGTTAGATCTGATGGTTTAACCGACTAAATTTATTAATGTCATACAATTTTAAAAGTAAAAAAATAATTATTTCTGCTGGTGCTACAGGAATTGGTTGGGCGACAGCAAAAGAGTGTCTTGAAAAAGGTGCAAAAGTATTTTTGTGTGACATAGATCAAAAATCAATAAATAAATTAAAAAAACATCCATTAAATAATAAAAGATTGTTTAGTTTTCATTGTGATGCTTCAAATGAAAACGATGCGACTAATTTTTTTAAAGAAATTAAAAAAAAAACACAAAAAATTGATGCTCTAATTAATAATGTAGGAGTAGCAGGTCCAACTGGAACTATGGAAAAACTTAAGACAAAAGATTGGGAACAAACATTAAAAATAAATGTAATTAGTCATTTTATTTTTTCAAAATTAGCAATTCCGATGTTAAAAAAAAATAAAGGTGGATCTGTAGTTAATCTATCCTCTACAGCAGGTATATTTGGATTTCCATTAAGGTCTCCATACTCAGCAAGTAAATGGGCAGTTGTAGGGATGACAAAAACTTTAGCAATGGAATTAGGAAAGTTTAAAATTAGAGTAAATGCAATATGTCCAGGAACTGTCAAAGGAGACAGAATGGGTAGAGTAATAAGAGATAAAGCAAAATTTTTAAAAATTTCTAAGAAAGCTGTGGAAAGTGAATTTGTTTCTATGACTTCTCTTAATACTTGGGTTTACGAGAAAGATATTGGTAAAATGTGTTGCTATTTAATTTCTGATGAGTCTTCTAGAATTTCTGGTCAAGTAGTTGGTGTTGATGGTAACACTTTAAGAATGCATTAAGTTTTTATAAATTTTCAATAAATTCTAATAAGTGATTTGTTATTTGCTCAGGAGCCTCTATCAAAAAAGAGTGTTTTACATTTGGTATTATAACCAATTTAGAAATTTCAATCTCATTTGACATTCTTTCATTGTGAGAAGGTGTACAACCTCCATCATTTTCTCCTGTCATAAATAAACATGGCTTCTTAATTTCTTTTAACCATGAAATCATCTCAGTTTCTGCATATATTTTAAATACGTTGATAAAAACATCTTTATCAGTATCTATAACCTGATTTAATCTTCTTGATACAAGATCAGGATTATTTTCTATGAAGTCATCTGTAAACCACCTCGTGGTTAAATTTTTTAAAGTTTGTTCAACACCTTTATTTTTTAAATCAGAAATAACATTCCACACTTTTTGTTTATCTTCTTCCGATCTTCCTGCCACCGTGGATAATAAACCTACTGAAATTACTCTTTCGGGAAATTTTCTTGCATAAGCAGGAGCAATCATACCTCCTAAAGAATGCCCCATAAAATGGGCTTTTTCTATACCTGTTCTTTCTCTAACTCTCTCAAGATCTAAAACAAGATCATCTAGATTAAAATCTTTATTACTTACGGGTGATTTTCCGTGGCCTCTTAAATCATAAGTTACAACTGTGAACTTATCTTTGAGTTTTGGAGCTATGAACCTCCATGCATCCTCTGCTCCTCCTACTCCATGGGTAAAAAAAATTGCAGGACCTGATCCTGTTACTGAATAATTACAATCTATGATACTCATAGATATTTATGCTACTTGTATGTTTGATTTTTTAAAGTATGGAATTACATTTTCACCAATTCTATGCATCGACTCTATTAAATCTTTTTGTGATTGGCCAAAACTTGAACTAAGAATAATCTCATCAACTCCAGCCTCGGCATAGACACTTAACTTATCAATCATCTCATTCAGAGGACAGATCAAAAGATTTTTTTTAAATTCATCTAAAGTTTGTTTTCTAGGCAAAGCTTCAATATTTCCTTCATTTACTTTACCAGGACCAGTAAACATATTATCAAACCGTTTGTAATATTCGTAAGCAAGTTTTGTTTTTTCTCTAGCTTCATTTTCATCTTTCGCTAAATAAGCCATACGTTGCATAGAAAGTTTTAGTAGTTTTCCCTCTTCTCCTAACTTTGCACAACCTTCCTTAAACGCATTCACTCTACTTAATAAAAGATCTTTAGTACCTGACAATACTGTTGATTGAACATGAAATCCCCTTGATGCTGCATCTTTAATACTTTCTAAATTCATAGCAGCTATCATCATTTGTACAGGATTACTTATTGGTCGAGGCATAATAGTAATTGGTTCAAAATCATAGAATTTACCTTTATATGAAACTTCTTTATTTTTTAACAATAATTGTAAAACCTCGAGTGACTCTATAAATTTTTCTTTTGATTTTTCTATGGGAGTTCCTAATCTTTGCATCTCCCAAGCAAAAGCACCTCTTCCAACACCTAAAATTAATCTGCCATCAGTTAAAATATCTGCTGTTGTGACTTCACCAGCATATGTTCTCATATCGTGAAGAGGTAAAACAACTATTCCAGTTGTGATTTTAATATTTTTTGTGATAGAAGCAATTTTTACAGCCATCTGCAAAGGGGATGGCATCATAAGTAAATTTATTAAATGATGTTCAGGAATTGATACTGTTGCATAACCAAGTTTCTCTGCAACAACACATTCTTCCAACATATTTTTAAAATGTTGTTTCGAACCAACATTTGTATCTGGCATGTAGCTCGTTAAGAAGTGGTTAAAGTCCATATATTTAATTTACCATTTTAATTTTTTTTAAGATATCTATTTTCTAATTTTATTCTCATATTTTTTTCTGAATAGTTGTAAATTGACTAAATACTCATCTCTTATATTTGAAAGTTGATTAATTGATTTTCCTTTAGCTTGTTTTTTTGTACCTGAAATCAGCCTTTCTGAGAGTTTTTTTGACAATTTTGGCGCTTTAAGCTTAGTCCATGGAAGTTTTAGTGCTGGCCCAAATTGTTCTAACATATGCTTCATTCCATCCTTTCCCCCTGCTAAATGGAAAGTTAAAAATGTTCCCATTAAAGAGTATCTTAGACCAGGACCATCCTCTATGGCTCTATCTAAATCCTCAGTTGTAGCGTATCCTTCATTAATAATATGTAACGCCTCTCTCCATAAAGCTTCTTGAAGTCTATCAGATAAATAACCAGGTAATTCTTTTTTTAGAAGTATCGGATTCATTGAAATTGACTTATAAAATTTATTTGCAATTTTTAAAGATTTCTCACTAGTTTTTTTACCAGGAACTATTTCTACCAAAGGTAACAAATATACAGGATTGAATGGATGGCCAATTATACCTCTCTGAATATTTTTACATTTTGAAAAAATCTTTGAGGGCAACAATCCTGAGGAACTTGATGATATTAAAACATTTTTTTTACAATTTTTAGAAATTTCCCTCATTAAAACAGTTTTTAAATTATAATTTTCAGGTGCACATTCTTGAATAAAATCAGCATCTTTAACTGCTTCTTTTAAAGATAGGAAAAATTTTAAATTATTTAAATTTATTTTTTTTTTGTTAAAAAGTTTTTTTACATATGGAAGTGCTCTTTTTATTTCGTTAATCAAAATTTTTTTTTGATTGAGATTTTTATCGTAAGCACAAACGATTTTATTATGAGCTAAAAATCTTATAATCCACCCTATTCCGATTACACCTGTTCCAACTACAGCAACTTTTTTAATTTTTAACATTACTTGTGTTTAACAAGCTTAAGTTTTGTCCTAGTTTCCTCTGCTGTCATTATTGATGCTCCAAGATCTGTAACTATCCTTATTGCTTTCTCTACTAATTGAGCATTTGTTGCTAGTTTGCCCTTTGATAAATATAAGTTATCCTCCAAACCTACTCTTGGGTTTCCTCCCATTACAACTGTTTGAGCTACAAATGGCATTTCGTATTTTGAAATTGCAAAACCTGACCACACTCCTTCTTTAGGCATTATGTCTTTCATGGCTTGCATTGCTAATGGGGTAGCGGGAGCTCCCCAAGGAATACCTAAACACATTTGAAACATTGGTGGATCATCAAGTAAACCTTCTTTGTACAATTGCGATCCAAACCACATATTTCCTAAATCAAACGCCTCTATTTCTGGTTTAACTTTAATTTCTTGTAATTTTTTTGCAGCCTTTCTTAAATCATTTGGTGTATTAACTGTAATTACAGAACCGTCTCCAAAATTTAATGTACCAGCATCTAAAGTACAAATTTCAGGCAAAAATTGTTCTGCATTAGCTATTCTTTCCATTACATTTGCCATATCAGTCATTGGACCAAACTCTAGAGGATTTTTACCTTGACCAATGTCTAAATCTCCACCCATCCCAGTCGTTAAATTTAAAATGACATCTGTTTCGCTTGATCTAATTCTATCTACTACTTCTTTATATAATTCCAGTCTTCTGCTTGGCGTACCGTCCTCTTCTCTTACATGAATATGAGCAATTGCAGCTCCTGCCTTTGCTGCTTCTATTGCGGATTTAGCTATTTGCTCAGGAGTTTTTGGTAAATCAGGATGTTTGCTTGCAGTATCTCCAGACCCAGTAACTGCGCATGAGATAAAAACGTTATTGTTCATAATTTATTTTTCAACTATATTTTAAATTCATACAAATGGAAATATCTGAATTACAGAAAGAATTAGCTGCTACTTTTAGATGGACAGCAAGACTAAATATGCACGAGGGTGTTGCAAACCATTTTAGTGCATGCGTCCCTGACTCTTCTGATTTTTACGTAAATAAGGCAGGCATTCATTTTAGTAATATGAAGGCAAGTGATTTAATCTTGGTGACAAAAGAAAATAAGGAAGAACTAAAGAATAAACCAGACATAATTGATCCAACAGCTCTATATATACATAGCGCGATACATGAAAAAGCACCACATGCAAGATGCATTTTTCATGTTCACTCAAAATATGCAACCGCTCTCTCCACTCTTAAAGATCCTTTTATGAAACCTATCGATCAAAATACAATGATGTTTTACAATAGAGTATCTGCATTCAAAGAATTTGGAGGTCTAGGACTAGAAGAAGAGTCTATTAAGATGGCAAATGCTTTAGGAAACAAACAACACATGTTACTTGCAAATCATGGAATTTTAACCACAGGAAGAACAGTGGCTGAAGGTTTTAACTCTCTTTATTATTTTGAGAGAGCAGCAGAAACATATCTTACAGCTCTATCAACAAACCAGGAACTTAATGTTGTAAGCCATGAAATTGCAGAAAAAACTGCAGAGGAACATGAAAATTTTCCCACAGATTTCGCAAATTTATTTTTATCTCAAATAAGGATCATTTTAGATAAAGAAGAGCCAGATTATAAAAATTAAGATGGACTTAGATAAATTAAAAGTAAGAAGAAGTTTTATATTTACACCGGGGCTTCACCCTGAAATGTTTCCAAAAGCGATTGCATCAGGTGCTGATATGGTTTGTATTGAATTAGAGGATGGGATAGCAATAAATGACAAAGAACAAGCACGAAAAAATACTATAGAAGCTCTTAAAACGCTCGAAGTTAAAAATGATGTAGAACTGGTTGTGAGGTTTAATAATCAAAGAACTAAATTTGGTCTTTTAGATCTAGAAGCTTTTATCTCAAGTAAAGTAAATCTAAAGGCTATTATGTTACCAAAAGTTAAAACACCAGATGAAATAACATTTATAGACGATCTACTAACAGATTGTAATTTAGATACCGATCTTCATGTTATTATGGAAACAAATGAAGCTTTAGAAAATATTTATAATATTGCTCATGCTAGTAAGAGAATAGTAGCTTTATACTTTGGTGGTGTTGATATGGCTGCAGAGCTTAGAGTTGAAAATAAATGGGAAAATCTAGTTCATGCAAGATCAAAGTTGGTTCATGCAGGAGCTAGTGTCGGTGTAGATGTTATAGATGTGCCTTATTTAGATTTAGAAAACATGGATGGAATGAGAAAAGAAGCCGAACAAGTTAGAAATCTTGGATTTACTGGAAAAGGCTCTATTCATCCAAAACAAATTCAAATTTTAAATGAGGTATTTACACCTCCAAAAGATGAAATTACTAAGGCAAAAAAAATATTAGAGGAATTTAATAACTCAAATACAGGTTTAGTAGTTATAGATGGAAAACTAATTGAAAAACCTGTCCTAAGAGAAATGAAAAGAAAAATACTAATAGCTGATAAAATTAATAAAAGTTAAAAATGTCATATCATCTTGCAACCAGAAAAATAATCAAAGAGTGGACAGATTATAATGAACATATGAATATGGCTTATTATATCTTAATCTTTGATCAAGCATGGGAAACAATGCTTAATAAATTTCAAATGGGTGGCGAAAATGCAAAATCAAATCTGAGAAGCACTATGGTTGTTGAAACCAGAACCACTTACGATAATGAGGTTAAAGAAAATCAAGAAGTAGAGGTATATTGCACACATTTTGATCATGACAAAAAAAGATTACATTTAAAATGCGAGATGTATGAAAAAGAGACTAAAACTCTTGCTGCCACTATGGAGAGTTTATCCCTTTATATTGACTTGGGAAAAAGAAAGGTTACTGAATTCGAGGAAGATAAGCTAAAAATAATGGGTGAATTTATTAATGAAAATAAACCAAGTTTTAAGTCTGAAAATTTAGAATTATCTGGTAGGTTAAAAAAATAAACAATGAAAATTAAATTAATATCAGGGGCATTAGGTGCAGAAGTAAATGGCATCGATTTAAAAGATAGCTCTTTAGAAAATTGGAAGAAGATAAATAATCTATTATTAGAACACAAAGCTCTTTTCTTTAGAGATCAAGATATTACATCGGAAGAACAGATTAATTTAGCAAAACATTTTGGTCCATTAGAAAGACACATTTATGTTAAAGGAAGAAAAGATTATCCTGAAATACTAAGAATAATCAAAGCTCCGGAAGAAAAGAGACAATGGGGTGAAACTTGGCATACTGATGTAAGCTATAATCCTAAACCAACAAAAGTAATTATCTTAAGATCAATTAAAGTTCCTCCAGTTGGTGGAGATACAATGTTTTCTAATATGGAAATTGCTTACGACACATTAAGTGATGAAATTAAAGATAAGGTTAATGATAAAAGAGCCATTCATAGCTCTTTAGGTGCAGCAGCATTTGTTGAAGCATATAAGGAAATGGAAGGGAATGGTAATCTAGATGAATATTCAAATTCCCATCCAGTAGTTAGAACTCATCCTGAAACAGGAAAAAAAATTTTGTATGTAAATTCAATGTATACAAAAAGAATTTTAGATTTAGATGAAAATGAAAGTTCAGATATTTTAAATGAAATATTTTTACATCAAGAAAGACTTGATTTTACATGCAGGTTTAAATGGACTGAAAATGCTGTAGCAATTTGGGACAATAGAAGCACCCTTCACCAAGGTTTGACTGATTTTTTTCCTGGCAGAGGATTGGGCCATGAAAGAGTTATGGACAGGATTGCAGTCGAGGGTGATCATCCAAACTAAATGCAAGCTTTCGATTATCTCATAGTTGGTGCTGGTTCAGCTGGATGTGTAGTAGCTAACAGATTATCTGAGAATGCTAAAAATTCTGTAGCTATTTTTGAGGCAGGTGGATCAAGTGATATTTGGAAGGTTAAAATGCCATTAGCTCTTCTATATACAATGCATGACCCCAAATATAATTGGAAATATTATTCAGAACCTGAACCATATTTAAACAATAGACGTGTTTTTTGCCCTAGAGGAAAAATGATTGGAGGATGCTCATCTCACAATGGGATGGTTTTTGTAAGAGGTAACAGAGATGACTACACCAGATGGGAAAATTTTGGTTTAGATAACTGGTCTTATGATAAAGTTCTTCCTTATTTTAAGAAGATTGAAACTTGGTCTGAAGGTGAAAATCAATACAGAGGTTCATTGGGACCCCTTCCAGTAAATTTATCTAAAAATTCAAATCCATTATTTAAAGCATTTATTGATGCTGCAGCTGAAGCAGGTCACAAAACAAATATAGATATAAATGGTGAGGAACAAGAAGGTTTTGGCATGTTTGATACTACAATGCATCAAGGCGAGAGAGCTGGAGTTGCCAAGTATTATTTAAACCCTGTTAAAAATAGAAAAAATTTAAATATTTTAAAAAACTCATTTGTAGAAAAAATACTATTTGAGGGAAAAAAAGCAGTTGGTCTTCAAGTAAAGATAAATAACAAGGTTGAAAAGATTTATGCAAATAAGGAAGTCATTTTGAGTGGAGGATCTATAAATTCTCCACAATTATTAATGTTATCTGGTATAGGCGACGAAAACCATCTTAGAGATAATGGTATTGAAGTTATTTATCACTCAAAGGGTGTTGGAAAAAATTTACAAGATCATCTTGAAACTTATATACAACAAAAATGTAAAACTCCTAATACACTTTACACATACACAAAATTAATACCTAAAATTTTAGCAGGTATGCAATGGTTTATGTTTAAATCTGGACCCTGCTCAAAATCATTTTTAGAGGCTGGTGGTTTTGCAAAGTCATCGCCTGATAGAAAAGTTGCTAATATTCAATTTCATTTTTTTCCATCATTTGTGATAAATCATGGCCTAGAAGAACCTGACACACATGGTTATCAATTACATGCAAGTCCAAATCATCCAAAAAGTAGAGGTGAAATAACACTAAATTCCTCAGATCCATACGATTATCCTAAAATTTTATTTAACTATTTAAAAGAAGAAGAGGATCTTAAACAAACAAGAGAGTGTATTCATGTTGCAAGAAAAATTCTATCTCAGCCAGCTTTAGCAGAGCATGCTGGTGATGAAGTTGGGCCAGGTTTTGATGCACAGTCAGATGATGAATTAAATGAATATATTAGATCTAAAGCAGACACTGCGTATCATCCTTGTGGAACATGCAAAATGGGAGTTGATGATATGGCAGTAGTAGACCAGGATTTGAAGGTAAATGGAATTGGAAATTTAAGAGTGATTGATGCATCAGTGATACCTGAAATACCAAGTGCCAACCTAAATGCTCCTACACTTATGATTGCCGAAAAAGGCTCAGAGGCAATTTTAAATAATTAATATTATTATCATTACTGATTTGATAAGGTGTCTCATGGACACAAACCAAAATACCAGAGGTATTTTTTTTATAATGACTGGTATGGCCTTTTTTTCAATACAAGACTCTTTAATTAAATTTATTTTTGAGGATATTGCCTTATTCGAGCTTTATTTTGGAAGAACCCTTATACAATCAGTATTTTTGTTATCCTTTGTTTTAATAACTAAAAAAACAATATCTTTAAAAACACATTACCCATTATTAACATTAATAAGAGTTGTATGTTTTTTCTTTGGTTTTAGTTTTTTTTATATTTCGCTGACTTTTATGACGCTTGCTATGACAAGCGCACTATTTTTCTCCTGCCCGTTCTTTATGTCTATGTTTGCTAAATTTTTCTTAAAAGAAAAAATTGGAATTAGAAGATGGAGTGCAATTGTAGTTGGATTTATTGGAGTATTGATTGTTTTAAATCCATCTTTAGATGATTTTAATTTCTTTAAATTAGCACCTGTAGCATGTGCCCTTTGCTATTCAATCTCGATGACAATAACAAAATATACATCTGATAAAGATAGTATTTATACCCAAATGACTTGGCTTTATATTTTTGCATTATTTGCAAGTTTGGTAATATTTTTTGTTAGCGGCGATGGAAAATTTAACACTTTTACAGATCCAACTTTACAATTTATTGTGAGAGAATGGTTTACAAATCCATCTGATGCTTGGCCTTATGTTTTAATAATGGGGATAGTTGCATCGATTTCGTTTTTTTGTGTATTTACTGCTTATAGTATTGCCTCACCATCGGTTGTTTCATTATTTGAGTATTCATACATAGTGTTTGCTATGGTAGCTGGTTATATATTATTTGAAACAATACCAGTACCAAGAACTTTTCTAGGTGCATCAATAATTATTGGTGCTGGCGTGTATATTTATTTTAGAGAAAAAGTCCGAGGACAAATGATTGCCACAGATACACCAGCGAATAGATGATAAGAAAAAATTATATTCCAACAATAAATATAAATCCTATTCTAAAAAATAATTTCAATTCAAAAGCAACATTAAAAATTACAAGGGAAATTGAAAAAGCTTGTGTTGAGGTTGGTTTTTTTCAAATAATTGGTCATGGAATAAATTTAAAAAAAATAAGTAACGTATGCAAAATAGGAGAAAATTTTTTTAAATCAAATAAGAATAATAAATTTAAATTGGCTCCAAAGAAATGGAATAAAAAAAGTAAAAATATTTATCGAGGATATTTTCCAAATGATGTTAATGGAAAAGAAGGATTAGACTTAGGTGACTTAAAAGTAACAAAGGATTTTTCAAAAAAAACTAGAAATCAATACATCGAGCATTTGAGAATAGAGAGGTCATTTAATAAGCAATCTATTACAAAACTAGCAGATTATTTTGAAAATATATTTAATTTAAGCGAAACTCTTTTTAAAAGTATTATAAAACTTTATAAAAAAGACCCCAATTTATCTAAAAAAGCCTTTTCGAGATTAAAAACACTGAGCACTTTAAGATTTAATTATTACCCAAATCAATCAAAACCAGTTGAAATATCCAAACAAGATGGGGTAGCACTTGGATGTGAAACACATGTTGATAGTGGTATTTTCACAGTTTTATATCAAAATAAAAAAGGTGGTCTTCAAGTTCAAAACCGGAAAACAAAAAAATGGCATGATGTTCCTTTCAATAAAAATGCTTTGGTAGTGAATACAGGTAGAGCGCTAGAATATTTAAGCAAAGGCAAGTTTAAAGCAACAAATCATAGGGTATTGTGGAATAAGCAAAAAAGACTTTCAGTTCCTTTCTTTTTTGAACCCTCATACGACTTTAAAATGAATCTTTCATTTTTAAATAAGAAAAAACTAACTAATAGCGGTCTCAGATACGACAAATTTCTTAATAAATCCCTTAAAAAATTCATTGAATATCAAAGGTAAGAATAATAATATTGTCACATAAAGCGATACATAACTCGTCGTAATTTCATATACGAAAGTGGGATCGGTCGTCTTTAAATTAATTTTTAAAGGAGGCTTTAATGAAGTTTGGTTATTTTTGTAATACTACGAATTGGACACACAAACCATATCACCAGCTATTAGATGAAACTAAACAGATCACTGAATATTGTGATCAAAACAATTGGAATTCAATTTGGTTTACCGAACATCATTTTAACCACGAGGGAATGGAGTCGTGTACTAATCCCTTAATGCTAGGAGCAGATGCTGCAGCAAGAACAAAAAATATAAGAATAGGACAAGCAGCGAATGTAATAACTTTTCATAACCCAATAAGATTAGCAGAAGATATCGCAACACTTGATCAACTTTCTAAAGGAAGAGTGGAAGTTGGGGTTGCCAGAGGAGTTTATGGTCGAGAAGCAATAAACCTAAATAAAGAAGCAGATTTAAAAGATCAGGCAAAAAACTTTAGATTATTTGCTGAGACATTAGAAATTTTAAAAAAAGCTTGGTCAGAAAAATTTTTTAATCACGAGGGAGAATTTTATACTTATCCATCACCTAATTATGTGTGGCAACACGATATGAGTCCACCTAGTGAAGAATTTATGAATATGGAAGATAGCACTATGAAAAAAATTAGTGTTCTGCCTAAGCCATATCAAAATCCACATCCTCCAATACATCAAGTTGTTGATGGTATAAGATCTATTGAGTGGGCTGCAGAAAATAATATTAATGTAATTATGTGGATACCTACTGTAAAAGCACTCAAAATAAGATTTGAAGCATACAAAAATAAAAGATCAGAAGTTACTAAAAAAAATGTTCCTTTGGGAGAAGGAGTAACTCTTGTTAGAGATATGTTTGTTGCAGATACAATGGAAGAAGCTAAAGAGAAAGCTGGCGAACATATGGTAAATTACATGAGATGGGTTTGTCACTGGAGAGGTCTGGGAAATCATATGGATCCAGGTGAAGAACTCCCACAAACAGAGGGGAAATTAGACCTTCTTAACTATGAGTTTTTACACAAGAGAAATATGTTATTTGGTACTCCTGAATATGTAACAGATAAGATTAAAGAACTTCAATCAGAGCTTAATCTTCAAAATCTTCAAGTCTGGTCTAACTTTCCAGGTGTTAAACATGAAGATTGTATGAAAAGTATTAAATTATTTACTGAAAAAGTAATGCCTAACTTTAAAGATGATATAGATACTGAAGTTAAAAAAGTATCGTGATTAAGTCCAAGAATACCTTGACCGGTGGTCAAGCTGCAGTGAAATCCCTAAAAAAGGAAAAAGTTAAACACGTCTTTGGTTTAATTGGTTCTGCTACAATGGAAATGTTTGATGCGTTGTATCATGAAAAAAAAATTAAATTTATAGGCGTAAGAGATGAAAGAACAGGAACTCACATGGCCGATGGTTATGCGAGGGCTTCTAATCAACCTGGTGTTATTATTGCTGGACAAAATGGCCCAGGAGCAACTAATCTAGTTACAGGTATTGCTCAAGCAAAAGCAGCATTTTCGCCTGTTGTATCAATTGCGGGTTTATACTCTACCAAGGATAAAATGGAAGATGCATTTCAAGGACTTGATCAACAGTCACTGTTTAATCCAATAACCAAAAAGACTTGGACTGTAAAAAAGGCAAGTCATATTCCAAAAGCTTTCAGTGATGCATTCAATCTTGCTATGTCACCAAGGAGAGGTCCGGTTTGTATAAACTTACCAAGAAACGTACTTTCAGATACATCAAAATTTAAAATCAATGAAAATAAAAAGTCTTTTAAAAGTGAAAGTAATTTAAAAAGCAAAAAAGATTTAATTCAGAAAACAACAAAACTTATTCTTAATTCTAAGAAAACTGTAATTGTTGCTGGAGGAGGGATCAAATATAATTCCAAATTTAAATCTGTTACTGATCTTGCAGAATTTTTAAACGTTCCAATAGTAACAGCCGCTGGACACGGAGATGCAATACCATTTAGCTATAAACTAAATGCTGGACAAATGGGGCCTAGAGGCAATTTAGTTGCTTCAAGACTGGTTAAAGAAGCAGAACTTATTATTGCATTAGGAACAAGACTTGGTTTTAATTCTACTTTCTATTCTTACGATAATATAAACAAGAAAGCTAAAATTATTCAAGTTGAACTAGAAAAAAAAATGTTAGGAAGATATTTTCCTATAAGTATTGGTATTCATGGCGATGCTGCAAATGTGGCAAATCAAATGTTGAATGATTTAAAAAAACAAAAGAAAATTTTAAGTTATAAAAAATGGACCAATAATTTTTTATTAGAAAGATCAAAGTTTTTAATAAATAGGGATAATATAAAATCTAAAAATTATCCAATACAACCAAATGGACTATTCAAAGAGTTAAGAAAAGTTCTTCCTAAAAATTCAGCTATTACACTTGATGCTGGCACACTTTGCCTGCAAGCTACTGATGCTTTAGAGTATTACAATCCTCCTTCTCTTTTTACTCCTTTAGATTTTGGATTAGTAGGTTTTTCATTTGCTTGTGGTATAGGCATTAAGGTTGCGAAACCTAATAAAACTGTAGTTAGTTTAATGGGCGATGGTGGATTTGGCATGACTATTTCAGAATTAAGCACTGCCGTAGAGCATGGGATAAATACAATTACAATAGTTATGAATAATAAAAGTTGGGGTGCCGAAAAGGCTTACCAAAAAGATTTTTATGGTGAAAGGTATTTGGGCGCAGATATTCAAAGTCCTCCTTTTGATGAGGTTGCTAAACTTTATGGTGCAAAAGGAATTAAAGTGAAAAAATTATCAGAGGTAAATCAAGCAGTTAAAAGTGCACTTAAAGCAAACAAACCAGTTGTTATAGATGTTGATGTGGATCCAAAAGCATTATACAGTTTTAGAAGAGATAGCTTTACACATCGAATTAAAAAATGAAATTAGAATTAAGAAAATTTAATAAATTTGTAGATAAAACTTTTATTGAGGGTGGAAAAGAAGCTAAAGATCCAGTTTTAATGGTTTCTGTAGCAGCAGTTTTTAAAAATCCTTGGGACGGGAAAGGTTTCGTAGAAGATTTAAAACCCATAATTTTAGATCTAGCTCCAAAACTTGGAGATTTACTTGTCCCAGAATTAATTAAAGAAATAGGTTCTCCTGATAAAATATTAGCTTATGGAAAAGCCGGTGTAGTTGGATTAAATGGAGAAATTGAGCATGCATCTGCTTTCATTCACACGTTGAGATTTGGTAATAAATTTAGAGATGCGGTCGGTGGTACTTCTTACCTAAGTTTTACGAACACAAGGGGTCCTGCCGGATCAAAAATATCAATCCCAATGATGCATAAAACTGACTCAGGTTTAAGACCTTATTATTTAACACATGAGTTTACAATACATGATGCTCCTTTTGATGACGAAATTGTAATCGCAATTGGAGGTGCTTCAACTGGAAGAGCACATGCAAGAACAGGTGATAGGTACCAAGACATGAAGGAAATGGGCATTGAACCAAAGTAATAATGATTCATGCAACAGACTCTAAAGGTACATTCTATATATTAAATAAAAAAGATAGAACTCCAATCAT
>CABYVU010000012.1:12500-31010 GCA_902522525.1 uncultured Pelagibacteraceae bacterium | reverse complement strand
TTCTTTAAATGCCTTTACTGCTCCTGGAAATTTTTTTGATTTAATTCCATATTCAATATCATCAAAAAGAATTATTCCATTTTTAGAGAGTTTATTCCATATATTTTCAAGAATTATTTTATGTGGCAAATACAAATCAACATCACAATGAACGAATGACAATTTTTGTAACTTGTTAAACGTTGGTAATTTTTTTTCGATAAAACCTTTAACAAAATAAATACTTTTTCTACTTTTTTTGTGCAAATGAGTTTTCAAAATTTGTTTAATGAAAGTTTTGTTATATTTATATTTTTTATCAGGAGATCTGCTCCAATCTCCAGATTTTGGATTTCTTATTGAATTATCATTATTATGAATATCTCCAAATCCTTCAAAACTATCAAACGCAAAAAGTTTCTTTTTAAAATTTAATTCTTTTAAAAGGTAGCATAATATTATTAAAGATCTTCCTCTTCCAATTCCAAATTCTACAATATCACCCTTAACTTTAGATGTTTTGTTTAATAAATTATAAAACGATAGCAATGTTTGCATATTATCTGAATTAAAAAGATGAAATTTAAAATCTAATTTTTTATTTTGAATTTGATGAAGTCTCATACAAATAAATTTTTATTGAGATATAGCTCCGCACAACGTAAAAAACAAAATTTTTTTACTTTCCATTTTTTTTTTAATTAAACAGGTCTAAATAAATTTTTTTGTTTAGAAACTGTTAATTTATATTTTCCCATCAAAGCCTCAACATAAAATTTATTTTCATACAAAATAGAAAATATTAAATTTGTAAACGGCCCTGAAATAAATTCAAATTTACAATTAATTTTCAAATTAAAAAATGTTTGCTTAATATAACCATCTTTATCCTCGTTTTCTCGGCATTTTGAAATAAATTTTTCTATTTCATTTTGTGATGATTGAAAATTTTTTAGAAAATATTTTAATCCTTTACAATATTTAAGATAATTAATTACTGAACTTTTTGATAAATCTTTATGAAAACATAGAAGATAATCACCTAAAAGATAACTTTCTTTTGTCAAAACCTTCGTTTTACAAAATTTATTTAATTTCATTTTTGGTATATAAAACTTTACATCATTTCCTAATTTAGAAAAAAATTCTTTTTTTATTGTAGCTAATTTACCTTTTTCAATTTTAATTATTGCCCACATTTAATTTTGCTCTTTTTTGTTTTCTTTTTCAAACTCAGCCTTTAGTTCATCATACTCTCTCATTTTTCTTTTCATGAAGTTTAGAGTTAATATTGTTTTTGTTGTAATACCTTTGGGAGTTAATTTGTAGATATATCCTATTTTATTTGGATTTTTTTTAAAATTTTGAATTTTAATTAAACCCTTAACTTTTAGTTCCTTTAGACAATAATTTAACTTGCCAAGACTAAATCCTAATTCTGTCGCAAGTTGTCTTTGAGAATAGTTTGACTTAGAATTTAATTTCCTCAGAACATTAAATTGATCTGTTTTATTATTATCCATTGTTCAAATTTTGAACAATATAACGTTCAACTTTTGAACTGTAAACGTAAAATCAGATAAATTTATATCAAATTTATACTATTTGTGGTCAAAAAAAAGTTAACTCAACTATATGTGGGAATTCTTAATATTAAATTTATCTTTACGGATTATTCTCATGTTATTTATTGATCATTTCATATAATTCTAACCAATTAAATTTTTGACTATCAATTAAATCTGCTTTTTTAAAAAAATTGGCTTCTTCTGAGCTTTTTATTAAAAATTTTTTTCCCTTACCAATAACTCCCTCGATTGCAAAGTGAAATGTAGCATTTTTTAAATTTTCGATTAATTTTGATAAATGTGCTTTATTTTTTGGAAGTTGATGTAATGAACACAAAATTATATTTTCAAAACTAAACTCCTTATTTAACCATTGTGTAGTTTTGAGCTGATCTGACATTATAGGTTCTGGAATAACTAGCTCAACTTTTAATCCATTTCTACTTGCAAAATTATTCATAATCATATTTTGAGCATTACTAGGAATTTTGTATGGACCTATATTAATGTCTGTAGTAACCGATGCAGTTGTCATTTTTAATTTAATTCATAAAGTTTAAAAAAGTCAGAGTTTTTTTGCATCAAAGGTCTATGTTTGCTTTGAAATCTTACACTGCAAGCAATTCTAGCAAGCTCAGAATTAAAATCTATATTTCCATGTAAAATAAATGGGTTAAAAATAATTGCTTCACCAAATTTTAGTTTAGTGGGCTTTTGATTTTTCATTTTGTTTAAGATTGTTGGTCCATTAACTAGCCCTTGTGAGTGCTCTAATTTTATTTTTTGGTAAGATTCTTTTTTTGATAAATAAAACACTCCACCATCATCATCTAAATCGTGAAAAGGTGCCCACATAACAAATGTAAAAGGAGATATTCCAGACATTAATTCATAATGAGGCCATTGTCTTCTTTGATCTTTTCCTGGTAAATTAAATATTGTACTAGCTCTTCTCTGAATTAAAATCTCTTTGCCACAAAGTTCTTTAACAATTTCACTACATGAATCTATCATAATTTGAGACGCATCTGTGAAATTCAACAAGCCAACCATTACTTTATTAATTTCTATATTTGACATTAAAGCTAATTTTTTTCTTAAAACATTTATATTTTGATTTTGATCAAACCCCATTTTGTTTAAAAAAACATTTCTTAATTTAGTAAATTTTACTAAATTTGGAATTTTTACTATTGAATAACCAAGGCCTTGGGTTATTTCTTTTTTTAAGCTCATAAAATTATTTTATACACAAGGATTTGGTTCGGCAATATGAATCTTTTCAATTTCATCAAGCAATTCACTTGACAAATCTAAATTCAAACAATTTAAGTTTTGTTCAAGCTGAGATAGTTTAGTTACTCCAAAAATACTACTTGAAACAAATGGCCTAGTTAACACGAAAGCATTGGCTAGATCAGTAATATTAATATTAAAATTTTTTGCTAAATCATTATATTTGGAAATCGAAATTTCTCCTTTAACCGTGTGATGTCTAGAAAATCTACCTGGCCATAATGTGTACCTTGCATTGGAGGGCCGATTTCCTTTTAAGTATTTACCGGTTAATCTGCCACCTGCAAGTGGAGAATAAGCCAAAAGCCCTATATTCTCTCTCATAGATATTTCAGAATTTGAAATATCATAAACTCTGTTTATAAGATTGTATCCATTTTGTACTGATACTGGTCTCAATAAGTTATGTTTTTCTGAGGTATTAATGAATTTAGTAATTCCCCATGCAGTTTCGTTTGATAAACCAAAATGTTTAATTTTACCTTTTTTTTTTAAACTCTCTAAATTCTGGATAACATCTAATATAGGAGTCCAATCTATGTCATTTGGATCATATTGAAAATTAAGTTGACCAAAAATAGGCACTAACCTTTCTGGCCAATGAAGTTGATATAGATCAATAAAATCTGTTTTTAATCTTTTTAAGCTATCATCAATTGCCTGCTCAAAATTTTTTTTGTTAAATTTTAAATTTTTACCACCTCCTCTTATCCATTTTAATCCAGTCGCTCCGATTCCATAAGGATGCGATGAGCAAATTTTAGTTGCCAAAACAACTTTATCTCTTAATCTTTTTTTATTTATCCAGTCTCCAACAATGATTTCAGTAAGACCCTGAGTTTCTGATTTTGGATAAATTGGATACATCTCAGCAGTATCAAAAAAGTTAATACCGCAATCGTATGCATAATCCATAATTTTATAAGCTTCATTTTTATTTGTTTGTTCTCCAAATGTCATGGTACCTAAACAGATATTACTCACTTTTAAATCTGAGTTACCTAGCTTATTGTATTTTAATTTCATGAAATTTTAATTCCATTTATGATGAACATCTTTCTTTATATGTTCTTCATATATTTTTTTTATATCTAACATTTTGTCATCTATACTTTCTGCCTCAGATGCTAAGCAATTCTTTAAAACTTGACCAGAATTTACTGCACCAGGTATGACGACTGTTACTGCATCGTGCATTAAAATCCATTTAATTGCGAACTTTGCTAAACTATAATTTTTTGGTAAAATTTGTTTAATTTTTTCTACTGCTATTAAACCTTTATTAAAATCTACACCAGAAAAAGTATCACCAATATCAAAAGCTTCACCATTAATATTATAATTTCTATGATCATTTTCAGCAAATTTTGTTTTAAGGCTAAACTCTCCACCTAACAAGCCACTAGCTAAAGGTCCTCTAACAATGATTGCAATATTTTTCTTTTTTGCTACTTCAAAAAAATTATCTAAAGGCTTTTGTCTAAATATATTAAATACTAGTTGAACACTTTTAACATTTTTATACTTGATTGCCTCATATGCTTCAGAAAGGTTATAAACGCTTAGTCCATAATATCTAATTTTACCTTTCTTTACAATTTCATCCATTTTTTCAAAAGTTTCAGGATTTTTACAAATTTCAAGAGGTGGACAATGTAGTTGAAGTAGGTCTATTTTTTCTAATTTCAAATTTAATAGAGATCTATCAATAAACTCCTCCATTGGTTCATGTTTATAACCTTTGGCATAACTAGTACCTCTAATACGACGGCCTAATTTTGTTGTTACATGTATATCTTTATGTGTTTTTAAAATTTCTGATAAAAATCTTTCACTTCTGCCATCGCCATAAGTATCAGAAGTATCAAAAAAATTTACTCCATTATCAATTGCCTCTTTAAGTATTTTTCTTGCATCTTTATCCTTTACTTCACCCCAACACCAACCTATTTGCCAACAACCTAGACCTATTTCTGATACTTTCCAACCAAGGTCAGAAAATTTTCTGTACTTCATTTATATGCTTAATTTATCTGCTTCCTCTTGAACTTTCGCTTGAGATTCTTTTGCTTTTTTCACTGTATTTAATCTTTCTTTATAAGATTTTTCTGGCGGATCATAAGAGTCAAAAACATTCATAATATTTTGCGTAAAATCTCTTCCTGTTTCTGTTAAAAATATTCCATCATCCATAAAGTTAACTAATCCATCTTTATGCATTTCTGACATATAATCTATTTCTTTTTTAAAATATTTCTTTGCATTTATTCCAAACTGTTCATAGAAGTTTTTGTAATCAATTTTAAAGTAGCTTCTAATTTGTTGGGTAGCATGCTGTCTAATTTTGTCATCTTTATTCAGCTTCAAACCCCTAAAAGAAGGTAATAGATTATTGTCAATAGCTTTTTTGTAAGAAGGAATATCGTAAAAATTCTGAACATAATAATCATTTCCCAAATTACTCATTGAAGAGCTTCCAACAGCAATAAAATTTACTCTACCACCTGTTTGGTGTCCTGAGGCTCCATAGTGGGCTTCTCCCTCATTAAACGCTTTAGTCATTGGACTATCTGGTAATGAATAACACTCAAAACCAGTTCTTATATATCCTCCGGCTATTAATTTTTTATGTATTATATTTAACAACTCTTTTCTTTCCAAAAAATCTGGCAAAGGTCCTTCGGCTAACATTTGAACTTGGTATTTAGCTACCCAAGGTTTGTATGCCATCAAAGATAGCTGTACTAATGTAGGTTTTAATTTAATCATTTCATCACAAGTTTTTGACATTGTCTCTATGGTTTGACCTGGTTGTCCAATTAAAAGATCAAAAGCTATTTCTTTATAAAATTTTCTCACATTTGGGGTCAATATATTCTCAAATAGTTTAGCAGGTTGTATTCTGTTGACTCTTCTTTGTACTTCAGGATCCAAATCTTGCATACCAAAAGATATTCTGTTTGCCCCACAAACTTCATGATTATATATTAATCTATCTTCATCTACTCTTCTTGGATCACTTTCTATAGTAAAATTCTCAACTTTAGACCAATCAAACAGGCTTTTTAATTTATCAACTAATGATTTTAAATCTTCTCTATTAAGTATTGTTGGAGAACCTCCACCAAAAAATACAGTTCCAACATTTAATTTAATATCATTTTTATTTAAATATTCGAAAAGTAAATCTATCTCTTTATATAAATAATTAAGATAATCTGTTACTTTTGCATAATCTTTGTTAATAAATTTACTACATGTGCAAAACCAGCATAATTCCTCACAAAAGGGTATGTGTACATAAAAGAAAATTTTTTTATCTTTATTCTTTGGAAACCAATCTAATATTGCTTTTTTGTATTCATCGTCTTGGAACTTGAAGTTCCAATGATCTTTAGTTGGGTATTCGGAATAATTAAATACTAAATCTTGATGGTATTTTTTAATTAAATTTGCGTTTAAAACCATTTTTGTCATTTATTAACTAGCTTTTCTCTTATAATTTGTACTATTGGTTAGGTCTTTTGCGGTAATTCGGTTTTTGACATGATCAGAGTCATTTACAAACATTCCGACAAACCATCTACCATCATAAGATTTCCAATTTATTTTTTTATTTTTATCTACCACATCAACTCCATGAACTAAAGATCCATAAAAAATAACTGCATCACCTATTTCAAGTTTATCCTCGATATTTATTTTTTTCTTATTTTTACTCCTAAAGTAAAAACCACCTGATTGAAAATCAATTCCCTTTTTACTCATTATTAAACCTGTAACAATTCTTTGATTTGTTCTTGGATCGACATGATCTCTTAATTGTCCTCCGCCAAGGGGGTAGTTAACTATTTGCAACCTATCTATTTGATTTTGACTTGGAATATTCTTTTCAAACTCAAACCTATTATTTCCAGCAAGAAACTTTATATAACGCCAGTGTCTATAAGCACCTCTTTTAAATTGTTTTTCTAATTTGCTTTTTATGTTCCAGTTATAAAAATAATATGAATGTTTTATTGCATATAAACTATATTTCTTAGTAATATTTTTATCAATTATTCTATGAAAATTAGGAGTTCCGTCTAACATTTTGTGAAATGACTGCCTTTGATTTCTATCATAATACTTTGCAAGTTGAATTATTGTTTTTTTAAGATTTTTTTTAGCAGCATTTCGAACAATAAACGCTTCACCACTATACATCTTTTTTATAATATTTTTTACTTGAAATTCACTTTTTTGATTTATCAAACTCCTCAATGACTCAAACTCAATTAAATTAACTTTTTTAAGGTACTTAGGAGGATACTTTTTTTTCTCAAGGTTTAACCAAAACTTTTTTAATGAAGATGAATTTAACATAAAATTTAATTACATCATTAAGTATTTTTTTGTCAACATAAATTTAAAGATTTAGCTGTTGTAAAGTAATAATCCCCTTTATAATCTAAAACTTTAAATAATTTTATCCATTCTCTTTTATGTAAAATTGTTGTTCCTAGTAAAGTCCAATCCTCAAATATTTGTTTTTCCTTTTTATTTGCATAACTAGCAACAGTAAAAAAAGACTTTTTTGAAACTCTATTAATTTCTCTAATAGTTTTTACAACATCATAAAAATTATATTTATAAATAGAACTAAACCCAATTACTAGATCAAAGTAATTTTTTTTAAATGGTATGTTGTAATATTCACTAAAAATAATATTTTTTTTTATTTCTTTTTCTGCTTTTTTTATTGGATATATGTGGTCTTCAATCCCATATACTTGTGATTCTGGTAAAAGAATTTTTAAATCTTTCATAATAAAACCTTTTTTACATCCTAAGTCTAAAATTTTAGATTTATTATTTAATTTATATTTACTTATAAATCTGGGTAGTAATTTTAACCATCTACCATCATAACTAAATCCACCATATCCATTGTTACGGTTTCCATCATAATAATTTTCATCGAGTTGCCATGCGATATATTTATTTTTAATTGTTCTATTAACTGATCTATTTACACTTAATTTTTTTTTAAAATATTTTGGATCAAAATGCGCCATATTTAAAATTTTATAATTGGTCTTAAAACTTTTCCATGTTCAAAATCTTTAACTGCCTTGTTAATATTTTTAATTTTATAATTAAATTTTGGTAAAATTTTTCTGACCAAGATAATTTGATCAATTAAAATATCTTCTATTAAGTTAAAGTTTTTTATTAAAGGACCTCCTCTTCCCCAAGCACCTGTAAGTGTTTTTCCAAAAATAATATCCCAAGCATTAATGGATATCTTTTCTTTAATTTTTGTATTACCTATCACAATTAACTTTCCTGAAAATTTTTTACATAATTCAAATGTGCGTCCTATTAAGGATTTTGATCCTGTACAATCTAATATTAAATCAAAATTGTCTTTATTATTAGATATAAAATTTCTCATAACTTGAACACTTTTTGTATTAATAAATTGAAAATTTTTGATATTTTTTAACAATTTAAGTCTTTTATTGTTTACATCAATACAGGTAACATTTTTACATTTTAAAAAATTTAAAATAATTAAACTTGAATAACCTAAACCACCCATTCCCATAATTAATACTTTTGAGTTTTTTGAGACTTTTGCAATGTTTATAATTGCATTTGCAGCAGTAGGAAATGCACAACCTAATAGAATTGACTCTCTAAGAAAACGATTTTTATTATTCAATTTATATAATCTATCCTCTGTTACTAAAGAAAAATTCATTAAAGTATTGCAACCTCCTGAATTTATTTTTTTCATTTTATCCATATAATTTATTGGTTGGAATTTTTTTATATTGGAGCTTTTTATCCAGCTTATTACTACTTTATCTTTAACTTTAAAATTTTTGACACCTTTTCCAATTTTAATGATTTCCCCAGTTCCCTCATGTCCCATACAGTGAGGTAAATAATTATCTTTACCTAATGAACCATTAATTTCGTTTAATTGAGTATGACAAACTCCTGAATATTTTAATTTAACTAAAATATATCCTCTAGGGGGATTAGGTATATTTAAATTGATTACCTTCAATTTTTTTTTTTGTCTAGAAAGAATTGCTGCAAAATTTTTTTTCATAAATCTTATTCAATCATAATATTTTTCTTATTTAAGAAGATGTTGAAGAACATTATGAAAGTTTGAATTGCTTATAGATTTAGAGTGTCCCAAAATATCTACCTTCAAAGCACCAGCTACATTAGATATTAAACTTGTTGTTAATTGATCAGATTTAACTTTATACAATAATGAAGAAATAACTAAATAGACATCTCCAGCTCCAATTGTATCAATTACTTTGTCTGAAATAACAGCTGGGACATATAATTTCTTTTTATTGTTATATGAAAAACATCCATTTTGTCCTCTAGTTATCGTAATATTGTTACAATTAATTTTTTTAAATAAACTTTTTGAAATGACTTTTTCAATATCATCTTTGTTGTTTGAAGTAGCAAGCCTTAACTCTGGTTCATCTATACATATATAGTCTGCTTTATTGTATTTTGTTATTAGGTTAAATCCTAAATTAGCACTATTAGTTTGACAATTTATAGCTAAAAATTTTGATTTTTTTTTAAGACAATTATAAATCTGGCTATTTATAAAGCTATGACCATAGTCAAGAAGTATCACGAGATCATAATCTTTAGTTTTTTTTTCAAGAAAACTCAATATTTTTTTTAAATTATTTTTTCCAAGAAAATTATCATCCATAAAGTATACTTCACTTATTTTTTTATTATATCCCAAATCAACAAATCTTTTTTTTCGTGTTGTAACTTTATTTTTTTCAATAAAAATTTTAGTTTTAAATTTTTTTTTAAAAATTTTAATTTTATTTTCTAAATCTTTATCCTTTCCAATAGTTGTACAAACAGTTATATCGTTATTAAATTGTGATAAATTTGCAGCTGCTGCAAAAATACCACCTAAATACAATTTTGAACTTAAAAATCTGGTTGCTAACAAATTTTCTTTTATAGGCTTATTTAAAACTTGCACTGTATCATATTGATCAATGATTGCGTCTCCAATTAATAGTACTTTTAATTTTTTAACTTTTTCTAATTGTAAAAGACAGTTTTCATAAATTTTAGATTTATTTTTATTCTCTAAAAAAGAATTTAATTTTTGATTATAAACATATGAAAAAGTTTTATTAATAATTTTTGTAGAACTATTTAGTGGTGTATTAGTATAAATTATTTTTCCTTTTATCTTTTTAATTGCTTTAACTTCTTTATATAATCTCCTAGTTAAATCTTTTTTGTTTAAGTAATCTTTTCCTTTAAAATAAAAATTTGGTTCCAATAATTTTATCGGATTTGTTGCATCGGAAGCATAATTTATTGCAACGTAATCAATAAATTTTAGAGAGTCTAAAACTTTGGCTCTTAAAAAATGATTATTGACAGGTCTATTTGGTCCCTTTAACACATACTTGTCTTCTGTAACAGTTACGACGAGAATATCACATTTTTTTTTTACATCTTCAAAATGGCGTATGTGGCCAGCATGAATTACATCAAAAACTCCATGGCATAGACCAATTTTTTTTCCACTTTTTTTTAATATTTTTGTTATTTTGGAAAGTTTTTTTAAATCGTATTTTTTCATATATTAAATTCTAAATGAGTTTGTCTCTGAATAATCGGCAACAATAGAGCTTCCAGTCAATGGATCTGCACTTTTTGAAATTAGATAATCAAATAAACCTATAAAACTTTCTCCTCTTGCAATTTTATTTATAGTTAATTTCTGCTTAATAAAATTATTATAAGCCTTTTTATTTCTAATTTTTAATCTTTCAAATGAATTATTTTGATATTCAAACGCACCCAATAAAACACAGTGAATATATATTTTCTTTTTAATTAAAGATTTTGATAATGATTTTGTGTAAGCGACCAAACTTGCTTTAACCATTGAGTATCCAACAGATGCTGTTGACTCGATTGACGCAACTGATCCTACGTGAATAATTTTTAAATTCTTGTTATATTTTTTTTTTTCTAAAATATTATTGTTTATTCCAACTGCAACTAGTACGTTTAAGTTAAATAAATATTTTAATTCTTTCTGGCTAATTGTGGGATTATGTAGGCCAAAACCACCTCCAAGACAGTGAATTATAATATCAATATTTTTTTTTTGTTTATTAATAATCTTGAGAAGATATTGATAATTTTTTTTAATGTTTAAATCTAAAGAAAAAGAATGTTTTTTATTTTTTTCAGAAAGCTCTTTTTTAAGTAAATTAATTTTTTTTTTATTTTTTCCAATTGTTATTAAATTAAATCCTATTTTATTGTAATGTCTTGATAACATTAAGCCCAAACCTGAAGTAGCTCCTGTAATTAAAACTGTTTTCATTTTATGAGTCTAACAAATCTTTCCTAATTTCGTTTACTTTATCAATACCAAGAAAAGGATACATATTATCAAGCATAGCAGGCTGGAATGAGCCATCTTTATTCATTTGCGTTTGAACCCTAGGTACTAATTCTTGCATTGGAGGTGTGATTACTTCACAAATAGTTGCTTTTTTTGAACTTAAAATTTTTTTCAAGTTGTTGTTTAAATTATTTTCATTCTTTATTTTGACAGTCTCAAAACCAAAAGATTCTGCGACTTTCAAAAAATTTGGCAATGTAAGACCACTCTTATTATCTGCACCAACAAATTTTTTGAAATTTTTTTGTTGCATTAATTTCATTGTTAAATAACCACCATTATTAATTATAAATAACTTAAGAGGTATTTTATAATTAATAATTGTTTGGAGCTCTTGTAAATTAAACATTAATCCACCATCACCAGAAATACAGATCGGTATTTTTTTTTTGTTTGCAAAAAATGCTCCAATAATACCTGGTAAACCAAAACCCATAGCAGCTATTCCTGATGAAGTAAAAAGTCTTTGATTTTTTTTTGTTTTAAATGATTGCATAGTGCAAGTGAAACTTGTTCCCATGTCTGTCACAATATTTTCATCTCCTCTTAAAGAGTTTGAAAGAGAATTAATAAAGCGAAATGAATTTACAAAATTATTATCATTTTTATACTTATTATCCTCATCTAAATAATCTTTAATTTTACTCAATTTATCTATCCACAACTTTTTTTGCTTAATTTTTTTTGAGATTTTTTTATTAATAATTTTTAAAAAAGCACCAACATCATTATTAAATTGTAAATTTGTTTTTAATTTTCTTTTTATTATTTCGTTCTTATCAATATCAACAAAAATTTTCTTTGATAGTGGTGAAAAGTTTTTCATTTGATAGCCAGTGATAGGCACGGATAATCGAGATCCAATAATTAATAATAAATCGCAGGACTGAACTGCAAAATTCGCAATTCTATTTCCAAATAATCCTGGTCTACCAAAATAAAACTTGTGATTAGAAGGAGCTATATCACTTGCATTCCAAGTTGATATAAATGGCAAATTTGTTTTTTTCAAAAAATTTAGAAATCTTTTTTCAGCTTTACTTATATGAACACCATTCCCAACCAAAATTAAAGGTCTTTTTGAATTTTTTATCATTTTCAATGCCTTAGAAATTTTGTCACTTTCGATTTTACTATAATCAACTTTTTTAATTATTTTTCTTATTTTCTTTTTTTTAACAAATTTTTTTGATTGTATATCTAGAGGTACGTCAATCCAAACAGGTCCTGGTCTTCCTTCATTGGCAATATTGAAAGCTTTTGACATTTCGAATTCTATATCGCAATTTTTTGTTAATACACTGCTATATTTAGTGATAGACTTAATTATGTCTTTAATATTTGACTCTTGAATTCCTATTTGTCTAGTTTTTGAATTTAATATCATATCTTTAGACTCTACTTGCCCAGATATAACAATCATAGGAATTGAGTCTATCCATGCACCGATTACTCCTGTTACTGCATTAGTTCCTCCAGGTCCTGAAGTTACAGAAAGTATAGCTGGTTTATGATTGGCTCTATAATAAGCTTCTGCAGCCATTGCAGCTGATTGCTCATGGTGCATAAAAATAAAATTCAAATTTTTTTGTTTTCTAAATGCTTCATTTAAAAACATTGCGCCACCACCTGTTATTCCAAACACAGTGTTTAAACCTTTTTTTTGTAAAAAATTAATTATAAATTCTGAATTATTCATCTTTAAATTAGGAACCTATAATATATTAATGTATAAAAATCCATAAATACCCATACTAATAATTATGAAGAAAAAAATACTTATACTTGGAAGTAATAGCTTTTCAGGCAATCATTTAGTCCACTATTTGTTAAAAAAGAATTTTTTTATTATTGGATGTTCTTTATCTAAAATATCTGAACCAAAATTCAATTGTTTTCATCAATTGCATAAGCATATGTTAAAGAATTTCAAATTTGAAAAAATAAATATTAATAAGCAATTTTTTAAACTTGAAAAGTTAATCCTAAAACATAAACCTCAAATAATTATCGATTTCTTGGGCCAGGGTATGGTTGCGGAAAGTTGGCATTATCCGTTTATAACTTTTAACACAAATGTAATTTCAAAGATCAGATTGTACACATTCTTAAGTAAACAAAAATATTTAAAAAAGTATATTAAAATTTCTACACCAGAAGTTTTTGGATCTGCAAAAATTACAAGCTCAAATTTTAAAAGTTATAACCCTTCAACACCTTATGCTTTGTCACATTCAACTATAGAGAACTATTTATTATTATTATTTAAACAATTTTCTTTTCCTGTAATAATTTCAAGATTTGCAAATTTTTATGGACCATATCAAAAATTATATAGAGTTATTCCTTTAGCAATTCACAAAGCTAATAAAAAAGAAAAATTTCAACTACATGGTGGAGGTAAATCAAAAAGATCCTTTATCTATTCTGACGATTTTTGTAACGGTATTTATAAATTGATTACAAAAGCAAAAATTGGTGAATGTTATCAATTTTCCTCAAAAGAGTATCTATCAATAAGGAAGATTGTTGAAATAATTTATAAGAAAAAAAATTTAGATCCAAAAAAATATATTATTTCTGTAAAAGACAGACTTGGAAAAGATCAAGATTATAAAATTTTTGATAACGATACTAGAGTAAGACTTAAGTGGAAAAATAAAACTTCAATTGATAATGGGATTAATCAAGTTATTAAGTGGTATGATAAATATAAAAATAAGTTCAACAAAAAAGACGAAAAATTTAAAATATCTACATGAAAAATAACTTTTTAATAAAACAATATATATCAGATAAGAAAATGAGCATAAGACACAATTATCTTTCTGAACAATTTAATAACCCAAAAGAAATTTTTAAATCAATAAATAAAATTGTAAAATTTAATGATTTTACACTCGGAAGGTATGTTGATTTATTTGAAAAAGAATTTTGTAAATATCAAAAGGTTAAATACGCTGTAGGAGTTGGTTCAGGTACTGACGCTATTTTTTTATCTTTAAAAGCATTAGGTATAAAAGATGGTGATGAAATAATCACTCCAACATACTCATTCTATGCAACTGCTGGTGCTATTGCTGCTGCTGGTGCAAAGCCAGTCTTTGTAGATGTTAAAGATGATCTTAATATTGACGAGAATAAAATAGAAAAAAGAATAACAAAAAAAACTAAAGCAATTGTTCCAGTTCATTGGTCAGGAAGAATTTGTAATATGAAAAAAATATTAAGAATTTCAAAAAAATATAATCTTCATGTTGTGGAGGATGCTTGCCATGCAATTTTAGCACATGATGATAAAAAAAAATATGCTGGTAATTTTGGTATAACGGGTTGTTTTAGTATGCACCCGTTAAAAAATCTAAATGTCTGGGGGGATGGAGGAATAATAGCTACAAATAATAAAAAAATTTACGAAAAACTGAAATTAATGAGAAATCATGGATTAATAAGTAGAGATAATTGCAAAATATACGGTTACAATTCAAGATTAGACACTATTCAAGCAGCAGTAGCTCTTAAAATGATCAAACAAATTAATTTTATCACTAGTTCTCGTATTAAAAATGCAAATTATTTAAATGCAAAACTTAAATCTATCAAACAAATTAAACTAATCAAAGAGCAAAAAAAATATAAGTCTGTTTATCACTTATACCAGTTTTATTGTGAAAAAAGAAACCAGCTAAATAACTTTTTAAGAAGTAATAAAATTGATAGTAAAATTCATTATCCAAAACCATTACATTTACATGATGCAGCAAAAAAATTTAAATATAATAAAGGTCAATTTAAAAATGCAGAAAAACTCTCAAAAAAAGTAATTTCAATACCTGTTCATGAATTCGTTTCAAAAAAACAACTAGATTTGATAATAAATAAAATTCAAAAATTTTATAATTAATGATCGTAAAATTCACAAATTTTCCTAAAGAATTTAAAATTTTAAAAAAAGATTTAATCAAAAAATTCAATAAAATTGGTTCTAAAGGTCATTATGTGCTTGGTGAAGAGCTTAAAAATTTTGAGGAAAATATTCAAAAATTTTTAAAAGTAAAACATGTTTTAGGTGTCGGAAATTGGACAGAAGGTACAGTAATGGTATTAAAGGCACTAGGGTATAAAAGAGGTGATGAAATAATTACTGTATCCAATTCTTTTATTGCGACATGTGGTGCGATTGCTTATGAAGGTTTGGTGCCAAAACTTGTTGATGTAGGAGATGATCTTAACATTGATGTTAAAAAAATCGAAAAAAGAATTACCAAGAAAACTAAGGCAATTATGCCAGTTCATTTATCTGGAATTCCCTCTGATTTAGATCAATTAAATAAAATATGCAAAAAGAAAAAGCTTCATTTAATTGAAGATGCTGCTCATGCCTTTGGAACTAAGTACAAAAAAAATTACATTGGTACAATTGGTGATGTAGGAATTTTTAGTCTTCACCCTAGAAAAAGTTTTCATGTCTTAGGAGATGGTGGTCTAATTATAACAAATAATACAAATCTTTATAAAAAAATTTTGATGATGAGAAATCATGGATTAATAAATAGGGATAAATCTTTAATTTGGGGAACAAATTCAAGGTTGGACAATTTACAAGCTGGGTTTGGAAACATAATGTTAAAAAAAATTTCTTCTTGGAATAGAAAACAGCTTAATATTGCCAAAACTTATACAAAACATTTAAATAAAATTCTAAAAACTCCTAAATTCAATTTAAAAATATCAAACCCTACCTTTCATCAATATATAATTAGAACAAAATACAGGAATAAACTCAAAAATTATTTAAAAAAGAATAACATCGAAACAGCTATTCACTATCCAATTCCAATACATAGACAAACATCTTATAAAAAGGAATTTGGTAAAATTTCATTACCTAAAACAGAATACTTTAGTAAAGAAATTTTAAGCTTACCAATAAATCCTCACATGACAGCGACAGAAGTAAAATATGTGATAAAAAAAATAAAAGAATTTTTTAAATCCTAAATTATATGAAAAATATTTTAATAACTGGTGGTGGTGGATACATAGGAACAAATTTAACTCAAAAATTATTAGAAAAAAATTATAATGTTACAGTCATAGATACTTTTTGGTTTGGAAATTATTTAAAAAAGACAAAACATCTTAAAATTATAAAAAAAGATATAAGGAATATATCGAGAAAAGATTTAAAGAATATTGACTGCGTATTACATTTAGCTTCAATAGCAAATGACCCAGCAGCAGAACTAAATGCAAAATTGACCTGGGATGTAAATGTTCTTGCCACATATAAATTAATTACATTTGCAGTAGATCAAAAAGTCAAAAAATTTATTTTTGCATCATCAGGCAGTGTTTATGGAATTAAAAAAGAAAAAAAAGTTACAGAAAATTTAAGTTTAGAACCGATTTCTGAATACAATAAGTCAAAAATGATTGGGGAAAGGGTCTTATTAAGTTATAAAAAAAAAATTGATATAACAATTTTAAGACCAGCAACTGTATGTGGTTACTCTCCAGCGATGAGATTAGATGTTGCAATTAACGCTCTAACTTTTGGAGCTTTGCAAAAAAATTTAATAACTATTTTTGGAGGTAATCAAATTCGTCCAAATTTAACTATGCATGACATGGTTAATTCTTATTGTTTTTTTTTAAAAAGAAAAACACAAAAAAATAGAAAATTAGAAGATATAATTTTTAATTTAGGATTTGAGAATTTAAGTATTATAAATATGGCAGAAAGGATAAAGAAAACATTAAAATTAAAATCAAAAATATTAATTAAACCTAGCAACGATCCAAGGTCTTACAGACAAAACTCAGATAGAATTTTAAAAAAGGGCTTCAAACCTAAAAAAAATATTGCAGATGCAATATTTGAAATCAAAAATAAATTTGATGAAAAAAAAATAAAAAAAGAGATTAAATATTTTAGGGTCAATACCTTAAAAATAATAAAAGCAAAATAATTTATTTTTTTATTTTAGCAATAACAGCTTTCATCCATTCACCATTAAATTTATAGTGAGGTGAAGTCACTAAATTATCGTCTTCAACACTTGGACTATCAACAAAAGTACCACCAGCATTTATTATATCTTGCTTCCAAGCATAATATCCAGTTACTTTTTTATTTTTTAAAATATTTGCAGATATCAACATCATAGTTCCACTGCATATTGCAGCAATTATTTTTTTTTTGTCGTTAAATTTTTTGACAATTTTTATTGCTGTATTATCAAGTCTCAATAACTCCATGGATTTTACTCCTCCAGGTAAAATAAGAGCATTATAACTATCTACATTAATGCTTTCTAAATTTACAATACGGTCATCTTTTTGTGGAGGAATCTTTGTTCCAAAAAAACCCTTAACAATATTTTCGGATTGATTATAAACATGAACGTCAAAACCTTCCTCCTTCAATCTATAGAATGGATAAATAAATTCATGATCTTGAACAAATTGACTTGTAATAATTAAAATTCTCATAATTCAAAAATAACAATTTATATTAGCTATGCAAGTACTTTGATTTAAATGCTTTAAGAATTAAAATTTGATTTTTAATTCTATAATATTTTGAAAGTTTTTTTAATGTATATGATTTTACAATTTCACCTGCTGAAATAACTTCCTTTCCATTTTCGGTAACCATTTGACCATCACAAATTATAGCTACACTTTTATCATCATAGTTTTTAAATGAACTAAAATTTTTATAATAATTTAATTCAATATTGACTCCATTTAATTTATATAAATTTTTTTCATTTTTTTTTGGAATTTTAAAAGTTACATCTTTCTCATTAATTTGACGTGTTTTATTAATGCTTTCATACCCTTTATTTCGTCTTCCATAATTATCTTGTAGTCGAATTAGATCTGACCTGATAAAGGGAGTTTCTATTTCTAAAGCAAATAGATCACTCTTTTTATTTGCTTTAATTCTATGAAACAATCCTGGCCTTAAAACCAAAATTGACATTGGCTTGTATCTTATAATATTTTTTGTATACAAACCTAATTGAACTTCTGCAACACCAGATAAAATTAAAAAACCTGTTTTCTTCTTTGAATGAGAGTGTAGTGAAGTGCAAAAACCTTTTTTTATATGTAAGTAGGTAATAGAAAATTTTTTTTTATTATTGAATATATTATATTCTTGACCCCAAGGTTTTA
>CABYVU010000012.1:0-7500 GCA_902522525.1 uncultured Pelagibacteraceae bacterium | reverse complement strand
ACTCTAGCTAAAAAGTTTTGATGGCAGTTCCAGAGTTAAGCTCTGGGATTTCACCACCAACTTTTTTAACCACCTACGAACTCTTTAAGCCCAGTAATTCCGAACTACGCTAGGTCCCTTCGTATTACCGCGGCTGCTGGCACGAAGTTAGCCGGACCTTCTTATTCGGGTACAGTCATTTTCTTCCCCGACGAAAGAGCTTTACAACCCAAAGGCCTTCTTCACTCACGCGGCATCGCTGCATCAGAGTTTCCTCCATTGTGCAATATTCCCTACTGCTGCCTCCCGTAGGAGTTTGGGCCGTGTCTCAGTCCCAATGTGGCTGATCATCCTCTCAGATCAGCTATAGATCAAAGTCTTGGTAGGCCATTACCCCACCAACAAACTAATCAAGTGCAGGCTCATCCTTCGGCGCGTAAAGCTTTCTCCGTAAAGACTTATGAGGTATTAGCACAAGTTTCCTCGTGTTATTCCTCACCAAAGGGAAGATACCCACATGTTACTCACCCGTCTGCCACTAAGTATTGCTACTTCGTTCGACTTGCATGTATAAGGCGTGCCGCCAGCGTACGTTCTGAGCCATGATCAAACTCTCAAGTTTAAAAACGGCGCACACTAGCTTCTATACAAATACTAAGAATAATATTTGTATAATGTTGAAGTGTGTACGACAAATTTTGGTAACCTTAACCGTCCACACTTCTCTTCTTAAAATATTAACATTTCAAATAGCTAATTGAGCTATTAAGCCCAATAAATAACATTTTTTATATGTTGAGTTTGACGCTTATATTGGAAATAATTTATAAATCAAGTTTTTAGATAAACAAAAAATGTGCTAAAAAGTCATAGAAATCAACATTTTTAATCTATCGGTCTAACAGTGTTAACAATAACCAAGAGAAAAATAAAATCACTTTCACATTTTATATGGTTAATTTTATTAATAATTATTACAAGTTTAGTAACATATTTTTACGAATTAAATAGAGATTCTCAATACAAGAATATAAGAAAAACATTAGACAATATTTACTTTCAAAAATCCTTTGCAAAAATAACTTCCAAACTAGAGAATAGATACGAAGAATTTAATTATATTGTTGAAGAGGGAGATAATTATGAGAGTATAATTAATAGAATTCAAATAGCACCAACAGAAAAACAATTATTTCTCGAAACAGTAAAAAAAAATAAAAAATTAAAAATACTGAGACCTAATCAAAAAATTTATTTAAAGATAGATAAAAAAAATAACCCAAAAATTGAAAACATTATAATTGAGATTAGTAAAAAAAAAGAAATAAAATATATAAGAGATTATGAAAAAAATATTTTTTACTCAAAAATATTAGAAAAAGAGCTTACAAAAATTATTACTTATAAAGAAAGTATAATTACTAACAGCTTGTATGAAACAGCTTTGGGATTAGAAATAATGCCAAATATTATTATTGAATTTGCAAGGCTTTATGGTTTTCAAGTGGATTTTCAAAGAGATATTTGGAAAAGTGACAGTTTTCAGATTATCTATGAGGAATTTTTAAATAAAGATGGAAAGGTGATTGAGACAGGCAATATAATTTTTTCTAATTTAAATTTACAAAATCAAGATTTTAAACTTTATAGACACGAGTATGAAAAAAATAAAATTGATTATTTTGATGAGAACGGAAAAAGTATGAGAAAAACTTTAATGAAAACACCAATAAATGGAGCAAGATTATCTTCTTCATTTGGAAAAAGGAAACATCCTATTTTAGGTTTTACAAAAATGCATACAGGAACTGATTTTGCTGCACCAACTGGCACACCTATACTTGCATCGGGAGATGGTTTGGTAGTTAGAGCCCAATGGTGTGGGGGTGGGGGCAATTGTGTGAAAATAAAACATAATAGAGTTTATCAAACTGTTTATGCACATATGTCAAAGTTTGCTAGGGGCATAAAGAAAGGCGCCAGAGTAAAACAAGGTCAAATAATTGGCTATGTTGGTTCCACAGGTCTTTCTACCGGTCCACACTTACACTATGAAGTTATTGAAAATGGGAAAAAAATTAATTCACAAAAACTTAAATTACCATCAGGAAAGATATTAAAAGGTAATCAACGTAAAATATTTGAAGTAAACAAAATTAAAATTGATGTTCTTAAATCCAATCTAATATCTAAAATATAATTTATTTTGAGGTTGTATCTTCTGTTTCTTTATTTTTGATCTCAACTTTTATTTGATTACTAGCGCTAACATCTGACTCATTTAGGTTATGAATTCTTGAATTTTCTTGAGATATAAGAATTCGTGAAAAGTGCTCTGAATGTTGCAAATAGTTCTCAGATAAAATTTTATCCCCATTTGACAAAGCTTCTCTAGCTAGATCATTATACTTCTCAACAAGTTTTGCAGCATTTTGATTATTTTTTCCTGGATGCCTTCTTTTAAATGCAGATCCATTACCAAATTCTCCATTAGATTTATGCCCATTTCCGTTTCTTCTAAAACTTCTATCTCCATTTTGTTTGAACCGACTTCTTCTATTATTATTTTTAAAATTATTCATTATTGCAATTTAGTGCTTACTATGCACCTGTCTTTTCCAGATAAATCTTTAGATATTTGATTAATATAGTATCCATTATCTTTTAGTATTTTAGAACATCGACTATTTTGCCTATGACCAACTTCAAGAATTAATTTACCGTTTATTTTTAACAATTTTTTACTCTTTATAATTACTTTTTCTAAAACTTTAAATCCATCAGAACCTCCTGATACTGCTATTTTAGGTTCATGGAATTTTATATCATCATCTAATCTTTTTAAATCAATACTATTTATGTATGGAGGATTAGATACAATTAAATCATAGTTAGAAGATTTATATTTGTCAATATCGATATTAATAAAGTTAATTTTATTTCCCAATTGATGTAATTTTGCATTAGTTTTTGCAACATTAATTGCATTTTTAGATATATCTATTGCTGTTGCAGAACATTTTGGTCTCTCTTTTAACAGAGATACTATAATACAACCTGATCCTGTTCCAACATCTAAAATTTTTTTTGACTTTTCAATTGGTAGATATTTTAAAGTTTCCTCAACAATTAGTTCTGTATCTGGCCTTGGTATCAAAACAGATTTGTTAATTAAGAACTTATATTTCCAAAAATGTTTATAACCAAGAATATATGCCATTGGTTCTTTTTCATATCTCCTGAATAAATATTTTTTAAATTTTGTGATATCTTTATTTTTTAATTTATCATTAATATTTAATAATATTTGTTCTCTTTCTTTGTTTATTACTTTTGATAAGATTAATTCAGTATCAAGATATGGATTTTTATTTTTATTTTGTTTTAAAAAATTACTGCCTTTTTTTATAATTTCACTGTAAATCATATTTATATAATACTAAGTTCATTTTCTTGAGCTTGTATAACCAAGTTTTCTATCATCTCATCGAATATTTCTCCCTCCATAAATTCAGATAGTTTATGTAAAGTTAAATTAATTCTATGATCTGTTACTCTTCCTTGAGGAAAATTGTATGTTCTAATTCTTTCTGATCTATCTCCAGTTCCAATTTTACTTTTTCTGTCTTTTGATCTTTCTTCATCTCTTTTTTGTCTTTCTAATTCATAAATTCTTGATCTAAGAATTTTTAAACCTTTTTCTTTGTTTCTAATTTGCGATTTTTCGTCTTGTTGGCTAACAACTATACCAGTAGGAATATGAGTAATCCTTACAGCAGAATCTGTTGTGTTTACACTTTGACCTCCAGGGCCACTGCTTCTAAATACATCAATTCTTAAATCTTTATCCTCGATTTTTACATCAACTTCCTCAGCTTCTGGCATCACTGCGACCGTGGCAGCAGATGTATGAACTCTTCCTTGTGTTTCAGTATCTGGAACTCTTTGAACACGGTGAACACCACTCTCATACTTTAATGAAGAATAAATATTTTTACCTTTTATAGATGCAATAACCTCTTTTAATCCTCCAGCATCACTTTTAGAAATTGATATAACCTCTAGTAACCATTTCTTTCTGTGACTTACTTTTTCGTACATCTTAAAAAGATCAGAGGCAAATAAACTAGCTTCCAAGCCTCCTGTTCCAGCTCTTATTTCAATCATTGCATTTTTTGTATCAGCTTCATCTTTTGGCAACAAAAATAATTTTATTTTTTTTTCGTTAATTTTATTATTTTTTTCGAGTTCATTTAACTCGCTTATGGCTAACTCTCTCATCTCATTATCAGAATTATTGTCGTTAATTAACTTTTCCAATTCATTTTTATTTTTTTGAAAGTTAAAGTATAAAGTAGCTTCTTTGATAATTTCATTTAAGTTTGAGTATTCCTTGGACTTCTCTGCAAATGTTTTTTTATCAATTTCTTGAGATGAAAGTTCTTTTTCTAATCTGGAATGCTTAGATATTAAGTCCTGAACTTTTGATAAAGGTAACATTATTTTGCTTTTTCGATTTCTGCTGCTTTTTTTTCAACTAATTGAACAATCTTTGAAATCATCTCATCACTTGATATTTTTTCACTTTCAACCCCATTTAAATAAAGCATGTTATTGCCCTTTCCTCCCCCGGTAATACCTATATCTGTTTGTGCTGCCTCACCAGGTCCATTCACTACACATCCAATTATAGATAAAGAAATAGGTGTTTTTATATGAGATAGTCTATCCTCTAACTTTTTAACAGTTTCTATCACATTAAAGGCTTGTCTTGCACAAGATGGACAGGAAATTATTTTTACACCTCTATTTCGTAAATTGAGTGATTTAAGTATTTCATTTCCAACTTTTATCTCCTTTACCGGATCGTCAGATAAAGAAACTCTCACAGTATCTCCAATACCACTCATCAGAAGTGATCCAAAACCAATAGAAGATTTTATACTACCAGGTAAAAATGTTCCTGCCTCAGTAATACCTAAATGTAGTGGGTAGTCAGTAACTTTAGAAAGTTGTCTGTAAGCTTCAATAGACAAAAATACATCAGAGGATTTGACACTCACTTTAAATTCATAAAAGTCAAAGTCTTCGACAATACTAATATTTCTTAATGCACTCTCTACTAGAGCTTCTGGACAAGGTTCTTTATATTTTTCTAATAAATCTTTTTCTAGAGATCCAGCATTAACACCAATTCTTATTGAACAATTGTTATTTTTTGCTGCTGAAATCACCTCTTTAATTTTTTTTTTTTCTCCAATATTTCCAGGGTTAATTCTAAGACAAGCAGCTCCACTTTCTGCTGCCTCTATTGCTCTTTTGTAGTGGAAATGTATATCAGCAACTATTGGAATAGAAGTATTTTTAATAATATCTTTAAGAGCTTTCGTTGAATCTTCATCTGGACATGATACTCTTACTATATCGGCTCCTGCTTCTTCAATTTGTTTTATTTGTTTTACAGTTTCTTTAACATCTTTAGTTAACGTATTAGTCATTGATTGAACAGAAACTGGATTATCCCCTCCAACTTTTACATAACCAACGTTAATCTCTTTTGTTTTTCTTCTTTTTATTTCCCTAAATGGTCTAATGTTCATAAATTATTTATTTAAATTAAATTCTTTGTGAAGAGCAGATATAGCTTTTTGAACATTCTTTTTATCTATCAACACAGAAACTTTTATTTCCGAAGTAGATATTACTTGAATGTTAATTTTTTGCTTAGCGAGTGACTGGAACATTCTATAAGTAACTCCGGGAGTAGTAACCATTCCTACTCCAATTATTGATACTTTTGAAACATTCTTGTCAAATATAAAATTTCTAAAGTTTATTTTTTTATTTTGCAAAATAATTTTTTTTGTTTTGTTAAGATCATCTGATTTTATTGTGAAAGTTAAATCAGTTTCTTTTCCATTAGGAGAAATATTTTGTACTACCATATCTACATTTATAGAATTTTCAGATAGTGGTTTAAAAATTGATGCTGCAATACCAGGCTTGTCTCTTACACCTAAAAGAGTAACTTTAGCATCATTAGTTGTATTTGAAATACCAGTTATAATCTTACTATTTATTATATTTTTTCTTTTTGTTATTAGAGTACCTTCATTATCTGTAAAAGAAGATCTTACCTCTATATCTACCCTATTCAATCTTGCATCTTGAATAGAATGGGGTTGCATAACTTTTGCTCCAAGAGAAGCCATTTCTAGCATTTCTTCATAAGATATAACTTTTATTTTTTTAGCTGACTTAAGTTTATTTGGATCTGTGGAATAAACACCATCCACATCTGTATATATTATACATTTTTCAGCATTAAAAAACTTAGCAAACATTATAGCGCTTGCATCTGTCCCACCCCTACCAATAGTAGTTATTCTATTTTTATTGTTAATGCCTTGAAATCCTGTGATTATTGGGATCCCCCCTTGTTTTAAATAACTCAAGATTTTACTCTTATTAATCTTATTAATTCTTGAAAATTTGTATTTTCCCTCTGTATTGATAGGGATTTGCCACGATATCCAAGATCTAGAATTTAAACCTTGGTTAATCAACTCTCCTGAAATTAGTGCACAGGACATTTGTTCTCCCGATGAAACTAAAACATCATATTCTGAGTCTGAAAAATTTTTGCTAATTTTTTTGGATAAATTGATTAAATTATTTGTCACACCACTCATTGCAGAAGATAGTACAATTACATTGTATTTTTTTTTATATTTTGCAATAATCTTTACAACCTTTTTAATTCTATCAGTAGTACCAACTGACGTACCTCCAAATTTTAATACAATTATTTTCATTGATAATTTTTTGTAATATAAATTAAAATATATTGATAAAATACATCTTGATTATAATGTCAATAAACAATGAAAAATAACACAATAAATAAAAAAGAAATAGAAAAATTTTCAAAAATAGCTGAGGAATGGTGGGATCCTAATGGAAAATTTAAGCCATTACATAAATTTAACCCTATAAGAATAAAATATATAAGAGATACAATATTTTCTAAGTTTAAAATTAGAAAAGAGCATGAACCCTTTAAAGGCTTAAGTATTTTAGATATTGGATGTGGTGGTGGATTACTTTCAGAACCCATGGCCAAGCTTGGTGCAGATGTTGTTGGTATAGATGCATCTTTTAAAAATATACAAGTGGCTAAGTATCATTTAAAGAAAAGCAAACTTAAAATTAAATATTATAATTCCTCTCCAGAAAATTTTAAACTTAACAAAAAATTTGATATAATCTTGAATATGGAAATTGTTGAACATGTAGAAGATATTGATTTTTTTATAAAAGAAAGTTCAAAGTTTTTAAAAAAATCAGGTGTGATGTTCATTGCTACGTTAAACAAAACACTTAAATCATACTTATTTGCAATTATAGGGGCTGAGTATGTTTTAAAGTGGCTTCCAATAGGCACTCATGATTGGGAAAAATTTGTTAAACCAGAGTATTTAACAAATATTTGTAAAAAAAATTCATTAAAATTAATAAAAA
>CABYVU010000011.1 GCA_902522525.1 uncultured Pelagibacteraceae bacterium | reverse complement strand
AAAGTTGCAAAAGACTTTGGAGTAAGTATAGGTGACAAATTTACACTTAGAATTTATGGAAGAGAAATTGAAGGAGAAGTAGTAAATTTTAGATTGATTAACTATCAAGATTTAAGTATCAATTTTGCAATGTTACTAAATCCACAATTCGCAGAAAATATTCCACACGAATATCTCTCTACAATAAAATTTAAAAATATTCAAAGCTTTAATGAGGTTAATTTTTTAGATAAATTTCCAAGTGTATCGATAATAAAAATTTCAGATTATTTATCAAAAGTTACCGATGTTCTAAATAAAGTTTTTATTGCAGTCAGCATAATATCAGCTGTAACAGTAATTATTGGCTTAGTTGTAATCTCAAGCGCGATAATTGTTCAAGGTAAAATTAAAATTTTTCAAAATCTGGTTTTTAAAATTTTAGGTTTTTCTAAGAAGGAAATTATAATGTCTTCAATTATTGAATTTATAATTTCTTTTTTGTCTATTATATTTTTTTCAACTATTTTTGCAGTATTTGCATCAAAGTTTATCATAGAAAATATTTTTCAACTTAAGTGGTTATTTGAAATAAATATATTTTTCTATGTTACTATTGGAGTTGGTGTAGCAACACTTGCTCTAATTATAATTACAAATTTTAGGTATTTAAGTCCAAAAGTATATCCACTTGTAAGAAATGAGTAAGTTTTAATAATTTTATTAACTTTTTATTGAAGTTTTTAAAGCTTGGTAAATTAAATCTTCTGTAGTTTCTCCTATACTTCTATAAACTTCTTTATCACCCTTAAAAATCAATAGAGTGGTTTGATATAGTACATTAAATGAGTCAGCTATATCTCTATTTGTTACATCGAATGAAAAATATTCAATATTATCAAATTTAATATCAGATAATTCACCTTCTTTTTTTGCTGTTTGTAAAACTTTCATCTGATTTGCACATGATCCACAGTACTCTATCCAAGAACTAATAACTATAACCTTTCCTTCAGACTGAGCTTTCTCAAATAGTGCTTTATCAAATGTAGTCCTCTTTTCCATTGCATTTGTACTAAATGCAAACAAACAAAAGATAAAGACAATGAATTTTTTCATAATATGTTAAGTTTTATATGATTAAATTAATAGATGAACATAGATTATAGTGACACATGTAAGCTTAAATTTATTTAGTAAAGGAAAATTTGTTTTTTCTAGGCTTCTAGTTAGCGAAGCCTAGTATTATAATTAACTTATAATAAGAGAGAGAAATTCATTAAAAATCAATATATTGATTTGATACAGCGTTACTTATGAATATTAGCTATGTGTAATCTGTATATATGTTCAAAAATGGCACTTTACTTATTTAGACTATGGCTTAAGTTACTTTAAGGGGTGCCATATAGGCTGAGATATACCCGTTGAACCTGTCCGGTAATTCAGAAAGGGAAGAATGGATAACATAAATATATTAAATCAATTATCTGCAATATTATTAACCTTAAGCATAAGTATAATTTTTGTCATTATCGGACTTGTATATTCAAAAAAATATCAAGGACTTAACAATTATTTAGTCGCAAGTAGATCAGTAGGTACTTTTTCTTTAACAACTAGTTTAGTTGCATCTGCATTAGGAGCATGGATATTATTTGGGCCTGCATCAGCGGCAACATGGGGAGGAATAGGGGCTGTTATTGGATATTCTCTAGGAACTGCATTCCCTCTTTTTATCTTAACTTATTTGGGAAAAAAATTTAGAGATAACTATCCAAGAGGGAAATCTTTAATTGAGGTTGTAAGATCTAGATTTGGCTCACAATTATTTAAACTGATTTTGTTTTTATCTATTTTTTATATGTCGATTTTTTTAATAGCAGAGGTTACTGCAGTTTCAATTTTAATAAACTATATTTCAGGAACAGACTTATGGATTACAGCATCAATCGTAATCATAAGTTCACTCATATATACTTTGTACGGCGGGTTAAGAGCTTCAATTTTTACAGATAATATTCAATTCATAGTATTTGGTCTGTTATTGTTGATATCATTTTCATATTTAATCTCCTTTAATTCAAATGAGTTTAGTTTCGAATTTATAAAACAGAACAAACCAAACTTACTAAGCCCAGGCTACTTACCAAATTTCACTGCTGGCTTAACTTTTTTTATAGCTGTAGCAGCAACCAATCTTTTTCATCAGGGAAATTGGCAAAGAGTTTATGCTGCTAAAGATAATAGAGTTTTAAAGAATAGTTTAATTATCTCATTTTTAATAATCATACCGATAGTATTTATGATGGGTTTTTCAGGGTTAATTGCAACTTCTCAAAACTCAAATGTTATTCCTGATCTTGCATTTTTTTCTTTATTGCTGAAAGATAATGTTATTTATCTATCAGTTATAATAATCGTTTTAGCAATTTCTTTAACAGTAAGCAGTATAGATACTTTAGTAAACGCTATTTCAAGCCTAATAATTGTCGATGGGAATAAAGTCTTAAAATCTAAAGGTGATTACTTAAAATTTTCAAAGCAAATAATAATATTAATCTCTATAATTTCATTATTTGTAGCATCAAAAGGATTGAGTATTTTATATTTATTTTTACTAGCTGATTTATTTTGTTGCGCAGCAGTACTAAGTATATTTTTTGGGTTTTATTCTAAAACATTTAATGAAAAAAATGCATATGTATCAATTTTAGTTGGCTTGATCGGAGGAATTCTTTTATTTCCAAGTCCAGACTTTTCAAAATCAATTTTGGTTGGAATAATACTGCCAATAGATTTTTTACCGGCATTAGTCTCTCAATCCTTACTGTTTTGCTCTTTTGTAGTTGCAACATTTTTACCCATTTTAACTTGGAAACTAAAGTAAACCATGATTTACATCTTGTTAATATAAATATATTATAAAACAATTATGAGTTTTATTTTGCCATTTATAATATTAATTATTGTAGTTGTATTTATACATGAATATGGACATTACTATTTTGCAAAAAAATATGGTGTTGGGGTAACAGATTTTTCTATTGGTTTTGGTAAAGAATTGTTCGGTTGGAATGATAAATCTGGAACAAGATGGAAGATTTGTTGGATTCCCTTAGGAGGCTATGTTAAATTTTTTGGAGATAGAAATGTTTTTTCTCAGGCTGATCAAGAGGAACTATTAAAAAAATATAATAAAGAAGACCAAGAAAAGCTATTTGTAACGAAACCACTTTATCAAAGATCTTTAATCGTTGCAGGTGGTCCAATAGCAAATTTTGTTTTAGCAATATTCATTTTTTTATTCATATACATGTTTGCTGGTAAAGATTTTACTCCAGCAGTTATTGATGAGGTTCAAAAAGATAGTCCAGCAGAAGTAGCTGGGATGCAAAAAAATGATATGATTCTTGAAATTGATAACAATAAAGTTGAGAGTATTCTTGATGTTTCTAAACTTATTTTAATGTCAACCTCTGATATAGTTGATTTTAAAATTTCTAGATATGATCAAGAATTATTATTGAAGGTTAAACCAAAAATTGTTGCTGGTGTCGATAATTTAGGAAATAAAATTAATAAAAGAATAGTTGGTATTAAACTAAGTCCACATAACAATGAAATAAATCATAAACGATTAGGACCAGCAAATGCATTAATAGAGTCTGTTAAAGAAGTCTATTTTGTAACTACATCGTCTCTTAAATATATGGGTTCAATGATTACTGGCTCTGGAGATAGTTCACAATTAGGCGGACCAATTAGAATAGCAAAGATTTCAGGACAAGTAGCTGAATTTGGAATATTGCCATTTATTAGTATGATGGCCTACATATCGATTAGTTTAGGCTTAATTAACCTTTTTCCAATACCACTTTTAGATGGGGGCCATTTAATGTTTTATGCATTTGAAAAGGTTTTAGGAAAGCCATTAAGTCAAAAAACACAGGAAGGTTTTTTTCGAATCGGAATGTTTTTATTGTTAACTTTAATGTTTTTTGCAACATTCAATGACCTCAAAGATTTAGGCTTATTTTAAGGGGATTTTATAACGTTAAAAAAGCTTTATAAAACAGTACTTATTTATAACTATATGTTGTGGTAAATTCAATTATAGACACAAAAAAAAAGCTTGAATTATCAAGGATTTTGTTAAGTATATAATTATAACCTTTAAAACCGGAGCTAAAATGAACAAAAAACAACTTATAGCAAAATTAGCAGGGTCATTAAATCAAAGTAAAGCTGATGCTGAGCGAACATTTGATACGATTACCAACACTATTTTGGACGCTTTAAAAGGCGACGATAATGTTAAAATTGCTGGTTTTGGTACATATAAAGTAGCTAAAAGAAAAGCTCGAATTGGTCGAAATCCAAGAACTGGAGAACAAATCCAAATCGCTGCTTCTCAAAAGGTGAAGTTTTTACCTGCAAAAGCACTTAAAGAAGTTTTCAATAAATAAACTTTTTAAAACAGCCTTTATTAAAAATTAGAATTTAATAAAGGCTGTTTTTTTACAATTATCCCGTGTACTACATGCAAATACTGCATATCTCTTTTAAATAACAATCAATAGTTTTTAGTTTTATTAAATCTATAACATTCTCTTTAATTAAACGGAGGTGAAATGGTTAAACTTTTAAAAAAACTGGCTGGTCCATTAGTAAGTTTATTCTTCTTGCTTAACATGACTAGTGCAGGTTATGCTGAAACAACAGTTTCAGCTGAAGTTGGTTTCATATTCAATACATTTCTTTTTTTGGTTTGTGGTTTCTTAGTAATGTTTATGGCAGCAGGTTTTGCCATGCTCGAATCAGGAATGGTAACTTCAAAAAGTGTATCAGTAATATGTGCCAAAAATATTGGATTATTTTCAATAGCCGGAATTATGTTCTGGATGGTTGGATATAATTTAGCATACGGAATTCCAGAGGGTGGATACATTGGAAGCTTTACTCCATGGTCTGATGCAAGTTCAGTTGATACTGGATATGCAGATGGATCTGATTGGTACTTCCAAATGGTTTTCTGTGCAACAACAGTTTCAATTGTATCTGGAACATTAGCTGAAAGAATTAAATTATGGCCATTCTTTTTATTTGCGGCTATTCTATCAGGAATTATCTATCCAATCGTAATGGGTTGGCAGTGGGGAGGTGGCTGGTTAGCAGCTGCTGGTTTCTCCGACTTTGCTGGTTCAACACTCGTTCACTCAACTGGAGGTGCTGCGGCTTTAGCTGGAGCAATTCTTTTAGGAGCTAGAACAGGTAGATTTGACAAATCTGGAGCAGCTAAACCTATGAAGCCATTTGCGGCGTCTTCTGTACCATTAGTAACAGTTGGTGTATTTATTTTATGGCTAGGTTGGTTCGGATTTAATGGTGGATCACAATTAGCGATGGGAACATTTGATGATGCAGTAGCAGTATCAAATATTTTCATTAATACAAACTTAGCAGCCTGTGGTGGTGTATTAGCAGCTGGTGCAGTAACAAGATTAATGTCAGGTAAGACTGATGTAATTCAAATGCTTAACGGAGCAATTGGTGGTCTTGTTGCAATTACAGCTGAACCATTAATGCCTTCACCGCTAGCAGCAATTCTTATAGGTGCGATTGGTGGAATAATAGTTGTCTTTGGAACTAAATTATTATTCTCACTAAAAATCGATGATGTAGTTGGAGCGGTTCCAGCTCACTTATTCGCTGGAATATGGGGAACTTTAGCAGTTCCACTAACGAACGGTGATGCATCATTCGGAGCGCAGCTTCTAGGAGTAATTTCAATCAACGCATTTGTGTTTGTAGTATCTCTAATAGTATGGGGAATTATGAAGGGAACAATGGGTATTAGATTGAGCAAAGAAGCGGAAAGACTTGGTACAGATGTTACAGAGTCTGGAGTAATCGCATACGCAATAAGAGACTAAAGAATAACTATCTCTCTCTATAGTTGATAAAAGGCCCCTTAACTGGGGCCTTTTTTTAGCAATTTTTTATGAAGTCTAAAACCTCTGCAGCATGGCCCGCTGCCTTAACGTTTCTCCATTCCTTAATGATTTTATTTTTCTCAATAATAAAAGTACTTCTTACTGTGCCCATAAATTCTCTACCCATAAATTTCTTTTTTGCCCAAGCTTTATAAGCTTTTAAAGAAGTTTTATCTTCGTCAGCTAATAGTTCAAATTTTAGGTTAAGTTTTTTACTCCATTTTTCATGACTTTCTAAACTATCTTTGGATATTCCAAAAATTGTACATCCAAGTTTCTCAAATTTACTTAAAAGTTTATTAAAATCATTTGTCTCAATTGTACAACCGCTTGTATTATCTTTAGGATAGAAATAGATGATGATAAATTTTGATTTTACTTTACTTAATTCAACAGTTTTACCTGACGTAGATGATAATTTAAAATTTGGAGCTTTCATTTAATAACCTTTATTTAATTTATATAGAAATATTTTTAATTTAGTGTAATAAACATTTATGACAATAAAATCAGCATCAACTTTAGTCGCAGAAGCTTTAAAAGAAATTAAAACTATATCACCAGAGGAAGCTCTAAAAAAATTAAATAATGATTCATGCAACCTTATCGATATCAGAGATGTAAGAGAATTAGAAAGATTAGGAAGAATAGAAAAATCTTCTCACATACCAAGAGGAATGCTGGAATTTTGGATGGATCCAGATAGTCAATATTTTAAAGAAGGTAAAATTGATATGAATAAGGAAATGGTTCTGTTTTGTGCTGGGGGTCTAAGATCAGCATTAGCAACAAAAACTTTACAAGGTATGGGTTTTAAAAATATTTGCCATGTAGATGGCGGTTTTGGATCAATGCAAAATTCAGGTTTTAAAGTAGTAAAGTAATTGAGCTTTCAATCTAACAAATTTATTCTTTTAGCGTAGAACATTCTTATTATCCAATAAATAACTAAACCTAAGGGACCAATAAAATAAGTTATTATTATTGGAATGAAGACTATGTATCTAGACATAAATAATTTTTGACTATCTTTCATTATCCAAGCTCCACAAAATAAGTTTATTGCTAAAAAGTGTGTCCAAAACATTATCAAAAAAGCTTCAGCTTCAAAAAGATTTCTCAAGTCATACAGACCAAGGTACAACGTAAAATTATAATCAAAATCATATCCAGAAATGTAGAAATAATAACCTAGATAAACATAGACAGCTGTTAAAATAAAAAATGGGAATACAGAAGTAACCAGTAATCCACAAATCTTTGACTGGGGAAAAATAATCAGAATTAACCAGAAGGGTATTACACCTATATTTAACCAAAAATAAATCATCTCAATGGTAAAAAAAGCTGCTATTTGTTCAATCATATTATTTTTATATTATATTAAATAAAACAATGATTCCCATAAAAAATAAAAAAAAGACTTTAGAAGTAACCGTTGATGAGATGACGAATTTTGCACTTAATTATTTAGAAAAATTTGCACCATCTAAACAACAATTAAGAACTTATTTATTAAAAAAATATCTAACATCAAGAACTCCCAATATAAAAAAAAATGATGTATCTAATCTTATAGATATTGTTCTTGAAGATCTTGAAAAATCAAAATTTATTAATGACAAATTTTATTCAGAGTCTAAAGCAAAAAGTTTAATACAAAGAGGATCATCTATAAACAAAATAAGAAATTACTTAATGAATAAAGGTGTGGGTGAAAAATATATTAAAAATACAATTGAACAAATAAAAGATAAGAATGAAGATCAGGATTTTTTTTCAGCCATAAAAATCTGTAAAAAGAAAAGAATTGGACCATCAAGACAAGAGGACAATAGACCTTTGTTTTATAAAAAGGATATAGGAGTATTAGCTCGTTTAGGTTTCAATTTTGAAGTTTCAAGAAGAGTAATGGATCTTGAAAAAGATGAATATTTAAAAATAATTAATCTTCTTTAGTTTTTTTATTTTTTTCTTCTAAATAGTATTGAATTTTATTTCTTATATAGTTTTTAACCATCACAAAAACAATTAAACCAAATATTGTTACAGATACAATTATAATTAAAATTATTCTTAATTGTTCGCTCATTATAAATTTTTACTTCTCTTTAAAATTATACTTGGATTTTTAAAATCTTTTTTACCATACGTAATTTCATTGCCATTAAAATCTGTTACTATTCCACCTGCGTTTTCAAGTATAGCGTGCCCTGCAGCTATATCCCATTCGCAAGCTCTTGGCTCAGCAACATATCCATCAAATTCTCCTGAAGCTATTACACAAAATTTAAGAGAGCTTTTCATTCGAACGTGTTGTGTAACTCCTAAATCTTTATGAATTTTTTCAATTTCAGGTTTTAGTTTGTTTGAATACGAAACTACTTTTATTGAACCTTTAGGAGTAATTTTCTTACAGTCTAATTTTATAGTTTTGTTAGAAGTAATTTCATATGATTGGCCTTTTCCAAAACTATAAAACATCCTTTTTTTTGCAGGCACATTAATTAAACCGGCAACAGCTTTTCCATTTAATATTAATCCAGCATTAATAGTGAATTCCTCACCATCATTTATATAGTCGTATGTTCCGTCAATTGGATCAACTAGCCAGAAGTTTTTTAAATTATTTTTAGATTTATTGTGTGAAGTTTCCTCAGAAACAATGGGTATATCTGGTGTCAATTCTAACAATTTTTTTGTGATAATTTTATTTACCTCAAGATCACCATTGCTTACAGGGGTATTATCAGATTTAATCTCTTTATTTAAACCTTTCTCTCTTAGTTTAATAGACAATTCACCAGCCATTATAAAAGTGTCAATTAAATCTTTAACAACACTCCTTATTTTACTTTCATCCATTATTATCAATTCTCTCGAGTTCTATATTATTTGCATTTATTACTTTTTTTCCAACATTTTGGAAATTAACAGTTACTTTATCGTTGATAATTGACTGAACTTGACCAATACCCCAACTTTTATTTGCTGGATTAATAACTTTGTCACCTGGTTCAAAATCTAAAATCATTTAATTTAACTTATAATGGAAATAAGTATAAATACCATCAAATGAATTTAGAAACTAACTCATTAGGATTTAATAAAAAACCGTCAGAAACTACAGTAGTGGTAGCAATGTCCGGAGGTGTAGACTCATCAACTGTTGCTGGGATGATGAAACAAGAAGGTTATAATGTAATTGGAATTACTTTAAAACTTTACAATGATGGCAAAGAAGTTGCTGCTTCAAAACAGTGCTGCTCAGGTCAAGATATTATGGATGCAAAAAGAGTTGCGCATAAATTAGATATTGAACATAAGATTTTATATTACCAAGATAAATTTAAACAAGGTGTTATCGATAACTTTGTTGAAAGTTATTTAAAGGGTGAAACACCAATACCATGTGTACAATGCAACCAGACAGTTAAATTTAAAGATTTATTTGAATTTTCAAAAGATTTAAATGCTGATGCGCTAATCACAGGTCATTATGTAAAAAGTTTAACACAAAATAACTTAACTAATATGTACCAAGCAATTGATGCAAATAGAGATCAAAGTTATTTTTTATTTAATACCACAAGAGAGCAATTAAATTATATTAGATTTCCACTAGGTGGACTTCTTAAAAACAAAACCAGAGAAATTGCAAAAAATCTGAATTTGAATGTTGCTGATAAACCAGATAGTCAAGATATATGCTTTGTACCCAATGGAGATTATGCTTCAGTAATAAAAAAATTTAAACCAGAATCGTACAAAAAAGGAAATATAAAAAATTTGGATGGTAAAGTTGTGGGAGTACATGATGGAATAGTTAATTTTACTATTGGACAAAGAAAAGGAATTAAAGTTTCAAATGAAGAGCCATTTTATGTAATTAAAATTGATGCTGAGAAAAATGAAATTTACATTGGTCCAAAAGAAGAGCTGGCAAGAAGTAATATAAATTTAAAAAACGTAAATTTACTAACAAATATAAATGAATTAGATAAAAATATATTGGTCAAAGTAAGATCTACTGGAAAACTTTTAGATGCAAAAGTATATATAAAAGATAATGAAAATGTTAAAGTAAATCTTCTAAAACCAGAATACGGAATATCTCCTGGTCAAGCTTGTGTATTTTACAAAAAAGACCAATTTGGTCACAAAGTTCTTGGTGGTGGCTGGATTAAAGATTAAATTTTCTATTTCTTTTTATTTTTTTTTCTTGCTCTTCTCTTTTTAGAGCCCATTTTTCTACGGCCTCTATGTTTTTTTGGATATCCCATAATCTCCTTAGTTTTACTATTTTATTGACTTATTTGGTGGATATAGCATTGTCCTAAGTACATATCAAATTTTTTATGGATTATTCCTTTAAAACTTTTTTAAAGCATACAGCTAAAGATTTTCACAACCATTCTGTCAATCCACCAGTTGTAAGGGCATCCACAATTATTTTTAAATCAATGCAAGATTTAAGAAAAATGCAAAGAATGGCTTTAAAAAAACCATTAGGTGGACATTATGATTACGGTAGAAAAGGCACATCAACTACTTTCATATTACAAAAAATTCTTACCAAACTGGAGGAATCATACAATGTATTTTTAACTCCAACCGGATTTGGATCGGTATTTCTATCAATATTTAGTGTAACAAGACCAGGAGATGAGATAATAGTTTCAGATCCACTTTACAATCCAACTAGAAATTTAAGTGAAAATTATCTTAAAGAATTTGGAATTAAAACAAAATTTTATAACCCTCATGATTTAAAATCTCTAGAAAAAAGCATAACAAGTAAAACTAAACTAATTTACGTTGAGTGCCCTGGAAGTAATACTTTTGAATTCCAAGATCTAAAAAAAGTTATTTCTATTGCAAAAAAAAATAAAATATTTACTGCAATAGATAATACCTGGGCAACACCATATTTTTTTAAACCCATTAAATTGGGTTTTGATATGTCAATAGTATCAGCAACAAAATATTATTCAGGACATTCCGATGTGATGGGTGGAAGTTTAGCTGTTAACAAAAAAGTATATAAACACGTCAAAAAAGCAGACGATGTTTTGGGATTAAGATTAGGTCCTGATGATGCTTATTTAATAACTAGAGGCTTAAGAACTTTAGATATTAGATTAGATAAACATGAGTCTAATGCTAAAGAAGTCTGTAAATTTCTTTCCAAAAGCAAAAAAGTAAAACTTTTGTATCCTTATAAAAAAAACTCTTTCAATTTTAGAATGTGGAAAAAATACTACTCTGGCTCATCAGGTCTTATGGGATTAATTATAAGATCTAAAAGTAGAAAATCTGTTTTGAAATTTGTAAATTCGTTAAAATTATTTGGTCATGGTTATAGTTGGGGTGGGTTTGAAAGTTTAGCATTGCTGCAAAGTGATATTGAGATGGGTGATAGAAAATTCCTAAATTTAGATAAAAATGAACACTTGGTAAGATTACATATAGGACTAGAAGACCCAAAAGATTTAATTGCAGATATTAGAAAAAGCCTTATGCTCGTTAAATGAGCAAAGAAAAATTTTTCACTAGTAAAAAGGCACTGGTTACCCTTATTGCAGCTTCATTAACAGTTATTTTTGCAATGGGTATTAGGCAAACATTTGGCTTATTTTATTTTGATTTTAATACAGATCTGAATATTTCTATCTCACATTTTGGTTTTGTAATAGGTTTGCAACTTTTAATGTGGGGAATCTTCAGTCCAGTTTTTGGTTTCATAACTGATAAATATGGAGGTGCAACAGCTATATTTGTGGGTTTTTTATTTTTTTTATCAGGACTATTACTTTTCTACTCAGGACTTAATACTGGACACTACTTTACTCTAACGATTGGAATATTGATTGGTATAGGATTAGGTGGTACTGCTATAAGTATCCCAGTATCAGTTGTTGCTAAACATTTTCCTGCTTCAAATAGAACAATAGCAACAGGTATTGTTACATGTGCAGGATCATTTGGTTTTTTTGTTTCACCTTTATTGGTTAGGTACTCATTAATTGAAATGGGGTGGGAAATTACAATTTTATATTTTTGTTTTCTATTAGGAATTGGATTAATTGTTGCTCTATTTGTAAATACACCAAAAATTCCGGTTGGAAGTAGTAATTTAGATAACAATCAAACAGCATCAGAAGCTTTAAGAGAGGCTTTTGGAAATAAAAGTTTCATATTTTTAACTCTTGGTTTTTTTGTTTGTGGTTGGCATATTGCTTTAGTGGCTACGCATATCCCAACTTATATGATGGATAGAGGGCTACCCGATTGGACAGCAGCAATGATATTAGCTCTAGTTGGCGTTTTTAATATGATTGGTACAATTGGTGCAGGTTATTTAGCAACTAGATTTAGCAAAAAGAAAGTCTTAAGTGCAATTTATTTTTTAAGAGGTGTATCATTAATTTATTTTATATTTTTACCTCCAAGCGTATTTAATTGTATAGTATTTGGAGTAACATTTGGGCTTCTGTGGCTTTCAACTGTACCCCCAACTAATGGAATAGTGGGGCATATATTTGGAACAAAATATCTAGGTCTTTTATATGGTATTGTATTTGTCAGTCATCAGGTAGGATCCTTTCTTGGAGCATATCTAGGTGGAGTTTTTTATGAAATGCATGGTAACTTTGATTATGCTTGGTACGCATCTATCGCACTTTCTATTTTTGCTGGTGTGATACACTTACCTATAAAAGAGAAAACAATTGAACGAGTTCAGGCAGCATAAACTTAAGTTTAATAAATATTTAGAAAAACTTTATAAGTCAAATAAGCCCCTTATTATTTATAAAGTTGACGGGGGTTATAATATTTATACTGATTTTTCAAAGAAGATAACGCTTAACAAAAATAATATTGCAAAATTTTTACATAGCTTTTCTTCAAAAAAATATAGAAAAGAAACTGACTTATATGTGGGATTTTTTGGTTATGAGATTTTATGTAGTCTTTTAAATTTATCTATAAAAAACCAAAAAAATTTAAAATTTCACGAGGGTATTTTTTATAAACCTGAAACTTTAATTAAAATAAGAAAAAAAATTACTATTCATTCAAATATAAAAAGAGCTCAATTCAATGAAGTTTTTCAAAAAACCAAAATTCTAAGCCCTTTTAAGCTCAATTTAGATTTTAGCAAATATCAAAAAATATTTGATGCATTTTCAAGAAAAATTAGAGAGGGTGAAACGTACCAAATTAAAATATGCACAAAGTACAAAAATAAATCTACAATTAATTCGGTAAATTTCTTTTGGAAACTAATGAAGATTAATTCTTCGCCTGAATCATTTATGATTAGAGATAAAGATTATTCAATAGTTAGCTGTTCTCCTGAGACTTTAATCAATCGAGTTGGTAATTTTATAAATACCAAACCTATTGCGGGAACCTTAAAAAAAAATAAACATACAACAAAATCTAAAGCTCTCAAATTCTTTAGAAATAACATCAAAGAAACTAAAGAACATAATATGATTGTTGATCTTGAGAGAAATGATTTATCTAAAATATGCAAACCAGGTACAGTAAAAATCAAAAAACAAAAATATGTAGAAGAATATAAGCACCTATATCATTACGTGACTAGTATTATTGGAAAATTAAATCAAAAAACAACTGTTATAGAAATAATTAAGTCAATGATGCCAGGTGGATCTGTAATTGGTTGTCCTAAAATAAGAACATTGGAATTACTTAATTCAAAAGAAAAGGAAGATAGAAATATTTTTACTGGGAGTTTTGGGTATATAAAATTTAATGAAGATATGAGGTTTAATATAATTATTAGATCAATTTTAAATTTTAAAAATAGATCAGAAATATCTGCAGCATCTGGAGTTGTGTTGGATAGCAATCCAAAGAAAGAATTCAATGAAAATTTTATCAAGGCAAAATCACTTTTGGAATTATTTAAATGATTTATATTATTGATCATCAAGATTCATTTACTTGGAATGTAGTTCATCAATTTTCTGAATTTGACGAAGTGTATTGCTCAAATTACTTTGATATAAATAAAAAATTATTGGATAAATCTAAAACAATTGTATTTTCTCCTGGACCAGGATCACCCAAGGATTACCTAACATCTATAAATATTTATAATAAATACAAAGGAACAAAAAAAATTATTGGTATTTGTCTTGGTTATCAATTGATCCTATACAGCGAAAATGGAAAAATTATTCAACAAAAAAATATTTATCATGGTTTTCAATCGACTGTAAAAGTTACAAGTAATCATTCTATTTTTAAAAAAAATTCAATTTTTAAAGTTGGCAGGTACCATTCACTCAAGTTAAAAGAACCTTTTATGAAAGAGAAATTTAATATCACAATGAGATGTACTAAATCTGATATAGCAATGGGTTTCGAAAATACTCAAGATGATGTATATGGATTTCAGTTTCACCCAGAATCTTTTTTGACAAATAATGGTAAAATACTTATTAAAAAAATCTTATCAGCGTAAAAACTTTAAAGAAATTGAGTTTGATGATCTATGGAACAAGGATGGAGTTTTTACAACAATGTGGATCTATAATAAGCCACCTAAAATTCTTTTTTTTAAAACACACATTGATAATTTAATAAAATCATTAAAGGCTTATAAGATATATGATAAAGGAATAAAAAGTAAAATATTAAAACTAATAAATGAAAATATAGATAAAACTAAATCTTATAATCATTTACTCAGAGTTGCTTTAAATAAAAAAACTATTTCAATATCACTTAGAAATAGAGTTAAACCTAAGCAAAAATTTGGTATTAAATTAGTCCACTATGAAAGAGTTAAACCTGAATATAAAAATTTAAAATATAAAAAAATACTAGGTTATTTATCAAAAATGAATACTTCAAAAGAAGACATTGCTTTATGTGTAAATGATAAAATATTTGAAACTGGAACTTCAAATTTATTATTTGTTAAAAAGAACAAAATTTACTCAGCAAAAAATAAATATTATAGAGGAGTAAACCTTAAATTTTATGAAAAAAAATTTAATATTATTAAAAAAAATATTTATCTAAAAGAATTAAATCAATTTGATGAAATCTTGCTTGTTGGTTCTGGCAAAGGTGTTGTTTCTACAAGTTATATTGTAGATAGCAATTGGAAGAGAAGAAAAAGCAAAATATTTAATTCAATGTACGAAACTTTTGAAAAAGAGTTTAAAAAAGAAAAATATATTTATAATTAAAAAATGAGAGATCCCAATAACCCATGTTTATTTTGTAATATATCCAACAATGATTTCGAGCTAGAAAATGAATTGGCTTATGTTAGTTATGATACTTACCCAGTTTCAAAGTATCATGCTTTAATTATTCCAAAAAGACATGTAGAAAATTATTTTGAACTTAATAATAAGGAAGTTCTTGCTTGTGATGCGCTTCTAAAAGAACTTAAAAAAATACTTGAGCATAAGGATAAAACAATTGAAGGTTTTAATATAGGATCAAACTCTGGTAAAACTGCAGGACAATCAATTAATCATTGTCATATTCATCTGATTCCAAGAAGATCGGGAGACGTTGACAATCCACAAGGTGGCGTAAGAAGCGTAATTTTATCCAAACAACATTATGTGCGTAAAACCAAATAATAATTACGATTATTAGCTGTTGAAATGTCATTATATCGCGGTTGATCTATTTTAATAAGTGTACTAGAAATCTTATGCGGAAGGAACAAATTCACAATGATATCAACTAATCCATTTTTAATACTCGCAGAGACTGTACCACCATTTTTGATGCAATCATTTGTAATTTTAATGGGTTTACTAGTTCTAGTTGGAACAGTTATGGATATTATTCATAAAAAAAATGTGAAGTATTTCTTTAACAATGCAAAAAAAGCAAAATTATCAGCTACAAAAACCTTATCAACAGGAGAGAGAATATCTGTAATTTCAAAAACTATAGCAAGCGACATTGCTACTACATCAGAACTTGGAGCAGGTAAAAGAAGAGTGGCACATGTAATGGGAATGTATGGAACAATTTTGTTTTGGATTGGATCAGTTGTGATGATATTTTTTTATACTACCCCAAATTCAGTAACACCTGCTTTTTGGCCAATCATCTGGCATGTTGGTGCGGCTTTAACAGTTCTTGGTGGAGGTTGGTTTTGGTTTTTTTTAAGAGTTGATGTCTACTCCGAAGCTCAACCATGGTATAGAATTATACAAGCAGACCTATTTGTACTTGCATTGATTGCATCCTCATTGTTCGGATTAATTTGGTCATATCTTCAATCTTTAAACTTACAAGGCAGATGGGATGATTTTGTATTTTTAGCTTTATTTATAGTTGCAAATTTAGTTTTATTTGGAGGTGTATATTGGTCTAAATTTGCTCATATGTTTTACAAACCGGGTGCCGCTTTACAAAAAAATTTAGCTGAAGCTGATGGATCTAGAGATAATCTTCCACCTGAGGCCGACGCTCCTGAGCAATTTGGCCTAGGTATAAAAAGAGAAGAGCCAAAACATTATTAATATGATAAAGAGCCTTAAGGAGAAAATATAAATTATGTCAACTTTTGTATACATGACAAGATGCGATGGCTGTGGTCATTGTGTAGATATTTGTCCATCAGATATAATGCACATCGATGAAACTATCAGAAGAGCAAAAAATATTGAGCCAAATTTTTGTTGGGAATGCTACTCATGTGTTAAAGCATGTCCTAACCACGCAATTGATGTAAGAGGTTATGCAGATTTTGCTCCAATGGGTCATAGTGTGAGAGTTAGAAGAGAAGAAGAAAAAGGAACAATTTCTTGGAGAATAAAATTTAGAAATGGAACTGAAAAGAATTTTGTGTCGCCGATAACTACTAAGCCTTGGGGTAAATTTATTCCAAAATTAGCTGAGGGAGATAAGCCCAATCAAGGAGAAATTAATTCTCAAATATTATATTCAGAGCCAGAAGGATTAAATACAAATAAAGAGTTACCAAAAGTAGATAAGAGTGCTTTTAAAAAAGGAGTTTATTATTAATGGCTAGAAAAACTATAGTAGAAAATTGCGATGTTTTAGTTGTTGGTGGAGGAATGGCTGGTACTGGTGCAACTTTCGAAGCTAGACATTGGGGTAGAGATTTAAAAATAGTTTGTGTTGAAAAAGCAAATATAGATAGAAGCGGTGCAGTTGCTCAGGGACTTTATGCAATCAATTGTTACATGGGAATGCAATGGGGTGAAAACCAACCTGAGGACCATGTAAGATATGCAAGAAATGATTTAATGGGATTGGTCAGAGAAGATTTAGGATATGACATGGCTCGTCACGTAGATTCAACTGTTCATATGTTTGATGAATGGGGTTTGCCAATGATGAAAAATAAAGAGACAGGTAGATACCAAAGAGAAGGTAAATGGCAAATAATGATACATGGTGAAAGTTATAAACCAATTGTTGCAGAGGCAGCAAAAAAATCAGCAGATAAAATTTACAATAGAATAATGATTACCCATCTATTAATGGACGAAAATAATGAAAATAGAGTTGGTGGAGCTGTTGGATTTAATATGAGAACAGGTGACTACCACGTATTTAAATCAAAAACAGTTATTGTTGCTGCTGGAGGAGCTTCACATATTTTCAAACCTAGAGCTGTGGGTGAAGGAATGGGAAGAACTTGGTACGCTCCATGGAGTAATGGATCGGCATATGCATTACCTATTGCTGCTGGAGCTAAAATGACTCAAATGGAGAATAGAATTGTTCTATGTAGATTTAAAGACGGGTATGGTCCGGTTGGCGCTTATTTCTTACATTTAAAAACATATACACAAAATGCTAACGGTGAAAATTATGAGAAAAAATGGTACGAAAAAACTAAAGAATTAGTTGGAGAGTATATTGATCATCATCCTACTCCTACATGTTTACGTAACCATGCTTTCATCCAAGAAACAATGGCCGGTGGCGGACCAATTCACATGGTGACGAAGGAAGCATTTCAAGATCCACACTTAGAAACAGTTGGATGGGAAAATTTCTTAGGTATGACAGTTGGACAAGCAGTTGTATGGGCTTCACAAAATATAGATCCAAAGTACACAAACCCTGAGTTAACAACATCGGAACCTTATGTTATGGGTTCTCACGCCACATGTTCAGGAGCATGGGTGAGTGGACCAGAAGATTTATCTCCACCCGAATATTTTTGGGGATATAACAGAATGACAACAATTCAAGGCTTATTCGGCGCTGGAGATACTGTCGGTGGAAGCGCCCATAAATTCTCATCTGGATCTTTTACTGAAGGAAGACTAGCTGCAAAAGCTGCTGTAAAATATATAGAAGATCAAAAGGCAAATGATATTGAAGTAAGTGATAAACAATGTGACGAATTCAAGGAAGCTATATATAAGCCGTTAGAAAATTATACAGTTGGAAGAAATGAAATAACTGGTGGAACAGTGTCTCCAAGCTACATTTCTCCAATCCAAGGTTTACAAAGACTACAAAAAATTATGGATGAGTATGTAGGCGGGATTAGCTACAATTATATGACGAACGAAAACACTCTTAAAAAAGGCCTTGAGCTACTTGCATGGCTTGAAGAGGATTTAGAAAATGTTGGAGCTGAGGATTATCACCAACTTATGAGAGCTTGGGAGCTAAAACATAGAACAATTACATCTCAATGTGTAACAGAGCATACTTTGTTCAGACAAGAAACTCGTTGGCCAGGTTATTATTATAGAGGGGATTATATGAAATTAGATGATGAAAATTGGCATTGTCTCACTCTATCTAGAAGAGACCCTAAAACTGGTAAGTTTACTATGGAAAAGGCACCTGTTTACCACATAGTTGACGAAAAAGAGAAAAAAGAAGCTTCTTAAGTTCAATAGATCATCGAAATGGCTTTATTAGAAAAATCCGATGAGGAAATTATTAAAATAGCCGAACCTATTTGGGCAAACCTAGTTAAATCATCAAACATAAAAGATTACGGTGGATTTACAAGAGATCTGTCATCACAAATGATGTATGGAGCTAATGAGGTTGAACTTGGCAAACAATGGGCAGGAAATAAATTGATTTCGAGTTTAACCGAGGGATGTGAAGCAATAGGGTGTCTGAGAAGAGGCTTATATATAACTATCTTATATAAACAGACTAGCACTGAGATACCAGGTGACTTTCTTGGAAGATTAGTTCTTGGTGAAGAAGGAGAAGAGGTAAAAGTCTTCGGGGCAACTATTTTCTAAACAGATAAAATATTATTTGCATTTATCACAACCTGTGGTATTCCGCGAGTATGTTTCAAATAATAAATAATAATTTAAAAAAATTACCTTTATTCTTTGAAAATCAATTAAGCAAAATAATTAAATCTTTTTTATACCTTTTTATCTTCTTTGCTTGGGGTATTATAATTCTTAGCACAGCCCAAAATTTTATCTAAAAATATTCATATTTATTGACTTTGTATTCTTAGAGGAATAGTTACTTCATATGGAATATTTTCTTCCAATAGCACAAGTTGAAATAAATTTACTTTTTATCTTCGGTTTAAGTTTAGTGGTAGGAATTTTGTCTGGCTTGTTCGGAGTTGGTGGTGGATTTTTAATGACCCCTTTTTTAATTTTTTTAGGTGTTCCACCTATTTATGCTGTACCTAATGAAGCAAGTAACATTCTTGGAACCTCTGTTTCAGGTTCTACAACACATTATCTCAAAGGGACACTTGATTATAAAATGGGTTTCATGATTGTAATTGGTGGGATAGTAGGAACAGTTCTAGGAATTATAACTTTTTCATATTTTAAAGATATTGGAAAAATTAATGTGGTTATTTCTCTTGCTTATATGTACATCCTCGCAATTTTAGGAACTTTTATGTTAATTCAAGGTGTTTCAGAAATTGATAAAGCTAGAAAAAAAATTACTGAGAGAAAAAAATTGCATAAACACTATTGGATACATGGATTACCTTTGAGAATGCGTTTTAAAAAATCTCAACTTTATGAAAGTGCGTTTACCCCAATTATAATTGGTTTAATTGTTGGTTTCATAGCAGCGATTATGGGTATTGGAGGCGCTTTTATACTTGTTCCAGCAATGATTTATATTATTGGAATGCCAACAAGGTTGATACCAGGCACATCTCTATTTGTAACTATCTTTGTTAGCGCAATTGTAACAATTCTCCATGCATTAAACTATGGAACTATAGATTTAATTTTAGTTTTTGTTTTAATCTTAGGATCAATAATTGGAGTGCAGTTTGGACAAAAAATAGGTGAAAAAATTGACAGTTCAGAATTCAAAACTATTTTAGCAATTCTTTTGCTTTTAGTAGGTATAGCTATTGCTTATGATACATTTATTAAGGATGATAATGCAATTAGTGCTATTGCAAATACAAGTGATAATTTAGGAGCCCTAAGTAAATTTATTTTAAATTTTTCAGAAGATATGCCAATATTTTATGGTCTCACATCTGTGTTGCTAGCTGTAGTGCTTGGAGTTGGTGCTGCTATGATTAGAAGGTTTTATTCTAATTGGAATGATACAAGATTAGCTAAACTAAAAAAGTAACTAGGCGCTTCTATACAATTTAGTCATAACAAACTCTTTATGACCTAAAGCTTCTGCACAAGTTAATCTTCCATTTGCAACTCTTAAGGTTGATTTAATTAACTCATCTCCTGCTTGATTTAAATTCATCTCTCTAGATAGAATTTTTGATACATCTACATCAATGTGTTCACTCATAGTTTTTGCTGTGAGTGGATTAGCAGTTAATTTAATCACTGGTTCTATGGGGTTTCCAATTATATTACCTTGTCCAGTTGGGAATAAATGAATATTAAAACCACCTGCTGCCTGCAAAGTAACGCATTCAGCAGCAGCTGATGATGTGTCCATAAAGTATAAACCAGCTCCTTTTGTTGGTTCTTCTGCAGGTTCTAAAACATCTATAAATTTACATCCACCAATCTTTTGAAAGTTTCCAAAAGCTTTTTCTTCAATAGTTGTCAATCCACCAGCTATATTCCCTGCAGTTGGTTGACTTTCCGATAGATCATCTGTTGCTTCTCTAAGAATAAAGTCATTGTAATCGTTCCAGGTTTTTTTGAATTTTGCTTGTGCCTCAGGTGTTTTTCCTCTTTTCTCACAAACTGTCTCAGCACCTGTTAGTTCAGAAGTTTCTCCAAAACATAAATGAACACCTAGTGGCTCTAATTTATCCATTAGGTTACCAACCGTTGGATTAGAAGCTAATCCAGATGTCGTATCAGATTCACCACATTTAACTGAAATCCATAAATCGCTCATTGGACATTCCTCTCTTTGTTTCTCAGATGACCACATTGAAAATTCTTGTGCTTTTTTTGATACTTTTGCAATTGTATCAATATCACCCACACCTTCTATACTAAAACCTTCAACTGGTTTTCCAGTAGTAGCAATCGCATCAACAATTCTTTTTGTCCATTTAGGCTCAATACCTATAACAATTACTGCTGCTACATTTGGATTCTTTCCTGTTCCGATCATTGTTCTGAAGTGAAGTTCTAAGTCAGCACCAAATTGTAATCGCCCATAAGAGTGAGGTAAAGCAATAGTGCCTTTAATATTATTTGCTACTGCTTCAGCACATGCATTTGAAATATCATCGACAGGAAGTATTATTACGTGATTACGTGTTCCCGCTCTTCCGTTTTCTCTTTTATATCCTAAAAAACTTTTTGGAATTTCCATATATTACCATTTTTTTGTTTTTACATTATGAACATGAACATGCTCACCTTTTTTAATATTTTTAACTACTTTTCCAATATCATGACCATATTTTAAAATTGTATCACCTTCATTAAAATCTATCATTGCAATTTTATGACCCAAAGGTATTTCGTCTTTTGATTGAATTGATACAGACTTGTCATTCTCCATTATCCAGCAATTACAGTCTTGATTTGGTGTTATTTTTTCAATAACAACAACACCTACATTGTCTTTTTCATCGTGAATTATTATATCTGTATTAGACATTGTGACGATTTCTTTATTTGAAATTTGAACAATCTTATATATTAATCGATCACTTTAACAAATAAAAAAAAGAATTAAGAAAGGCTGAACTATGACTAAAATGACAACTGAAGAAGCATTTATAAAAGTTCTTCAAATGCATGGAATTGAACACTCGTTTGGAATTATAGGTTCAGCTTTTATGGCAATATCTGATTTGTTTCCCAAAGCAGGAATTACTTTTTGGGATGTAGCACATGAAACTAATGGTGGTTTAATCGCAGATGGGTACACGCGAGCTACTGGTAAAATGTCAATGGTTATTGCTCAAAATGGGCCAGGTATAACTGGATTAGTTACCCCAATTAAAACAGCTTATTGGAACCATACTCCATTGCTTTTAGTTACACCACAAGCAGCTAACAAAACTATGGGCCAAGGTGGTTTTCAAGAAGTTGAACAAATGAATTTATTCAAAGATATGGTTTGCTATCAAGAAGAAGTAAGAGATCCATCAAGAATGGCTGAGGTATTAAACAGGGTAATTGAAAAAGCTTTTAGAGGATCAGCTCCAGCACAAATAAATGTGCCTAGAGACTATTGGACACAAGTTATTGATATAGAATTACCACCAATTGTTAGATTTGAAAGACAAGGGGGAGGAAAAGAGGCAGTAGATAAAGCTGCAAAACTATTATCAGATGCAAAATTCCCAGTTATTTTATCTGGAGCAGGTGTTGTAATAGGTGACGCTATAGAGGATTGTAAAAAATTAGCAGAAAAATTAGATGCACCAGTTTGTAATGGATATCAACATAATGATAGTTTTCCTGGTAGTCATCCACTAGCAGTTGGACCGTTAGGATATAATGGTTCGAAAGCTGGAATGGAATTAATTTCTAAAGCGGATGTTGTTTTAGCATTAGGAACAAGACTTAATCCATTTTCTACATTGCCTGGTTATGGAATTGATTACTGGCCAAAAAATGCAAAAATAATTCAAGTAGATATGAACCCAGATAGAATTGGTCTTACAAAGAAAGTAACAGTTGGAATTTGTGGAGACGCAAAAATGGTATCACAACAAATTTTAGAAAAATTATCACCTACCGCTGGAGACAATGGTAGAGGAGATAGAAAAAATTTAATTCACCAAACAAAATCTGCTTGGTTACAAACCTTAACAAGTTTAGATCATGAAGATGATGATCCAGGAACGGTTTGGAACAAAGAAGCAAGAGAAAGAGATGCAGACAGAATGTCACCAAGGCAAGCTTGGAGAGCAATACAAGCGGGGATGCCTGAAGATGTTATTATATCAAGCGATATAGGAAATAATTGTGCAATAGGTAATGCTTATCCAACATTTGAAAAACCAAGAAAATATTTAGCGCCAGGTTTATTTGGACCATGTGGATATGGATTTCCATCAATTTTAGGAGCGAAAATTGGATGTCCAGATACTCCAGTAATTGGTTTTGCTGGTGATGGAGCTTTCGGAATTAGTATGAACGAAATGAGTTCTTGTGCTAGAGAAGAATGGCCAGCAATCACAATGGTTATATTTAGAAATTATCAATGGGGTGCAGAAAAAAGAAATTCAATATTATGGTTTGATGATAATTTTGTAGGTACTGAATTAGACCCAGAATTAAGCTATGCAAAAGTTGCAAACGCTTGTGGTCTAAAAGGTGTAACAGTAAAAACAATGGAAGAAACTACAAAAGCTATTAAACAATCTTGTGAAGATCAAAAGCAAGGGATTACAACATTTATTGAAGTAATTTTAAATCAAGAATTAGGAGAGCCTTTTAGAAGAGATGCAATGAAAAAACCTGTTAAAGTAGCTGGCATCGAAAAATCTGATATGAAGCCTCAAAAATCACTAGCTAGTTAATAATAAATATATTCCATAGGTAAATAAACTTATATAATATTGAATCATACTTATGGATGTAGAATTAGATAAATGGTTTAGACCAAAAATTGACAAAGAAGTTTTAAGAAAACTCTCAAAAAAATCTGACCTAAAAGGAATGCTCCATGTAGGTATTTATTTTTGTTTTTTAATAATAACAGGTTTATTTGCTTATTATACTTGGGGTACATGGTGGTCAGTATTTTGGTTTTATGTTTATGGAAACATTTATTGTTTTTGCAACCCAATATGGCATGAGACAGGACATAAAACTGCATTTAAGACAAAAGCTTTTAATGAATTTTTTTATTATTTAGCGAGTTTTATGGCATACTTTGAGCCAACTAGATGGAGATTTACTCATTTTGTTCATCATGGAAATACTTATTCAACAAAAGATCCTTATGATCATGAAATTGAGTATGACAACAATTTAAAAGATACCCCAAAAAAATTATTAATGAACCTAATTCCTTTTGGTGAATTGTTATTTTTTAAAAAAAGTATTGCTTTTGAAGTTATAAAACATGCTTTTGGTATACAAACTAAAGTTATGATTGATAGTATCCCAGAAAATGCAAGACCAAGAGCTATTATGATATCAAGAATTTATGTTGGTATTTGGTTATCTATCATTATTTGGTCTTTACTTACATCTTCGTGGTTACCAGTGTTATATCTTTTGTTGCCTCATTATTACGGAAAAGGATTACACAAATTTGTTGCTTTTACACAGCACGCTGGTTTAGCTAGAGATGTAAAAGATCATAGATTATCAGCAAGGGATATGAAATTGAATCCGATTCTAAGCTTTCTATATTGGAAAATGGAGTATCATTGTGTGCATCACATGTTTCCAACAGTTCCAGCTTATAATTTAGAAAAATTACATTCTCATTTAAAAGATCAATTACCTGAGATTAAAAAAGGATTATTTAATACTTATAAAGAGGTAATACCTGCATTAATAAAGCAAAGAGATGAGCCTGAATATCATTTAGAAATTTCCTTACCAGGACAACAAATTTCTTAATGTATAAAAATTATAAATTATTGATATTTTTAGGAGCGGCAATAATTTTTCTTTATTTTAGTGTAGGAAAATATGAGGAATTCAGTATTGAGAAATCTATATCTGCATGCACAATTGCTAAAAGTAAACTACAAAAAGAATTAAAGCCTGAAGAGTCCAGATTAATTTGTGAGAAAGAAATAAAAAATTAAGATGAAGTCATTTTTGTATCTTTTGGTGATTTTTGCTTTTTTGACCGATGTTAATGCAGCTAATACAAAATTAAAAAAATATGAGAATTACTCAAACCAAATTACTTGGAAGAGTATAGATATTAATCTTCCAAAAGGTAAATGGATGTATTTTTCAAAAGAAACAGATAATTTACAAAATTTTAGTTTAAGTTGTGTTAAATTCGTAAATTCTCAAAATAAAGTAATTAATGGAGTATTCACTGCTTGTTATGTAACAAGTGGTGGGAAATGGAGACAAGCACTTGGTGTCGAGCTTAGAAATGAATGGCAAAACAATAAATATGATAGTTGTAATTTAAGACCTGAATATTTTTATGTGAAAGCTATATTTAAAGGAGCAAGTTCAAATTGTTTTATAAGTCGTCATTTTGACCCAAATAAAGAACTCTATTTTCCTGATGACCCAACTGACACTTCTTCAGGAGGGTTAAAAAAATTTGTAAAGGATAAATCACTAAACTTACCAAAAATAATGTTGGGTTTTCAGAGTATTTATTATTCTAACAAAAGAGATAAAGCTATTAGTATGACTTTGGAAATAAATCCACAGTCGTATGGTGCTAAAGAAACATTATTTGAAACAGAGGAAAGTAGCGAGTACCACAGAACTCATATAAATAATTATTTATTAAAGAAAAAATTCTTTGAAGAGTGGACAAAAAAAATGTCTATTGAACATAGTTTTCTTGAAGATCAACTTGAGGCTACAAATGATTTTAAATTAGATTTTAGCGACATAAATGCTTCAATTATAAATGAAAATTCGACCGATCTTATTAATGATTTAAATAAACTAATAGAATTATATAAATCTGGAATCTTAAATACTGAAGAATTCGAAAAAGCTAAGAAGAAAATATTAAACTAAAAAAATTATACTGAATTTTAGAGTAAACTTGGCAACCAAGTAGAAAATTTAGGAAATAAAATCATTAATATTCCATAAATAATTCCAACTATTGTAAACAAAGGAACTTCTTTAAAGGCATTGGCAGGATTTTCCTTGATGACACCAGCCGCTGTATATATTCCTACACAAACAGGTGGAGTAATCATTCCAATACCAGCAAAAGCGACAAATACCACATATAAGTGAAGTAGACTTTGATCAAAAGATAATGTTAAAGCCGCAAAAATTGGAACAGTTAAATAAAATACTGGAACTATCTCTATAAATGTTCCTAAAATCAAACATATTGTTCCTAACATAATCCAGAATAAATTCACACTAACTCCCATATCTGTGAAGTAAGTTATTATTTTCTGAGGTGCTTGAGTGTAAGTAAGCACAACACTTAAAAAAGTTGCTGTAGCAATAATTGAAAATATCACAGCAGTAATGATTGCAGTATCTCTCAGGCAACTTAATAAAGATGAAATAGTTAATTCTCTATAAATTATAAATCCTATTGTTACTGCATAAACTCCAGCAATTGCTGCAGACTCTGATGGTGTTAAAAAACCTGCGTATATACCACCTAAAATAATTATTGGGGTTATCAATGCTGGAAGGGCTGCAATAAAAGAACTTAATCTCTCTTTAAGGGTTGCCTTTTTATCTGCTCTTATGTGTCTACATTTAAATAGGACTAATAGAACCATTAAAATTAAAAGTATAATTCCTGGTACTACACCAGCTGCAAAAGTTTTTGAAACTGGCACGTAAGTAAGCGCACTAAATAATATGGCTGCATTTGATGGAGGTATTAAGGCTTCAAGTAAAGCCGCTGATGCTGCTAGTACGACAACAAATGGAGTAGGGTAACCTTGTTCAATCATTTTAGGCATCATGATTGTACCTACTGCAGTAATTGCAGCCAATATAGATCCACAAAATGCTGCAAAGAAACCCATCGCAATAACCATTGCAACACCAAGACCTCCTGGCCAATGTCCAACCAAAGTTGTTGCAAATCTTACAAGTCTAAGTGCTGCACCACCTTTAAGCATCGCCATACCACTGAAAATAAATAATGGTACTGCTATAAGTACATGCTTTGTTAAAGCTCCAAAAGATACTTGAATTAAAACAGACCAAGGAAGATTTAGACCACCAATAGCAGCTATAGAGCTACCTAATCCAAATACTAAAAAAATAGGAACAGAAATTATTAAAGCAACCAAAGATAAAATAGATGCTAATACAAACATTTAATTTCTTATTAAATTTATAATGTTGTCGAATAGTAACTCTAAGGAGGTTAAAGCTAATATCATGAAACCTACGGGGAATGCTAAAAACATCCACCAAATAGGTATACTTATTTCAATTTCCATTACTTGACCTAAATTGAAATACATTATTGTTGCATCAAGACCTGCTTTAAAGAAAATGCAAGCTGATATTAGTGCAATTGTATTTACAATTAAAAATAAAATTTCTTTATTTGTTTTTGATAACATGGGCGTTAAAAAATCTACTTTAATGTGTTGTCCTTTTTTTAACAAAGGACCTAGAAGTGGAAAAACTAACCAACTAACTAAAACGGGCGGTAACTCTATAAACCAAGCAAATCCAGTACCAGTTATGAATCTAGTGGCTGCACTTAAAAATAATGCAGCAACCATAATAAAAATAATTAGCATTGCGAGAGCTAAAGAGGCTGAAGCCAAGTAACTATTAACTGCTCGCAACGCTTTCATTTTAATAGATTAAGCAAATAACTTATTCTAATTATTTTTCGCGTACTCTTGTGCTGCTTTTAAAGCATTAGCATCAATCATTTTTGCCATAGCAGGCATAACTTTATCTTTCATAAGCTTATCAAATTTAGCTTTTTCTGCTCCTGAAAGAGTAGTTACAACACCACCTCTGTCTTGGAATTCTTTAAGAACAGTTTCACCATGGTCCATAATTCTATCTGTTGAAAGAGTTCCTACTTCTTTTCCTACATCCATAATTATTTTTTGTAAGTCCGTAGGTAAACTATTAAACCAAGTAGAGTTTGCCATGATGTATGCATCAGCATAATATTGGTACGGCTTTTGAGCGTATTTTAAAAATTCCCACCAACTATATGCTTTTATGCTCCCTGGAGGACTATTTATAGTATCAATCATTCCAGATTGTAAAGCATTATATACTTCACCAGTTTTTAAAGATACACGGTTTGCTCCAAGAGCATCCCACATAGGTTCTTCACTTTTAAGCAGTCTTCTAGCTTTAAGACCTTTCATAGCATCAATACCTGTCAATTCTCTCGCACTTGAAATTGACATTACAGGTCCAACAGGGTTGTACATGACTAATGTTGAATTTGTTTTTTTTGTTAATTCACCCCAAATTTCTTTTCCTTTTGGAGAATTTTGGAAAAAACCTCTTTGTTGTTCCCAAGAGTTAAATAACCCTGGAAAAGAGGCAACATTAAAGTTCTTATTAATTGGTGGAAAACTTACAACACCAACAATTCCTCCTAATTCAACAGCTCCTGAAGTTACTGCACCCATTACTTCTCTAATTCCAAAAAGTTGTTTAGATGGATATACCTCTATTTTAAGTTTTCCATTTGCTCTTTTATTTACTTCATCTGCAAAAATTTGAGCATGCTTTGCGCTATGATGTTTTGGACTCCAATGTACAGACAAACGTCCAATAATCTCAGCAAAAGCAGCAGTTGAAGAAATTACAAATGAAATAACCAAGAAAAAGCTAACTAAACTTTTTGATAATATTTTAATTTTATTCATATTTTCCCTCTCTTTTTTTAAATAATCTTATTATTTTGAATCAATTAAAACAATCAAAATAAAATTACATAAATTTGAATAATAAGGTCTAAATGTTATATTAACTCAAACTATGATTTACAAATTATCAAAAAGCCTTTTTGTGCTTTTTTTTCTGTTTTTATTATCAAATTATTCTTATAGCGAGACCAAAATTGACGAAGCTGTTGATAAAACAACAGATTTTTTAAAGTCAATTTCAAAAAGAGGACTAAACAAAAATCAAACAGCGGAATTTTTAAATAATTATGCAATTACCCTTAAAGATGAGAGAACTGACGGAGAGGTAACATATATTTTCGATAGTGAGAGTTATAAAAGATATAAAGATGGCAAAGTCATATCTGAAGATGGATGGAGATTTTCGAAATTAGGAGCTCTAAGATTATTTAACGGTGATATAAAACTCACTTGGAAAATAAAAATTGGAAAAGAAAATTCAATGGTTATTAAAACGAAATTTCAACCAATTGGAAAAGAATATCCTTTTACATATAAACAAAAAAAATTATTTTTTGATGAAATCCAATGAACCCAACTGATATTCTACTAAGTATTGCAATCGTTGGGATTTATACGATTATTTATGTTTATTTAAAATCTAAATATGATGATAATAAAACTATCATAAAGTTATTTGTGATTGGCTTTATTTACGCAACAGCAATTACGGGTATTCTATATTACTTAATAAAATATATAGCTTCCTAATGAAATTCACATGAAACATAAATTGGAATTAATTTATTTCAAAATGAGAGCATTAGCAGAAGCTCCTCGTTTATTATTTCATTATAGTAATATTGAGTATGAAGACGTTATGTCATGGGATTATTACGGTAAGGATTGGTCAGAGGTAAAACCAAATATCCCTTTTAAACAACTACCAATGTTAATGGTAGATAGAAAACATGAAATTTGCCAAAGCATGGCAATAATGACATTTATAGAAAATTTAGCAGGAATTAACATAACTGATCCAATATTAAATGCTAAAGCAAATGCTATTATGCAAAGTTCCCAAGAGCTTTTCATGCCACTTAACCCAACAGTAAATTTTGCAACAGGAGATAAGTTTATTAAAAAAAAACATGACATGATGCCATTTTTAATGTCAAGATTTGAAGATCTTGAAAAAGCAATTATAAAAAATGATAAAAAATTTTTTATTTTAGATGAGCCAAGAGCATGTGATTTTGTAACATTTCATCATTTAGATCTATCTAAAATGCTCGATCCTTCAATAATAAAAAAATTTCCTAGGTTAGAAAATTTTCTTGAAGACATAATGTCTATAGACAGTGTTAAATCTTACTTAGAAAATCGACCAGAATTAATTGATGTAAGTGTAGAACCAAAACTAGTAATTGATGGAGTTGCACATCCAACGGGAGTTAACAAAACTTAATATTTAAATAGTTGATTGCGTTATATAAAATTTCTATTATAACTCTCAGGAATTTATGGCGGGGTAGCTCAGTTGGTTAGAGCGCGGGACTCATAAGCCCGAGGTCAGTGGTTCGATCCCACTTCCCGCTACCATCATTCAAATTTTCTTAAAAACTCAGGATCAATATGTGTTACATAATTTTCTAATGCATTTGAAACAGTTGCTTCTTCCATCAATGATAAAAAAGCAATTTCTCCTAGCATTTCAAAAGCTTTTAAGAAAGCCTCATCTCCCTCGTATTTTAAAACGTTTTTTGTTTCCTTAAAACAAACTGTTCCCAAAATATATTGGACGTAATCAGCCACTGCAATTTCGTGTTTTGTAAATTTACTCTTTGGAATATTAAATTCTTCTTTCAAAGCCGAATGGTGAGCCATTGCAGAAAATGCCCATCTCACAAGAACAACTTTGTCTCTTTCTGTGGTTTTTTGCATTAGACAATTTGCAAAATTGTTAGAATATTGTCCAGCCTGTGAAGTTGTTTGATAAAAAGTGATTAAAATTAAGATTAAAATTAATTTCTTCATCTTTGATTTTATTCATTAATGACCTGGAAAGTCCATCAAATTTTCAACATTATACCCTTTTTTTAAAAGATTATCACAACCTCCTAAATCAAAGAGATTTATGACAAATATAAAAGCGGCAACATTTCCTTTAGAAACTTCAATAAGTTTTGCTGCAGCTTCTGCAGTTCCACCTGTTGCTATCAAATCATCTATTATGAGAACAGAGTCATTTTGTGAAATTGAGTCTTTATGGACCTCTATTGTTGCTGTTCCATATTCAAGTTCAAAATCAACTGAATGTACATCAGCAGGCAGTTTATTTTTTTTTCTTAACATTATGAATGGTTTTTTTAAAATGTAAGAAACAGCGGATGCAAAAACAAAACCACGTGATTCAATTGCAGCTATTTTATCTACCCTAAATTTTCTGGATCTCTCGACTATTTGATTTATTGACTCCTCAAAAGCAGTCTCATTCTTTATTAATGTGGTTATATCTCTAAATAAAATACCTTTTTTAGGATAATCTTTAATTGAGCGAATATAATCTTTTAAATCCATAATAGTTATTTATAATTCAGATATAATTACTTTTTACATGGCAAATAATAAATTAGCAATAATTGGTGGAAGCGGTCTTTACGATGTTGAGGAGTTTAAAGATAGAGAATTAATAGATTTAAACACTCCTTGGGGAAAACCATCAGATCAGGTTTTAAAAGCAATTTATAAAGATAAAGAAGTTTATTTTTTACCAAGACACGGTAAAGGACATTTTATTTCACCATCAAACATAAATTTTAGAGCAAACATTGACTCATTAAAACAATTGGGTGTAACAGATATTGTCTCTGTCTCCGCAGTAGGTTCTTTGAAAGAAAATTTGCCTCCTGGTAAATTTGTTATTGTTGACCAATTTATTGACAGAACATTTGCTAGAAATAAAACCTTTTTTGATGATGAAATAGTTGCTCATGTATCAATGGCACACCCAACCTCTAAAGGCTTAATGAATGCATGTGAGTATGCAATAAAAAAAGAAGGAATAGATTATCAAATGGGAGGAACTTATGTGGTAATGGAAGGCCCACAATTTTCAACTTTAGCAGAGTCAAATCTTTACAGATCATGGAAAGCAGATGTGATCGGAATGACAAATATGCCTGAAGCTAAATTAGCAAGAGAAGCAGAAATTAGATATGCATCTGTTTCAATGGTGACAGATTATGATTGTTGGCATCCAGATCATGAAAATGTTGATGTTCAACAAGTAATTAAAGTATTATTAAATAATGCTTCTAAAGCAAAAAGTATGATTAAAAATCTTATTGATAATTTTGAAACTCATATTGATCCGAATGATCCAACAAATAATTGTTTAGATGTTGCTATCATTACTGCTTCAGAAAAAAGATCACAAAAGACGAAAAACAAACTAAAAACAGTAGCCGGTAGAGTTTTAAACAAGTGACTGCAAAATTAACTGATAAGCAAATTTTAGATTATAAAAAAGACGGCGTAATTTTAATCAAGAAAGTTTTTTTGCCTTGGATTGAAAAACTTAGAAAGGGATTTCAAAAAGTATTAAATAAACCAAGTTTACATGGAAGAGAAAATGTTTCAAAACAAGATGGAGGAAGATTTTTTGAAGACTATTGCAATTGGCAAAGAATAGAAGAATTTAAAGATTTTATTTTTAATTCACCAGCTGCAGAAATTGTTTCTCAATCAACTCAATCAAATAAAATTCAGGTGTTCCATGAGCACATTTTCTTAAAGGAACCTGGCACAAAAAAAGAAACTCCATGGCATCAAGATCTTCCATATTATTGTGTAGACGGAAATGATACGGGAAGTTTCTGGATACCATTAGATAGTGTATCAAAAGATAACTCTCTAAAAGTTTTAAAAGGTTCCCACAAGTTGCCAATGTTAGTAAGACCTACTAAATGGTCAAATGATACGTTTTGGTATAAAAATAATAAGAGTTTTATGGATACTCCGAATATAGATAAAAATAATATTTTTAGTAAAGAGATGGATGTGGGAGATGCAATATTATTTAATTTTAAAGCTTTACATTCATCTTCAGGAAATAGTGACAAAAAAAGTCGTAAAGCTTTTTCTGCAAGATTTATTGGAGACGATGTAAGATACATTGATAGAAAAGGAGAAACCTCCCCACCTTTTGCTGGAATAGATTTAAAACCAGGAGATAAAATGAGAAATGATTGGTTTCCTGTGGTTTGGAGTAATTAAATGAGAATAAATGGAAAAAAATATAGAACGATTTGGTATGAAGACAATGTAGTAAAAATAATTGATCAAACCAAACTTCCACATCATTTTATTATTAAAGATTTAAAGACATTAAAAGATGCGGTAAAAGCAATAAAAACTATGGAAGTAAGGGGGGCACCTCTTATTGGTGGAACTGCTGCCTACGGAATAGTATTGGCAATACAAGAAAATAAAAATTTAGATTTCATTAAAAAAAGTTCAGAAGAATTAGTTAATTCAAGACCTACAGCTATAAATTTGCAATGGGCAGTTCATCGAATGAATAATAAATTATCATTTGTGAAGTCTGATGAGTTGTTGGATGTAGCATTAAAAGAAGCAAAATTAATATGTGATGAAGATGTAAAATTTTGTGAGAACATAGGATTTAATGGACTAAAAATAATTGAGGAAATTTATAATAAAAATAATAAAACTGTTAATATCTTAACTCATTGTAACGCAGGGTGGTTAGCAACTATAGATTGGGGAACAGCAACCTCGCCAATATATCACGCACATAAAAAGGGCATTCCAATTCATGTTTGGGTTGATGAAACTAGACCAAGAAATCAAGGAGCAAACTTAACTTCATATGAGTTGAATGAAGAAAATATTCCAAATACTATAATTGCAGATAATACTGGTGGAATATTAATGCAACGAGGGGAGGTTGATATGTGTATTGTTGGAACAGATAGAACTTTATCGACTGGTGATGTTTGTAATAAAATTGGTACATATTTAAAAGCATTGGCCGCTCATGACAATAATGTTCCTTTTTATGTAGCCTTACCAAGTTCAACAATAGACTGGGATATAATAGATTCCAAAAATATTCCTATCGAAGAGAGAAATTCTGAAGAGTTATCTCATATAGAAGGAAAAGATGAAAATAATAATATTAAAAAAGTTTTGATTTATCCTGAAACAAGTAGATCAATGAATCTAGCATTTGATATTACTCCTGCAAAATATGTAACAGGTTTAATAACAGAGAAAGGGATATGTGAAGCTTCCACGGAAGGCTTAAAAAAAATGTTTAACAAGTAATCAATAAATTTTAAAATATATTATTTAAAAAGACTGATCTGATTAGACTTTTTAATTATTACTTTTCTGGCTATATGATTATATTTGCTTAATCTGATGACTGATTAGCTTCACTAAAATTTTTTAAATAATTAAAATAAATTAATCCAAAAATTGCTCCGACAAAAATTAAAATATATTGATAAAACTTTAAAAGAACAAACACTACCGGTAAATCTTTTCCAGGATTTTGAGCAATGAAATTTTCAGTTCCATCTTTGTATAAATCAATAGGCCCAAAAGTTGCATAAAGACCATAAATAAAAATATAAATACATGGCAATATTGAAATTAATAATAAAATTTTATTTTTTTTTATTAATTTTAATAAATTTGCTGATACACCAACTAATACAAGACCAATTAAAGATAATATTAATGGATTCATTGCTATATACTTATCATAATTCTGTGCACTTTAGTATAACATCTACCCTTTAAGACAAATTCTAATAACATTGACATTTTCTTGGATAGTAAAAGTTATTTCTGAATGATCTTTTTTAACTTTTCTTGCACCATTTGGAGCAACCATTAAATTAGGAAGCTTTTTTGGTTGGTAAAATGGCATAAATTATCTTAAAGAAGCAGCAATATTTCCGCCATCAACTGTTAAAACAGCTCCAGTAGTTTTTTTGGAAACTGAAAGATGAAAAAATGCTTTTGCAACATCTTCGGCTTTAACTTCATTTAGAAGCAAATTACCTTTCATATAATCCTCAGTTGAAACATCTCTTGCTTTAGCTCTAGATTTAATCATTTCATCATTTAAGAGACCGCTCCTAATTCTATCTGCGTTTACTCCATTAGATCTTATTCCATAGGAACCATAGTCTAATGCATACTGTTTACATAAATTTAATAAGGCAGACTTAGGCAACCCATAAGGTCCAAAATTTTTACCAGGATTTACAGACTGTTTAGATATATTAAATAATAAACATCCCTCAATATTTTGAGCCTTCATTATTTTGGTAGCTGCAGCTGCACAATTTTGATGTGAAAAAAAATTATCTTCGAAGCTCTTTCTTAAAATTTTGTCATCAACTTCAGCGATAGATCCTCCCAAAGCAGTTCCTGCATTTGATATTAGGATATCTATCCCTCCAAATTTGGATGAAATTAAATTAAATGCCTTTTTAACACTTTCTTTGTTTGTTACATCACAATAGATACAAACATCATTAATTTTTTTACTCATTTCAGTAACTTTTTTCCTATTATTATCTATTAAAACTACCTCTGCTCCATATTTTTTAAATAATTTGTAAGTTGCTGTCCCAATTTTTCCAAATGCACCAGTTATAACGACAACATTACCTGCTAATTCTTTTATTTCTTTTTTTATTTTTGCTTGTTCTAGGGACCAATATTCAACATCAAAAATATCTTTTTTTGATATGAATTTATATTTTGAAGTTTCTTCAACTGAGGAAATTACTTTAGCATTAGTTTCTGTTAAGTCCGCTGCTACCTTTGCTGCTTTTAGGTTATCTCCTATACAAAATACACCAATATTCTGTACTAATATCACTCTTGGTGAAGTATCTAGCATCGTTTTCTTTTCTTTAACTTTTTTTTGATTCTGTTCAAAGTATTTCAAGTATTTTTTTTTATAATTAATAAAAGCTTTAATTGCAGTTTTTTTAAAATCATCAATTGATGAGTTGTGTTTAGGTTTAATTATTAAAGGGAAAGGCTTTACTCTAATGACATGATCTGGTGTAGCCGTACCCTCTGTTGAATATCTCTCTACATCATTTCCATTAATAAAATAATTTAAAATTTTATTATTTCTAAAGGTTAAAATAAATTTCTTATTGGCACCTTTAGATGCTAATCCTCTTAATATTGGTGCTATTTGAGAAGGAGTAATTTTTGTATTTAATTTAGTTATTTGTTTAATTTTTTTTCTTTTTAACTTTCTTAAAGCCTTTTCTGCATCTGTTACATACTTTATCATGAGATCATAAGATTCTTTTGCATCATCAGAAAAAGTAAATATTCCATGATTTAGCAAGATAAGACAATTTATATTAGGGTTTTTGTTATAAACCTCTTTAATTTTTTGAGCTAATCCATATCCTGGCATTACATAAGGGATCAAACTTACTTTTTTTCCAAATATCTTTTTACAAAAAGCAAAACTATTTGGACGATTAGTTACATTCATAATTGCATCAGAATGCGTGTGGTCAACAAATTTAAATGGTAAAAAAGCATGTAGAAAAGTTTCTACTGATGGATTTGGGGATTTAATATTAATTAAATTCCTTTTTTGATATGCTACCATTTCTTCATCTGATAATTTTTTTTTATTTCTTAAAGCCAAAAGAGGGTTCAATTTTACTGCTGGCAATCCTTCTGGCTCAATTTCAGCCATATCCCAGCCACTTCCCTTTACACACAAAACATCATAATTTTTTCCATCTAAATCTTTAATAGTTGTCTTAACAGAGGTGTTGCCACCACCATGTAAAACTAGTTCGCTATTCCTTCCAAGTAGCCTAGTTGTGTAAAC
>CABYVU010000010.1 GCA_902522525.1 uncultured Pelagibacteraceae bacterium | reverse complement strand
TTATTTCTCGATAAATCATAAAATAATTTATTTTTATTTTGAGGGTTATTTAATCTTAATATTTCTTTTTTTTTTGAAGAGTTACTATTGAAAACAAAGTGATAATTATCATAACTTTGAGTTCCACCCTGATCTTTTATTTTTTTTCTACTGTTCTTTTCTTTATTAACAATCTTCTTAATAAGAGCATTTATTTTATTGATATCTTTCTTTGAAATAAGCTCTTCTTTTAATAAGTAGCCATTCTTTTTATAGAAACTACTTTCAAATCTAGTGATGCACATTAATAAATTTTATAATAAAAATATAATAATCCAATACGAAAATAATCCAGATAATATTGTAGCAATTACATTTCTAGAAAAATAACCAACTAATATAGCAACTATTGCTCCAAATATTTTAGGATCATTCATTTCTATAAATGTTCCATAATCATTAATAAAAACCCCTGGAAATATAATTGCTGGAAAAACAGCTGATGGAACATATGCTAGCACTGCTTTAATTTTTTCTCCTAATAAATCTCTGTCTACTAGAGCGACCATAGTCATTCTGGTAAAATAAGTAATTATCCCAGCAATAATAATTGATGACCAAGTCATTTTTTTAACCTCAATACTAATGCAGCTACAAACAATGCTATGATTGGTGAAATTATTATGTAAGATTTGAAAGGTGCATCAAAGAATAACAATGAACTTAATCCACATGTGATCATAACTATCACATGATCTAATTTTTTTAAATCTTGAACAACAATTGCAATAAAAGTTAGAGGAACTGCAAATTTCAATCCTATCTCTTCTGGTACAAATGAACCAAGAATTATTCCTGACAATGTTGATAGCTGCCAAAAAATCCAAAGAGTACCTCCTGAACCTAATAAGTGATAATGCAGATATGGCTCATTTCTATTTTTTTGAAAAAACTTATTAGACTCTGCAAATCCCTGGTCCACCACTAAGTAAGAAATCAATAATTTTTTAGCAAAAGAGAGTTTTTCTAAATATTCAGATAAAACTGCACCATACAATAAGTGTCTTGAATTAATTACCCCAACTGATGTTATGGCTATTAATGCTGATGCTCCTCCTGAAAGTAGTTGTAAGAAGACAATTTGAGATGCACCCCCAAAAATTATGATTGACATTGCGTAAACTAAGATAGGGCTAAAACCAAGCTCAATACCAATTGCACCACAAACAATTCCAAATGGAATTACAGAAAACATATGAGGTGCCACAGATAATAATCCCTTAGTTAATAATTGTTTTTTTGTAAACATTACTTGACCGGCTGTAACGCAATTTTTAAATATTTCATATCGAGTTTACAATCTTTGTATCCTCGCTTTACCACATTTAAGTATCTTTCGGTTGGATACCTAAACTCTGTTTTATTAATCATTATGTAAGTCATTACTTTTTTATTGTAGTAGGGAAAATATAGTTTTTTATATAAAACTGGAAAATCCTCATAAACATCTAATTTTTTTTCATCACTTTTAGAAATTTCAAATAAAGCTCCAGGAACTAATGAATTTTTACTTTTCTCAATATCTGCTGCTCGATATTTGCTTCTAAAATTTAATCGATAGCCTTTAAGTTCATATTTTTTAAGAAAAACTGAATCCTTGCATCTTCGTTTCATTTGGAAAAGATTAAGATTACTTCCGTAAGCAAAATATAACATTACTCTAATTCAACTACTTTAATATTTTTTGCTTTAACAAATTCAAGAATTAATGAACTGCATAAATCTATTTTTTCTTTATCCTTTGATCTTAGTACAATTGAAACGCCCAACTTTCCTTGTCTAAAAAATGGGTAACTTCCTATTTCTACATCTTTATTATTATCTTGAACATTGGTTAAAGAACTAGCTATTTCACTTTCATAAGTCATTAAATTTATGGTTTTGCTTAAAATAGGATCTCCTCCAACTAAAACATTACTTAATCCACCAATCATTGCTTTTAGAATTGATGGAACGCCTGGAAGTGAAAAAACATTTTCTAAATAAAATCCTGGGGCACCACTCGTTGGGTTTAAAATTAAATTTGCTGTAATGGGCATCTTCGCCATTTTTTGTCTACCATCATTAAAATTTTTTGGCTCATAATATTTCTCTAAAATAGCAAAGGCTTCTTTGTGAAAGCCATATTCTATATTAAATGCTTTTGATATTGATTCTGCAGTTATATCATCGTGGGTAGGACCAATACCACCCGTAGTAAACACATAGTTGAATTTAACTCTTAATTCATGAACTGTATCAATTATGGTTTTTTCCACATCTGGAATTACTCTTACCTCTCCAACAGAAATTCCTAGGGAATTAAGCCAAGTAGCTAGTGTGCTTGTATTCAAATCTTTTGTTCTACCTGACAATACCTCATTGCCTATTATAATAATCGCTGCAGATATTTCTTTTTTATTAATCATTTCTAAATATAAATAAAATACAATGAAATTTACCAACACTTTATTAAAAGGCAAATTACAACGGAGATATAAAAGATTTTTCGCAGATATAGAAGTAAATAATAAAACTGTTGTAGCGCACTGTCCTAATACAGGCTCTATGATGGGTTTATTAGATCAAGGAAATGAGGCTTGGATAAGTGAACATAACGATCCAAAGCGTAGATTAAAATTTACCCTTGAGATGATAAAAGTAAAAAAAAGAATAATTGGGGTTAATACTCATAGAGCAAATAGAATTGTTGAGCATGCTTTAGAAAATAAATTAATAAAAGAATTTAGCTCTATAAAAAATATCAGAGCAGAATTTAAGTATTCTGATGACACAAGATTTGATTTTTTGTGTGATAAAAAAATATTAGAGGTAAAAAATACAACATTAATGAGGGAGGATGATATTGCAGAATTTCCGGATGCTATTACCTCTAGAGGCACAAAACACCTTCAAAAGTTAAAAGAATCAATCAAAAAAGGATATAAACCTTATGTCTTATTTTTAACTCAAATTCAGGGTATAAATAATTTTAGAATAGCAAAAGATATAGACTCTACTTATTATAAAGAATATTTAGATGCTAAAGAATCTGGTGTAGGCTTTCTTGCTTACAGATGCAGTTTAAATTCTAAAGAAATAAAAATTGAAAAGAAAATAAAAATTTTAGATGAGTAATTATTCAGAAAAATTTGAGAAAATGAGAATTGCTGGAAAACTTGCATCTAGAACATTAGACATGCTAACAGATGAAGTTAAGGAAGGTGTGTCTACAGATAGAATTGATCAATTAGGATATGAATTTATTAGAGACAATGGTGGCCACTCTGCTCCACTATATTATAGAGGATTTAAAAAATCACTATGCACTTCTTTAAACCACGTTGTTTGTCATGGTATTCCCTCTGATAGAGTTTTAAATGAGGGTGATGCAGTAAACATAGATGTTACAGCAATAGTTAATGAGTATTATGGGGACACAAGTAGAATGTTCACTATAGGAGATATCCCAGTTAAAGCAAAAAATTTAATTGAAACGACTTACGAGTCTATGATGAGAGGAATTAAAATATTAAAACCAGGAGTTAAATTAGGAGACATTGGCTATGAAATTCAATCCTTTGTTGAAGAAAGAGGTTTTTCAGTAGTAAGAGATTTTTGTGGACATGGTATTAGTAATACTTTTCATGAACCTCCTAATATTCTTCATTATGGTAAAAAAAATACTGGTCATGAATTAACACCTGGCATGACATTTACAATAGAGCCAATGATAAATGTGGGTAAATTAGATGTTAAAGTGCTAAATGATGGATGGACCGCAGTTACAAAGGATAAGTCTTTATCAGCACAATTTGAGCATACAATAGGAATTACAGAAGACTCTTATGAAATTTTTACAGAATCTGTTAAAGGTTATAAGAGGCCTCCATATAATTAATGATAACACGATACTCTAGAAAAGAACTTACTGACATTTGGTCTGAATACAACAAATATCAAATTTGGTTAGATGTGGAGATAGCTGCAGCTGAAGCTATGGAAAAATTTGGGACTATTCCAAAAGGAGTTGCAAGTGCAGTCAGAAAAAAAGCTAAAATTAATGTTAAAAGAATTCATAACATTGAAGCTAAAGTAAAACACGATGTTATAGCATTTCTCACATCAGTCACTGAAAAAGTTGGAATTAAGGCGAGATATTTACACCAAGGAATGACCTCATCAGATGTGGTAGATACAAGTTTTAATATTCAATTAGCACAATCTGGTAAGATTTTAATAAAAGATATCGATCAAATTTTGAAAGTTTTAAAATCTAAAGCTAAAAAATATAAATTTACACCATGTATGGGTAGAAGCCATGGTATTCATGCAGAACCAATTACATTTGGTCTTAAATTAGCTTCATATTATGAGGAATTTAAAAGAAATAGAAAAAGATTAATTGATGCAATAGATGAAATATCAACTTGTGCAATATCTGGTGCTGTTGGTACTTTTGCAAATATTAATCCTAATGTAGAAAAACACGTTGCTAAAAAACTAGGGTTAAAAGTTGAACCTATATCTACTCAAGTTATTCCAAGAGATAGACATGCACATTATTTTTCAGTTTTAGGTATTATAGCTGGATCAATTGAGAGAGTTTCAACAGAAATTAGACACTTACAAAGAACTGAAGTTTATGAATTGCAGGAATTTTTCTCTAAAAAACAAAAAGGTTCAAGTGCGATGCCACATAAAAAAAATCCAATATTAAGTGAAAACCTAACTGGACTTGCTAGAATGGTTAGAAGTTATACTATTCCAGCATTAGAAAATATAGCTCTTTGGCATGAAAGAGATATTTCGCATTCAAGTGTAGAAAGAAATATTGGTCCAGATGCAAATATAACATTAGATTTTGCTTTAGTAAGATTAGCGAGCGTATTAGATAAAATGATTGTTTATCCAGAGAAAATGCTTAACAATCTTAATATCACCAAGGGTACAATTTTCTCTCAAGAATTGATGTTAGAACTAACAAAATCAGGTTTAAGTAGAGAAATCTCATATAGATTAGTACAAGCACATGCTAAAAAATGCATAGCAGATAATCTCAATCTTTTAGATGTTGTGATGAGTGATAAAAACATTACATCTAGAATATCTAGCAAAAAAATGAAAAAAATATTTGATTATTCCTCACACTTTAAGAATATTAATTTAATTTTTAATAGGGTTTTTAAATAATGAAAAAAGGTAAAAAATTATACGAAGGAAAAGCTAAAATTATTTATGCAACTACTGATAAGAATTTAGTAATTCAACATTTTAAAGATGATGCTACAGCTTTTAATAATCAAAAAAAAGATATCATTGAAGGAAAAGGAATTTTAAATAATAGAATTTCAGAACATATTCTTACTCAGTTAAGCAATATTGGAATAAAAAATCATTTAGTAAAAAGACTTAATATGAGAGAACAACTGATAAAGTTAGTTGAAATTATTCCAATTGAATTTGTTGTAAGAAATATTGCTACAGGATCCTTAACAAAAAGATTAGGAATAGAAGATGGAACAGTGCTTGATTATCCTTTAGTTGAATATTGCTTAAAAAATGATGATCTAGGTGATCCTCTCGTAAGCAGAGAGCATATTTTAGCTTTTAAGTGGATGGATGTTTTCGAATTAGATTTTATTTACGAAGAAGTAAGAAGAATAAATGATTTTCTTCAAGGTATGTTCAGGGGCGTTGGAATTAAATTAGTAGATTTTAAAGTTGAATTTGGAAGATTTGAAGCTGGAGGTAAAAGAGAAATTATGTTAGCTGATGAAATTAGTCCTGATACGTGCAGACTTTGGGATATGAGGACAGATAAAAAATTAGACAAAGATAGATTTAGAAATAACCTTGGTAATTTGCTAGAAGCTTATCAAGAAGTGGCCATTAGGCTTAATATATTACACGAACAATCAAATATAAGACCATTAACTTATCCTAAACCTAAAGCAGTAAAAATAAAGAAAAAATGAAAGTAAAAGTAATTGTTACTTTAAAAAATGGAGTGCTTGATCCTCAAGGCAAAGCGATACAACAAACTCTAAATGGAATGACTTTTGATAATGTTTCAGAAGTTAGACAAGGTAAATATTTTGACATCGAATTAAATGAGAATGATGAAGGTAAAGCTAAATCTCAAGTCGAAGATATGTGTAAAAAGCTTTTAGCAAATCTAGTTATTGAGAATTATAAAATCTTGTAACTATTTAATGAAATCATCTGTAATTATATTCCCCGGCTCAAATTGTGATAGAGACATGGATGTTGCTCTAAAGAAATTTGGCTTTAAAAACCAGATGGTTTGGCATAACGACGCTGAAATTCCAAAAAGTGATTTAATTGTTTTGCCTGGAGGTTTCTCCTATGGAGATTACCTTCGATGTGGGAGCATTGCAGGTAAATCAAGAATTATTAAATCTGTAATTGATTTTGCGAATTCTGGAGGATTGGTACTTGGAATTTGTAATGGTTTTCAAATACTAACTGAAACAGGTTTATTACCTGGTATACTTCAACAAAATAAATACTTAAATTTTATTTGTAAAAATGTTTTTGTGAAAATTAAAAATAAAGAAAATAAATATTTTAAAAATATTAAGAAAGAAGTTTTAGAACTTCATATTGCTCATAACGAGGGAAATTACTTTTGCTCAAATGATGAATTACAATCAATAGAAGATAATGGTCAAATAGCTGTTACTTATTGTGATGATAAAGGAAATGATGATGAAAATAATAATCCTAACGGAGCTATTAAAAATATAGCTGGGATATTCAATAAAAATAAAAATATTTTAGGAATGATGCCTCATCCAGAAAGAATGATTGATCCTTTTCTTTCGGGTGAAGACGGATCACTTATCTTCGAAAATTTAATAGGTAGCATGTAATGAGTGAAGTAAATGAACAAATAGCTATCGATCATGGACTGAAGAAAGATGAATATAAAAAAATTTGCGATCTATTAAAGAGAACTCCAAATATTACAGAATTAGGTATTTTTTCAGCAATGTGGAATGAACACTGTTCTTATAAATCATCTAGAAGACATCTTAAAAAATTACATACTAAAGGTGATCAAGTTATTCAAGGTCCAGGAGAAAATGCTGGTGTTGTCGACATTGAAGATGATGATGCAATTGTATTTAAGATAGAAAGTCATAACCATCCTTCATTTATTGAGCCCTATCAAGGTGCAGCAACAGGTGTTGGTGGAATTATGCGAGATGTATTTACTATGGGAGCAAGACCTATTGCCAATTTAAACTCAATTCATTTTGGGTCAATTGATCATGAAAAAACTAGAAATCTATTAAGAGGTGTTGTTAAAGGTATTGGTGGATATGGGAATTGTATTGGCGTTCCAACTATCGCTGGCCAAACTTGCTTTGATGAGTCTTATAATGGAAACATTCTAGTCAATGCAATGACACTAGGCTTAGTAAATAAAAATAAAATATTTTACTCTAAAGCTGCTGGAGTTGACAAGCCTGTTATATATGTAGGGTCAAAAACAGGTAGAGACGGAATTCATGGTGCAAGTATGGCATCAGCTATTTTCGATGACAAGATAGAGGAAAAGAAACCAACAGTTCAGGTTGGTGATCCATTTACTGAAAAACTACTTTTAGAAGCTTGCTTAGAATTAATGGCAGGTAAATCAATAATATCAATTCAGGATATGGGAGCTGCTGGACTAACTTCATCAAGTATTGAAATGGCATCAAAAGGTGATTTAGGTATTGAAATTGATTTAACAAAAGTACCTTGTAGAGAACAAAATATGACACCTTATGAAATCATGCTTTCAGAAAGCCAAGAGCGTATGTTGATTGTGTTAGAGGCAGGAAAAGAAAATGAGGCAAAAAAAATATTTGATAAGTGGAACTTAGATTTTGCAGTTATTGGAAAGACAACCAATAGTAAAAATATAGAATTATTTTTTGAAAGTAAAAAAGTTGCTGAAATTCCGATAGATTTTTTGGCTGAAAATGCTCCTATGTACGATCGTAAATGGACAAAAGCTAAATTACCTAAAGAGAGTAAATTTTCAAAAAATAATTTTAAGTCTTTGAAACTAAGTGAATGTTTAAATAAAATTCTAACAGATCCAAACATTGCAGATAAAGAATGGATATGGAACCAATATGATCATACGGTCATGGGTGATACAATTCAAAAGCCCGGTGGGAATGCTGGAGTTGTAAGAGTTCATGGAACAAACAAAGCTGTAGCTGCGGCAGTGGACTCATCTGCAACTTATTGTCATGCTCATCCATTAACAGGAGGAAAGCAAGTTGTTTGTGAAAGTTGGAGAAATATGATTTCCGTTGGAGCGAAACCAATAGCTATTACAAATTGTCTTAATTTTGGAAACCCAGAAAAAGAAAAAAATATGGGAGAATTTGTTGAATGTGTTGAAGGAATTACAGAAGCTTCAAAATATTTAAATTACCCTGTAGTTTCAGGAAATGTTTCTTTCTATAACGAGACAAAAGATAAAGGAATTAAGCCTACTCCATCTATTGGAGGTATTGGTTTACTATCTGATTATAAGCAGATGATTACAATGGAATTAAAAAATAATGGTAACTATCTATTTGTAATTGGTAAGACTGATGGTCATTTAGATCAATCAATATTTGCAAAAAATATTTTGTCTAATCATAATGGTCCTCCTCCAGAAATAAATTTATTCAATGAAAAACAAAATGGGATGAGTATTTTAAATTTAAAAAATAAGAATTTAATTGAGACATGTCATGATGTTTCGTTAGGAGGAATTTTAACAGCTATATCAAAAATGAGCATAAAAGGAGATAAAGGAGTAAAGTTATTTCCAATTGAAGGTTTAGTAAATAAATTTGAATATTTTTTTGGAGAGGACCAAGGAAGGTATATAATTGAAATAAAACCTGAGAATTTAGAAAATGTTGAAAAAATACTTAAAAAAGATTCAATCCATTTTGATAAATTGGGTATAGTGGAAAGCAATCAGATTACTTATGGGAGCGATCTAAAAATATCAATTGACGATATCAAAGAAGGCTATAAAAATTGGCTAAAGGAATATATGGTTAACTAATGGCAATGGATTTAAAAGAAATAGAAAGCTTAATAAAAGAAGCTCTTCCTGATGCAAAAATAGAAATTCAAGATCTTGCAGGTGATGGTAATCATTATTCAGCGACAGTAATTTCGTCGCAATTTGCTGGAAAAAGTAAAATTCAGCAGCACAAAATGGTATATAGTTCTCTCAAAGGCAAGATGGGGAATGAATTACACGCATTAGCCGTTAAAACAAAGGAGAAGTAAATGGATAGTCAAACAAATGAATTAATTAAAAATGAAATTAAAAGTAATGAAGTATGTTTGTTTATGAAGGGAACACCTGATGCTCCTCAGTGCGGGTTTTCTATGGCTGTAACCAATATTTTAAAAATGCTTGAGGTTAATTTTAAGGGTGTAAATGTTTTAGCAGACCAAAATCTAAGAGAAGGAATTAAAGTTTTTAGTGACTGGCCAACTATACCTCAATTATATGTTAAAAATGAATTCATTGGTGGTTGTGATATAGTTAAGGAAATGTACGAAAGTGGTGAATTGGCAAAACTTTTTGAAGACAATGGAATTGATTTTAAAAAGAAGAACTAATCTTATTTAAATAATAACCGAATTTTTTTTGAGAAATATTTTTTTAACAAGTTTAAAATTGATATTTGAGCTTGAGTTTTTAAATTATCATCATCCATGTTAAATTGAATACTATCTTCCCAACTTAACTCGATTACTAAACTTTCACGAAAATATTCATTAAATTTTTTTATTGATGCTACGGTTAAAACTGGCTCAAAGTATTGTTGTTTTTTTGAAATATTAATTTGATTATTAACATCATCAAATACTAAGTGCCAAATATGATCTTTTTTATTTTCAAAAACTAAATTGTCTTCAAGTCTTGTGGGTACTTCGATATATCCTCTTTTTCCTACTCTAGATAATTCATTTAAAAAATAGGAAATATCCTCAACATGTTCGACTACATGAGAGGCGATAATATAATCAAATTCTTTATCTTTAAATGGCAATTTTTTTTCAGTTATTTTTACAAATGTTTTATCTTTGTAATGATCAGAATAGTCGACAATATCACTTATTGTAGTTGCATATTTATTTGCTCCATAGCCACAACCAATATCGAGAACTTTCCAGTCTGAATTTTCTGAAAGTATTTTTTCTATATGATTTTTTGATGTTCTTTTAATCAGAAAAATTATCTTGAGTAATATTCAATTACTAAATTTGGCTCCATTACAACAGGGTAAGGAACTTCTTCAAATTTAGGAATTCTTACAAATTTAACTTTTTTATTTTTTTCATCTAATTGTAAATACTCAGGCACTTCTCTTTCTTTATTCGCAAGAGCAATATCTATTAAAGCTAATTGTTTTGACTTATCTCTTATCTCAATACTATCCTCTTCTTTTACTTGATAACTTGAAATATTTACTTTTTTTCCATTTACTCTAACATGACCATGATTAATCAATTGTCTTGAGGAAAAAATTGTGTTTGACAATTTTGACCTATAGATAACTGCATCTAATCTCCTTTCTAATAGACCAATTAAATTTTCAGCAGTATCACCTTTCTTCATAATAGCTCTTTTATACATGTTTCTAAATTGTCTTTCATTCATGTTACCGTAATAACATTTTAATTTTTGCTTTGCTTGTAATTGAATTCCATAATCTGAAGGTTTTGCAGATTTCGTTTGACCATGTTGCCCAGGGGGATATGCTCTGGTGTTAAAAGGGCTTTTGGGTCTACCCCATAAATTAACTTTAAGTCTTCTATCAACTTTATGTTTTGAGTTTAATCGTTTTGTCATATTTCAATTATGAGTTTTATAGACTTCAAAATATTTTTGTCAATCAAGGTTTTTTGCTTAAACCTGCGAATACACTGGATAAAATACGTATTTCTTTTTGGGAAAGTTCCATTTTATAAAAAATGCTTCTTAAATTTTCAAGCATTATAGGTTTTTTTGCATTTTGTTTAAAAAAATTTTTGTTTTCAAGATTTGATAAACAAAAATGTAACATTGCTGATATTTCTTTCTTTGTTGCTTTTTTTATTTTTTGAGATTTTTGAAAATGAACTTTATTTTTTGAAATTAATCTTGAAACTGTTTCAGCAACAATAACTAAACTATGAGAAAGATTTAATGATCTAAATTTAACATTGCTCGGAATTTGCAATGCATAATCAGCATAACTTACTTCGTTGTTTGATAATCCTGATGCTTCTGAACCAAATAAAAAAGTTACTTTTTTTGTAAAATCAATTTTTTTTAAATCTTCTAATGAAATATGTTTAATATTTTTATTTCTAAATCTTGCAGATGTAGCAATTAAAATGTCGGTATTATTTAATGATTTTTCTAAATTTGAAAAAACTTTAGTTTTTTTTATTATATCTTTAGCACCGACAGAAGTTGCTAAGATTTTATCATTTGGAAATAAAGGTTGAGGTTCGATTAATGATAAATTTTTAAAACCAAAATTTTTCATACCTCTTGCGCATAATCCAATATTTTCAGATAGCTGCGGCTTATGTAATATATATGATATATTATTTAAATTCATTAAGCACTTGCTGGTGCATTATCTTTAAACAATTTATAATCAAGACTGTCTATTAAGGCTTTAAAAGATGCATCAATAATGTTGGGTGAAACTCCTATTGTGAACCAGTTTTTTCCTTTGGAGTCTGTACTTTCAATTGAAACTCTAGTTACAGCTTCTGTTCCAGTATTTAAAATTCTTACCTTATAGTCAACTAGTCTCAAATCCTTAAGATAATCTGAGTATTTAGAAATTTTATCAATATTGTTTCGAATCGCATTATCTAATGCATTAACCGGTCCGTTTCCTTCTCCCTCACAAACAATTGTTTCACCATCAACTTCTAGTTCAGCTTTTGCTGATGAAATAATTTCACCTGAAGAATTTTTTTTAACAGATACATCGTAAGCTTTGATAATTAAATATCTGGGTATTTCTCCTACTATTCTTCTTGCTAATAATTCAAATGAAGCATCAGCTCCGTCATAACTATATCCAATAAACTCTCTTCCTTTTACTTCATTTAAAAGTTCTTTAATTTTAGGATCATTTTTTTTTATGTTTATCCCTATGGTTTCCAATCTTGATAGTATATTCGATTGACCAGCCTGATCTGAAACAACAATATTTCTCACATTGCCAACTTCTTTTGGATCAATATGTTCATATGTTTTTGGGTCTTTTTGAACTGCAGAGACATGCATTCCACCTTTGTGTGAAAAAGCTGCAGCACCAACATAAGGTAAATGTTTATTAGGCTTTCTGTTTAAAATTTCATCCAATAATCTAGAACATTGTGTTAAATGTTTAATATTCTCATCTTTTATATTTATTTCGAAATTCTTTGAAAATTCATCCTTTAAATACAAAGAAGGAATTAGAGACATCAAATTAGCATTTCCACATCTTTCACCTAAACCATTGATTGTGCCCTGCACCTGTCTTACACCTGCTTGAATTGCAACTAAAGAATTTGCAACTGCATTTTCTGTGTCATTGTGTGCATGAATACCTAAATTTTTTCCAGGAATATGATTTGATACATCGGTGACTATTTTTGATATTTCATGAGGTAAAGTTCCACCATTAGTATCACACAATACAATCCATCTTGCACCTTGATCATATGCAGACTTTATACAACTTAAAGCATATTCTTTATTTGATTTATATCCATCAAAAAAATGTTCGGCATCAAACATAAATTCTTTTCCAGAATTAATAATATGTTTAGCGCTTTCACTTATATTTTTTAAATTTTGTTCTTTAGATATACCTAAAGCAACATCAACATGAAAATCCCAAGATTTTCCAAATAAACAAATTGAATTTGCCTTTGAATTTATTAAAGATGATATCATTGGATCATTCTCAGCGCTATGATCTGATTTTTTTGTCATTCCAAAAGCAGTTAGTATTGAATGATTAAATGAGTGTTTTTTATTAAAAAATTCTGTATCCGTAGGATTAGCTCCTGGCCACCCACCTTCAATGTAATCAACACCAAGATTGTCTAATGCAGTAGATATTTTTTCTTTATCGTCTAACGAAAAGTCAACACCTTGTGTTTGTGCACCATCTCGTAAAGTAGTGTCAAATATGTATATTTTGTCTGACATTTATTTAAATTTCCACGAGGTTTTACCATCTTTATCCTCTATTTGAACTCCTTTTTCTAAAAGTTCATTACGAATTTTATCTGCTAATTCATAATTTTTACTATCTCTAGCCTGATTTCGTTCTTTAATTTTATTTTCAATGTAATCATCACTTAAAATAGATTTATTTTTTTTAAAATTATCCCATTCATCTTTAGTTTCTGTTAATAAACCAATAAAATTACAAGCTGACACAAATTCTTTTTTATCCTCAATATTACCAGATTGAGATTTTTCAAATAATTTATGAAGATTAGCAATATACTTAGGAGTATTTAAATCATCATACAAAGGTAAAAGATCATCATCTGATATTAGTTTGGGCTTGTCTAATGCAACATAACTTTTGTACCATTTATCAATTGTCTTTTGACTTTCATCCAAAAGTTTATCATTCCAATCCAAAGGCTGTCTATACTGAGCGCTAATTAAAGCTAGTCTTAAAGCTTGACCGTTAACATTCTTTTTAAAATCACTTATTTTTAAAATATTTCCTTGTGATTTAGCCATTTTTTCATTTGATAATGTAATAAATCCATTATGTACCCAATAATTTGAAAAAACGTCTGTTCCATTAGCACATCTAGATTGTGCAATTTCATTTTCATGATGAGGAAAGATTAAATCTCTACCACCTCCATGAATATCGAACTTTTCACCAAGATATTTTTTGGACATTACAGAGCATTCTAAGTGCCAACCAGGTCTACCATTTCCCCAGGGAGATTGCCAACTAGGTTCATCTTCACTAGACGGTTTCCATAAAACAAAATCTTCAGGATTTTTCTTATTACTTGATACATCTACTCTAGATCCAGATATTAAATCTTCAATTTTTTTATTTGATAATTTTCCATAATCGTTAAATTTATTTACTTCAAAATAAATATGTTTCTTGCTTTCATAAGCATAACCTTTTTTAATTAAACTACTGATCATTTCAATCATTTCATTTATATTTTCTGTGGCTTTAGGTTGAAAATTAGGTGTATCACAATTAAGGTAATTACAATCTTCTTGAAACTTTATATTTACATTATTTGTTAATTCAGCAATTGAAATTTTTTTATCTTTTGCAGACTGGATTATTTTATCGTCAATATCAGTTATATTCCTTACATAAGTAACTCTATCTTTACCATATTTACATTTTAAAACTTTATAGAGAATATCAAATACTACTAATGGTCTTGCATTACCTATATGTGGATCATCATAGACTGTTGGGCCACAAACATACATTTTAATATTTTTTTCATCTATCGGTTGAAAGTTTTCTTTTTTACCACCATAGCTATTTGTCAAAAAAATATCTTTGTTCATTAATGTAGGAATATACTTTAATTATAGATTTGTGAATCTATTTGATTAGCTTGGAATCTTGCATACTGGAATTGGATCCATTTTATGCAGGTTTGCATTTCTTATTTTTATATATTTTTCTCTATTTTTTGAATTTTCATTCTCCATAGCTTCTTCTAGTTCTTTATAGCTAAGACCTAGTTGGCCCTCATCTGTTCTCCCGTCATCCCACAGTCCATCTGTTGGAGGAGCATCAATAATTTCTTGTAAAATTTTTAATTCTTTTCCTAATTCCCAAACCTCAGTTTTATTACAATCAGCTATTGGTGATATATCAACTCCACCATCGCCATACTTTGTATAAAAACCTACTCCGAAATCTTCAACTTTATTTCCTGTGCCTACAACTATTCCATTATTGGCTGCAGCTACTTGATAAAGTGTAGTCATTCTCAACCTGGCTCTTGAATTTGCCATTCCGTGCAAGCTACTAAAATCCTTTAAAGTGTTTTCAAATGTAGAAAAAAGACTATCTAGTTCAACTGTAATACCTTCAACATTTGTAAATTTTTGCTTCAACCACTCTTGATGTTTTAGACTTAAATCATGTTGAGCAGTTTTTTGTTTAATAGGCATAGACAAAACAATAGTTTTTAGTCCTGTCATTGCACTCAACGTGCTTGAAACTGATGAGTCAATTCCTCCAGAGATTCCTATTACTAATGAATCAGCTTTTTTTGGCATTGAATTTACATAATTCAATATCCAATCTTTAATAAATATTACTTTTTTGCTCGGTTCCATAATAAAAATATAATAATTAATTTAAAAAATTAAATGATTAAGATGCCGCTCTAATACCATTTTTAGCATACAAGGTATTCTTTTTAATCTCATCTGAAATTAAAAAAGCTAACTCTAAAGCTTGATTTGCATTCAATCTTGGATCACACTGAGTATGGTATCTACTTGATAAATCAGTATCTGATATTTTTTGAGCTCCACCCGTACATTCTGTCACATTTTGACCAGTCATCTCAATATGAAGGCCACCAGCATATGAACCCTCACTCTGATGAACTGCAAACACATTTTTAACTTCATTTAATACGTTATTAAATGGTCTTGTTTTAAATCCTGTTGATGATTTAATCGTATTACCATGCATAGGATCACACGACCATATTACGTTTAAACCTTCTTTTTTAATTCCTCTAATTAACTTAGGTAGACATTTTTCTACTTGATCATGTCCAAATCTAGAAATTAACGTGATTTTTCCCTTTTCATTTTTTGGATTTATCTTTTCACAAATTTTTGCAATTTCCTCTGGTTTTGATGTTGGACCACATTTAATCCCTATTGGGTTTTCAATTCCTCTACAAAATTCTACATGACCCCCATCAATTTGTCTTGTTCTGTCACCTATCCAAACAAAGTGTGCTGAGGTATCGTGATGTTCACCAGTTGTTGAGTCTATTCTTGTCATGGCTTCTTCAAATGGTAAATGTAAAGCCTCATGTGATGTCCAGAAATTGACTGTATACAATCTTCTGTTGAAATCAGATGTAATTCCACAAGCTTCCATGAAGGCTAGAGCATCAGCTATTTTATCTTCTAATTCCTTAAATTTTTTGGCTTGAGATGCGGATTTTATATATCCTAAGTTCCACATATGAACATTTTTTAAATCTGCAAAACCACCGTTGGAAAATGCTCTCAATAAATTTAAGGTTGAGGCAGATTGTGAATAGGCTCTAAACAATCTCTTTGGATCATAGGCTCTTCCTTTTTCAGTAAACTCTATAGAATTAATATTATCTCCTAAATAACTCGGTAGCTCAACATCTCCAATTTTTTCTGTTGGTGCACTTCTTGGTTTTGAAAATTGACCAGCAATTCTTCCTAACTTAACTACAGGTAAAGAAGCTGAGTAAGTTAATACTAATGACATTTGAAGCATAAGTTTAAAGTAATCTCTGATATTATCTGGATGAAATTCCGCAAAACTTTCAGCACAATCTCCCCCTTGTAACAAGAAAGCTTTTCCATCAACTACATTTGCTAATTGATCTTTAAGATGTCTTGTTTCTCCAGCAAAAACTAAAGGAGGAAAATTTTTTAATTTGTTTAAAACAATATTTAGTTCTTTTTCATCCTTGTATTCAGGAATGTGTTTTACAGGATAATTTCTCCAACTATTTGGTTTCCATTTTTTCATAATACAATCTATAAGTGTGTATATATATGTGATTTAAATAAAAAAAAGTAAATTTTTTAATAATTTAAATTTATATAAAAAATTTAAGTTTAGCTTGTAATTTTGAAAGCAATTATTCCAAGAATTTCCCTAAAAAAAGTATTAAATTTTGAAAGATTGTTAGTTACATCAAAAACCTGGTAACTATTCAGTAAATGAGTTGTTGATCCTGAGATGGGATTGATAGGATAAGGTATGACCTTTACTCCTTGTTTTTTAGCAATCATCATAGATCTTTTCATATGATAAGCAGAAGTAATTAATATAGTCTCAGAGTATTTTAAATCCAACTCTTTTATTTCTTTAAAATTTTCAATTGTGTTCCTTGATTTTCCAATAAAGTTTATACGATCCATATCAAAATTAAGTTTATTATAAAATTTTTTAGCTATAGTGGGATCGTCGTTTTCATTATTTTTGACTAAGTAAGCATTTCCACCAACATAAAAAACTTTTGCTTCCGGATATTGATAGGCTAAACTAATTGAAGCTATTATTCTTTCATTTGCTCCAGATAAAACTAAAATATTTTTTATATCTTTGTATTCTTTTTTAATTATGAAGTCTTTTTCAAGATACTTTAAACCTAAAGATCCTGTTGGAAAAAAAGCAACGATTATTATTAAAAATATATTTAAACTTAATATTTTTAATATAATTTTTCTTTTACTAATTAGGAAAAAAATAAATAAAATTATAAAAAGTATAAATAAAAAATTTGTTGGGTTTAAAAGGGGGCCTAAAAATTTTGATAAGTAATAATACAAGTTATTCTACTGTTACTGATTTAGCTAAGTTTCTTGGTTTATCAATATCGTAACCCTTTTCCAGTGCCGAATAGAAAGCCAATTTTTGCAAAGGAATAGTTGTTAAAAAAGGAATAAGTTCATCATTTAATTTATCAACTTCTATTTGCTCCCAAATATTTTCAGAAATTATTTCATCTTTATTTTTATTTGTAATAAGTAGAACTTTTGCTCCTCTAGCAATTACTTCCTGCATATTAGACACAGTTTTTAAATAGTGCTCGTCTCTTGGAGCTATAACGACTACAGGCATACCTTCTTCTATCAAAGCTAACGGTCCATGTTTCATTTCACCTGCTGGATAACCTTCTGCGTGAACATAGGCTAATTCTTTTAGCTTTAATGCTCCCTCCAAAGCAATAGGGAAAGAGTAACCCCTTCCCAAAAACATACATCCTTTAGCATCTGCAAAAACTTTACCAATCTTTAAAAGTTTATGATCTAATTTAAGTGTTTTTTTTGCAGAATTAGACAATGTTAATAAATTTTTAATTTTTGATTCATATTTTTTTTTTGTAATCAGTTCCTGATCAAAAGAAATTTTTAAGGACAGTATATAAAGCACTAACATTTGCCCAAGGAAAGCCTTTGTAGATGCTACTCCTATTTCTTGTCCGCAATATATAGGTAAAACCAAATCAGCGTCTCTTGCTATTGAGCTTTCTACAACATTAACAATTGCACAAGTTTTCATTTTATTCTTCTTACACAATTCTAAAGCAGCATATGTATCAGCAGTTTCTCCAGATTGAGATACAAATACATAAAGACAATCTTTTTTAAATCTTACTTTTCTGTACCTAAACTCTGAGGCTATATCTATGCTCACATCTAAATTTGTGTTTTGCTCTAACCAATATTTTGCAACCAGGCATGAATGGTAGGCTGTTCCACAACCAACCAATACAATTGATTTTAAAGAACTTATCTTCCATGGAAAATTGTATATGTTTATTTGATTGTTATATTTATCCACGTATTCGTTTATGCAGTTATTGATAGTCAAAGGCTGTTCATCTATCTCTTTTTCCATAAAATACTTATACTCACCTTTGTCATAACTAAGTTCTTCTTTAGAAAGATTCATCACTTCTTTATTTATTTTTATTCCATCTCCCTCAAAAAATTCAATTTGATCTCTTTTGACAATGCAAAACTCACCATCATCTAAATAGGTAATTTTATTAGTCATAGATTTAAGAGCGTAAGAGTCTGAACCAAGATAATTTTCATTTGGACCATATCCAACAGCTAAAGGAGAGCCCCTTCTAGCTCCAATCATTAAATCATTTCTATCTTTAAAAATTATACCTAATGCAAAACTCCCATGAAGTTTTTTCAAAACTTTAATGATAGTATTCTTCAGTGAATTTTTTTTTAAGTAATCAGTTACCAGATGAGCTATTACCTCAGTATCAGTTTGTGATTTAAATATATAACCTTTTTTTTCTAATAGTTTTTTTAAAATTGTTGAATTTTCAATAATTCCATTATGAACAACCGAAACCTGTTCTGATGAATGAGGATGAGCATTAACTTTGCTAGGCTTACCGTGTGTTGCCCATCTAACATGACCTATTCCAATCTCCCCTTTAAGATTAAATTTTGATATATCTTTTTCTAAAGCATCAACCCTACCCTCGCACTTTACTTCGTTTATATTCCCATCAACTAGGGTGGCTATACCAGCAGAGTCATAACCTCTATATTCAAGCTTTTTAAGTGAATTAACTATTCTATTTGAAACTTCTTTAGAGCTTATTATTCCAATAATTCCACACATTTATTTTTTTCTTTTATAATTTTTAATTTCAATTTGCTCTGCTCTTGTTAAAGCTAATGAATTTTTTAAAACTTTTTTAGTAATAACTGATCCTGCGCCAATTGTGCTTTTTTTTTCAAGCTTAATTGGGGCAACTAGTGATGAATTTGAACCAACAAACACCTCATCACCAATTGATGTTTTGCTTTTTTTAATACCATCATAATTACATGTAATTGTACCTGCACCAATATTTACTTTTTTTCCTAAATTTGAGTCACCTATATATGAAAGATGATTTAATTTAGTATCTTTGCCTATAATACTTTTTTTCACCTCAACAAAATTTCCAACTCTAGATCCTGATTTAAGAATTGTACCTGGTCTTAATCTTGCATAAGGTCCAATATTTACATTATTTTCAATTTTTACTCCCTCCAAATGAGAGAAAGATAAAATTCTTACATTATTTCCTACTGAGACATTGTCAGCAATAACCACGTATGGTTCAATAGTTACATTTTTTCCTATTTTTGTGCTTTTAGAAAAAAAAACTGTCTCTGGAGCAATCATTTTGACACCATTTCTTAAAAATTTGTTTCTTAATTTTGATTGAATATTAATTAATTTTTTTTGTTTCATTTGATATTTTTATATATTTGAGTATTAGTTTAATTAATTCACAATATATTTCTTAATAATACTTTTAAATGACGCAAAAATTTACCATTCTTTTTGATCTAGATGGCACTTTGATTGATACTGCTCCAGATTTAATTCGTGCTCATAATCATGTTATGAAAAAATTTGGATATCCAACAAAAACTTTGGGTGAACTGAAAAATGCTGTTGGTAGAGGTGCAAAAGCAATGATGGCAAAAGCCAATGGACAATGGAAATGGTTTGATGAAAAGATTCAAAATGAAATGACTAATGAATTTTTATCTTACTACGGAGAAAATATTTTACATGAAAGCAAGCTAATAAATGGAGTAAAGGAATTTCTAAATTGGTGTAAAAAAGAAAATATTTCTATGGCTGTATGCACTAACAAAACTGAGCATTTGGCAGTTGATCTTTTAAAAAAAATTGGAATTTATGATTATTTTGAATATGTGGCTGGATACAATACTTTTGAATATTGCAAACCTGATCCTAGACATTTAACCACCACTATTGAAATTTTAGATGGTGATAAAAACAAAACAATCATGATTGGAGATAGTGAAACAGATGCAAATGCAGCCAAAGCAGCAGAAATTCCAATAATTTTGCTAAAATACGGATATACTGAAAAGAAATCAGATGAAATATATCACAATCACTTAATTAAAGATTTTGTAGGTATTGAGAAAATTATAACTAAATATCTTTAATATTGATTAATTTATTTTAACTATTAAAACAAAATCATAAGCTAGGAGTTATTTTGTTGTTAAATAGTGTTAAAGTATATCCGTCAAAAATTAACCTTCCAAAGAAGAAACAGCTTGCCTGGAAAATAGCAGAAATAGCAAGTGATAATGCCAAGTTAAATAAAAACTCAATAGAGATGGTTATCAATAGAATAATTGATAATGCATCAGTTGCTATTGCCTCATTAAATAGAAAACCAGTTATATCTGCGAGAGAAATGGCCAAAGGTCATTTAAGAAAATCAGGCTCAACCTTATTTGGTATTAATTCAAAAATGAAATTTGATGCTGAGTGGGCAGCGTGGGCAAATGGAACAGCTGTTAGAGAATTAGATTTTCATGATACTTTTTTGGCAGCTGATTATAGCCATCCAGGTGATAACATTCCTCCTATACTAGCTGTTGGTGAAAAGCTTAAAAAAAGTGGAGTGGAGCTTCTAAGAGGAATTATTACAGCTTATGAGGTTCAAGTTAATTTGGTTAAAGGAATTTGTCTTCATAAACATAAAATAGATCACATCGCACATTTAGGACCGAGTGTTGCTGCTGGAATAGGTTCAATGCTAAGATTAAATACTGAAACCATTTATCAAGCAGTTCAACAAGCGCTCCATGTTAGTATTTCAACACGTCAATCTAGAAAAGGGGAAATATCAAGCTGGAAAGCATATGCACCAGCTCATGCTGGTAAATTAGCAATAGAGGCTGTTGATAGAGCAATGAGAGGCGAGGGTGCACCTAGCCCAATTTACGAGGGAGAAGACAGTATTATTGCAAGAATACTAGATGGAAAGAATGCAAAATATAATGTTCCATTGCCAAAAAAGAATGAGCCTAAAAAAGCTATTCTAGAGACATATACAAAAGAATATTCAGCTGAATACCAAGCCCAGGCAATTATAGATTTAGGTAAAAAGTTAAACAAAAAAATTCCAAATTTAAAAAATATAAAAAAAATTGATATTTACACTAGCCATCACACACATTTTGTAATTGGAACAGGAGCAAATGATCCACAAAAAATGGATCCAAATGCCTCAAGAGAAACATTAGATCACTCAATTATGTATATATTTGCTGTTGCTTTAGAGGATGCTGATTGGCATCATGTAAAATCTTATACAAAAGCAAGAGCTAATAGAAAAAGTACAATTAAACTATGGAAATCCATAACAACCCATGAAGATAAAAAATGGACAAAAAAATATCACCATCCTGATCCAAAAAAGAAATCATTCGGTGCAAGAATTGTAGTAACTTTAAACAATGGTAAAAAGATATCTGAAGAATTAGAAAGAGCCGATGCACATCCTTATGGTGAACGACCTTTTACTAGAAAAAGCTATATTAAAAAATTTATAACTTTGACTGAAAATATTATTTCCAAAAAAGAAAGTGACAGATTTTTGAAATCTGTTCAAAATTTAAAAAAATTAAAAAAAGGTAATCTTGATAAATTAAATATTGAAGTAAGTAAAAAATACTTAAAAAATAATAATAAAAAAGGTATATTTTAAATGCATTTTGTTGAAAAGGATTTGACGCAAAAAAGAATAGATTTAGATACTAAGTTAAAATCTAATAAAATTCTTAGAGTTCCTGGAGCTTATAATCCTTTAACAGCAAAATTAATTGAAGAAATTGGCTACGACGCAGTCTACGTATCAGGTGGTGTTATGGCAAATGATTTAGGGTTTCCTGATATTGGCTTAACTACTTTACAGGATGTTAGTACTAGATCTTACTTAATATCACGTGTTACAAATCTTCCAACAATTGTTGACATTGATACTGGGTTTAAATCATGCAAGGAAACTATTGAAACATTCGAAGAATTTGGCGTTGCAGCAGTTCATTTAGAAGATCAAATTGAACAAAAAAGATGTGGTCATTTAGATAACAAAGAACTGATAACTAAAGAAAAAATGGTATCCAAAATTAAGGAGTGTGTGAATGCTAGAAAAGATAAAAATTTCAAAATTATAGCTAGATCAGATGCAAAAAGTGTTGAAGGAATAGATGGCATGATCGATAGGTGTAAATCATATGTTGATGCTGGTGCTGAGGTAATATTTCCAGAAGCTTTAAAAGATGAAAAAGAGTTTGAATTAGTTAGAAAATCCCTTGATTGTTATCTTTTGGCTAACATGACAGAGTTTGGAAAATCTAAATTACTTAATTATAAACAGCTAGAGGATTTAGGATACAATATTGTTATTTATCCGGTTTCGACTCAAAGATTAGCAATGAAAAATGTAGAGGATGGTTTGCGTGCCATTTTTGCTGATGGACATCAAAACAATATTATTGATAAAATGCAAACGCGTAAAAGGTTGTATGATTTAGTAGAATACGAAAAATATAATGCTTTAGATGAAAAGATTTATAATTTTAATACAGATGGACATGAATAATGAGTGACGAAATCAAAAAAGGTTTGCTAGGTATAGTTGTTGACGAAACAGAAGTTTCCAAAGTAATGCCAGAGATTAATTCTTTAACTTATAGAGGATATGCTGCTCAAGATTTATGTGCGAAATGTAAATTTGAAGAAGTTGCTTATCTTATACTTAATGGGGAACTTCCAACCAAAAAACAATTAAAAAAATTTGAAAAAGAAGAGAGAAAAGAAAGGAAGTTATCTAAGACTTTGATAGATGATATAAGAAAATTTCCAAAAAAAGCTCATCCTATGGATGTTGCAAGAACAGCTGTTAGTATTATGGGTCTTGAAGATAAAGAGACCAAAGATAACTCTCCTAAGGCCAATATGAGAAAAGTTATGAGAATTTTTGCAAAAATGCCAGTTGCACTAGCTGCTTTTTATAGAGCAAGAAAAGGTAAAAAAATTATACCACCAAAAAGTAAACTTTCATTTTCAGAAAATTTTTTTCATATGTGTTTTGGAAAAGTCCCAAACAAAGAGATTGTAAAAGCATTTGATGTATCTCTTATTCTGTATGCAGAACATAGTTTTAATGTTTCTACGTTTACTGCCAGAACAATCACAAGTAGTTTGTCAGATATTCATGGTGCAATAACTGGCGCAATAGCAAGTTTAAAAGGACCCCTTCATGGCGGTGCTAACGAAGAGGTAATGCATATGATGAATAAAATTAAAAAACCTGAGAACGCACTTAAATGGATAAATAAAGCTCTAGATAATAAAGATGTAGTTATGGGTTTTGGTCACAGAGTTTATAAAAGTGGAGACTCTAGAGTTCCAACCATGAGGGAATATTTTGGCAAAGTCGCTAAAATTAAAAAAGACAAAAAATTTGAAAAAATTTACGATATTGTGGAAAAGGTAATGATAGACAGAAAAAATATTCATCCAAATGTAGACTACCCTACTGGACCAACTTACCATTTAATGGGATTTGATACAGATTTTTTCACTCCGATTTTTGTTATCTCAAGAATTACTGGCTGGTCAGCTCATATTATAGAACAACATGCTGCAAATAAGCTAATCAGACCACTGGCTAGCTATAAAGGTAGCAAACACCGTAGGGTTCTTCAATTAAATCAAAGATAATCTTAAGAAAAAGCTTCCGTCCAAGATCCTCTTGTAGATGCTTTAGAATATTCAGTTGCTCTACCTTCAAAGAAGTTCATATGTTCCACTGCATTCAACATAGTATCAAGCCAAGTTAGTGGATTTTTTTGAACATCATAAATAGGTTCTAAACCTAGCTGATCTAATCTTCTATTGGCTATAAACCTTATATAATCTTTAACTTCTTTTGCTGTTAAACCTTCCATAGGTCCCATTTCAAAAGCTAAATCAATAAAAGAATCCTCATGCTCAACAATAGTTCTGCATGCTTCATAAAGTTCTTTTTTAAGTTTTGGTGTCCATATTTCAGGATTTTCTTTAATAAACTCCTTAAAGATTCTAATCATTGAATTACAGTGAAGTGTTTCATCTCTTACTGACCAAGTAACAATTTGGCCCATACCCTTCATCTTATTATGTCTTGGGAAGTTAAGTAAGATGGCAAAACTTGCAAATAATTGTAAACCTTCTGTGAATGCACTAAATACAGCAACAGTTTTTGCAATATCTTCTTTTGAATTTACATTAAAACCTTGCATGTAATCATACTTATCCTTCATTTCTTTATACTTCATGAAAGCTGAATATTCAGACTCTGGCATTCCAATTGTATCAAGTAGATGTGAATAAGCTGCAACATGAACTGTCTCCATAGATGCAAATGCAGTCATCATCATTAGTACTTCAGTTGGTTTAAATACTGTTGTATAGTGTCTTAAGTAACAGTTGTTAACTTCAACATCAGCTTGAGTAAAAAATCTAAAAATTTGAGTTAATAAATTTTTCTCTGGTTGTGATAAGTTTTTTTGCCAATCTCTTACATCATCTCCTAATGGAACTTCTTCAGGCAACCAATGAATTCTCTGTTGAGTTAACCAAGCATCATAACACCATGGATATCTAAATGGTTTGTAAACTGGATTCTCAACTAATAAACCCATCTTTTTTGGTTGAATTATTTCTTTATTTATTTTTTCTGCTACTGACACGATAAACACTCCTCATAATCTTGTTGGTTATTACTTTCTTCTTTTGATTTATAAACGTTTGCTGCAATGTCAGTTGAATTTGCATCATTAACATTTTCAGCACGTTGTATTGATTTAGACCTGCAGTAATAAAGACTCTTCAAACCTTTCTTCCAAGCTTGGAAGTGGATTTGATGTAAGTCCCTTTTGTGTACGTCTGCTGGTAAAAATAAGTTAATAGATTGAGCTTGAGAAATATGAGGCGTTCTATCCGCACTTAAATCTACAAGCCATCTTTGATCTAACTCAAAAGCTGTTTTAAAAACATCTTTTTCATCTTGAGTTAAAAAATCTAAATGTGAGACAGATCCTTGATTTGTTGTAATGCTTGACCAAACTTCATCAGTATCTTTTCCATGTTTCTCTAATAGTTTTCTTAAATATTTGTTACGTACATTGAAAGATCCAGAAAGTGTTTTATGTGTGAAACTATTTGCAGCAATTGGCTCAACACCAGGTGAAGTTCCACCACATATAATGGATATAGATGCAGTTGGCGCTATTGCAGTTTTATTAGAAAATCTCTCCATAATTCCATAGTCTGCAGCATCTGGGCATGGTCCTCTTTCCTCTGCCAAATCTTTAGATGCTTTATCCACATTTTTATGAATATGTTCAAAGATCTTTTTGTTCCAAGTTTTGCTCATAACAGATTCGATTGGTATCATTTTCTTTTGATAATAAGAATGAAGTCCCATCACACCTAATCCAACACTTCGTTCTCTCATTGCTGAATATGTTGCATCACTAAATTGCTCAGGTGCATTTTCTATAAAATCAGTCATAACGTTGTCTAGGAACCTCATGACATCTTGTATAAAGTTTTCATCATCTTTCCATTCATCGTACTTCTCTACATTTAAAGACGATAAACAGCATACAGCAGTTCTGTCTCTTCCATCTTTATCAATTCCTGTTGGAAGAGTAATTTCACTACAAAGGTTTGAAGTTTTAACATTAAGACCAGCAAGTTTATGGTGTTGAGGAATTTGTCTATTAACAGTATCAATGAAAACAATGTATGGTTCTCCGGTTTCAATTCTTGCAGTCAATAATCTTATCCATAAATTTCTAGCAGAAACTGTTGCTTGAACCGCTCCATCTTTTGGGCTTTTTAGTCCCCACTGTTCATCTAGCTCAACAGCTCTCATAAATGCATCTGAAACTAAAACACCGTGGTGTAGATTTAATGATTTTCTGTTTGGATCTCCTCCAGTTGGTCTTCTCATTTCAATAAATTCCTCAATTTCTGGATGATCTATTGGGATATAGCAAGCTGCAGAACCTCTTCTTAGTGAGCCTTGGCTGATTGCCATTGTTAATGAGTCCATTACTTTAATAAATGGAATTATACCTGATGTCTTACCAACTCTTCCAATTTTTTCCCCTATTGATCTAAGATTGCCCCAATAACTTCCAATACCACCACCTCTTGCAGCTAACCAGACGTTCTCACTCCACAAATCTAGAATACCATTAAGGCTATCACTAGCTTCATTTAAAAAACAAGATATCGGCAGTCCTCTAGTTGTTCCTCCGTTTGATAAAACTGGTGTTGCTGGCATAAACCACAAATTGCTGATGTAGTTATAAAGTCTTTGAGCATGTAAATTGTCATCTGCGTAATGACTTGCAACTCTTGCAAATAAATCTTGAAAAGACTCGTTTGCACCTAAATATCTATCCTTAAGAGTAGCTTTACCAAAATCAGTTAAGTTATCATCTTTGCTTCTATCAATTTTGATTGTTATGCCTTTTGAATTTTGAAATAATTCTGTTTCGCTGTTTAGAGAAAATAAATCTAATCTTTTATCTTTAGGATCCTGATTCACATTTGGTGTATAATCGGAGACAGCTTTCCTAATAGCTTGTGATAAAATCTTGTTCATTTAGCTCCTTTTTTGTACTATACTTAATTTATTAAAACAACTAGATGTTGTATGATGGTTTGGTAATTACACTATATAACCAACAAATCAATAGAACATTTATAGAACTTACAAAAAAGATTATCAATAGAAAAATAAAAAAAATATAAAAATATCAACATGAAAAATTCAATAAAAATTGATCCTTTTGGCTTTAGAGAGTACGACGCTCGATGGTTGTATCCTGATGACATCAATTTGGAAGGTGTGACAAATTTGGGAAAAGGTTTAGGAACTCAAATAGTTAATCACACAAACAGAAAAAATCCAAGAATCATAGTTGGTCATGATTACAGATCTTATAGTGAGGAAATTAAAACAGCACTTAAAAAAGGTCTCATGTCGACCGGCTGTTATGTTGAAGACATAGGATTGTCTTTGTCACCTATGGTTTATTTCGCACAATTTAATTTAAAAAGTGATGCAATAGCAATGGTAACGGCAAGTCATAATGAAAATGGATGGACTGGTGTAAAAATGGGGATTAAAAAAGGATTAACTCACGCTCCAGAGGAAATGAAAGAACTAAAAGAAATAACATTAAATACTAAATTTGTAGAGGGTCATGGAAGTGAAAAAAAGATAAGTAATTTTCAAAGTATTTATAAAGATGATCTAATAAATAAAAATAAAATTAACAAAAAAATCAAAGCTGTTGTTGCTTGTGGAAACGGAACAGCAGGAATATTTGCACCCGATATATTAAGAGGCATTGGTTGTGAAGTTATAGAGTTAGATTGTAATTTAGATTATACATTTCCTAAATATAATCCAAATCCAGAAGATTTAGAAATGCTACATGCCATAAGCAAATGTGTTTTAGAAAATAATGCTGATATAGGTTTTGGTTTTGATGGAGATGGTGATCGTGTTGGAGTTATTGATGATAAAGGAAATGAAATATTTTCAGATAAAATTGGTTTATTAATTGCTAGAAATTTATCTAATAATCATAAAAATTCAAAATTTGTAGTGGATGTAAAATCAACTGGTTTATATTTAACTGATGAAATTTTAAAAAATAACTCTTGTGAAACATTGTACTGGAAAACAGGTCATTCCCATATTAAAAGGAAAGTAAACCAAGAAAAGGCTCTTGCAGGTTTTGAAAAAAGTGGTCATTTCTTTTTTAATCAACCTCTAGGTTACGGATACGATGACGGAATAAACTCAGCAATACAAGTATGTCATTTACTAAATAACAATAATAAAAAAATGAGTGAGATAATTTATGAACTACCTAATACTTATCAATCTCCAACAATGGCTCCATTTTGTAAAGATAGTGAAAAATATCAAGTTGTTGATGATTTAATTAAACAAATTGAGGATTTAAAAAAAAATAATATTCAAATTGATAATCAAGAAATTGAAAATGTTCTAACAGTAAATGGTATAAGATTTACTTTCAATGATGGTTCCTGGGGTTTAATAAGAGCCTCATCAAATAAACCTTCATTAGTTATTGTAACTGAGAGTCCCACATCAGACAAAAGAAAGAAAAAAATCTTTGAATTTATTGACGATTTGCTTCAAAAAACTGGTAAAATCGGTGAATATGATCAAAAGATTTAGTTAAAGATCTAAAAACCTAATTAAAAATAGAGTTCCAATAACATACAAAAATACTCCGAACATTCTCTGTGTTTTGTTTTTATCTGCAGTGTGAACCATATTGGCACCAATACGAGCCATAAATGATGTTATCGGTATAAATATCAAAAAAGCTGGAATATTTACAAAGCCAAGGCTTAAAGGAATATTTGCATTCAGTAAAAATCCAGAAGTTAAAAAACCAATAGAGCCAATAGATGCTATTACAAATCCTATGGCAGCTGAACTTCCTATTGCTCTACTAATTGGATATCCAAAATACCTTAAGATAGGTACATTCATCATAGCACCAGTAATTCCCATAGGAGCAGATATAAAACCAGATAAAAAACCAAAAGTTGCTCTTGGAAAAAACCTAAATTTTTTATTTTTTTTTAATTCATGTCTTACTAGTAACAAGTATCCACCAAAAAAATAGACAACAACAGCAAAAAACAAAACTAAAGACTTTGTATTTAGTAAGGCTGCCATGTATGTGCCAAGTAAAACACCAAATATTACAAATAAACCGTAGGTTTTTAAAATATTAATATCTACAGCTTTATGTTTTCTATGTGTCATAACTGAAACAAAAGATGTAAAAATAGTAATAGAAAATGCTGTACCAACAGATAGATGCATCAAATATGATTTATCTATTTGTGCAGTTTCAAAAATAAAAAAAAGTACAGGAACCGAAATCAAGCCACCACCAATACCAAAATATCCAGCAAAAAAACCAACTGGAAATGCAGTAAGTATCATTAATAAAATTAGTAGGTAATACTGATTAGATAGAATTGTATTAATCAATTTGACCTGCCGAATGTAATTTAGGAGAAAGTTTAACTTTATCCATAATATGATCAATTTTTTTTACATCCGCATCTCTTACACACATATTTTCACTTAAATATCTTTTCCAATGGCTTGAACCTGTTTGTCCATGGAATAAACCTAGTGTATGTCTCATAACTTGATTTACTCTTGTACCTATTTGTACTTGAGCCTTAACATAGTCAATTAACTCCTCAACAATTTCTTCTCGCTCTTTAATATCGCTATTATTAAAAATCTCTTTCTCAATATCAGCTAAAAGATAAGGAGAATGATAAACAGATCTTCCAATCATTGCTCCATCAACTTTATCTATATGATCTTTTACTTCTTCAACTGAGGTGACACCACCATTAATAATTATTTCAAGATCTTTGAAATCTTGCTTTAGTTTATACACATAATCATATTTTAATGGAGGTATATTAAGATTTTGCTTAGGAGTAAATTTACCTAGCATGGCTTTTCTTGCATGAATTATAAAAGTTTTAACCCCAGTCTCCTTTAAAGTTTTTATGAAATTAAAAAAATTTTCGTAATCCTCAACATCGTCATATCCAATTCTAGTCTTAACTGTAACTGGCAAAGATGTTGAGTTAATCATTTCTGACAAACAATCAGCCACTAAATTTGGTTCCTTAATTAAACATGCGCCAAATCTATTTTTTTGGACTTTTTTACTTGGACAGCCTAAGTTTAAATTAATTTCATCATAACCATAATCTTCGCCAATTTTGGCGGCATTTGCTAATAATTTTGGAGTAGAGCCACCTAATTGTAAAGCAACTGGTTTTTCTCTTAGATCAAAGGATAATAATTTATCTTTATCTCCTCTATCAATTGCTTCAGAAACCACCATTTCTGTATAAAGAAGTACATGTTTACTTATCAATCTTAAAAAGTATCTTTCGTGCCTATCAGTGCAATCCATCATAGGAGCAACTGATACTAATCTATTAATCTTAGACATGTTTTTTAACTTTGTTGGATATATTAACTTTCTTCTCGTTTACATACTCTTGGTGATTTTTTTCAATTTTTGCCAATTCGTATCGATAATTAACCATTACACCAAAAGATCTTTTAAAGCCCACCTCTGAAACATTTGCATTTACTGCTATATCATCAATATCTGCTCCATTTTTTAAATGAAATCTACAAACATCATTTATTGGAAAACCAAAATCATTTTTCTGTTTTGCTAAATAATTTACCGCTAGCTTACAAATTAAGGCTTTATTATCAGCAATTCTTTTATCTCCAATTTTTAAATCAGAAGACTTTAAAAAATCTAAACTATTTTTGTTTGCCTCTCCTAATATTCCAGCAGCTTGAGCACTGTCCATTTTTTTAAACCAATCAGCAAATCCCACCATTGGTGATAAGGTTCCAAAATATTTAACATCTGGAAGTTCTTCTTGAAGCTCATAAACAACTCTTTTAATTAAAAAATTTCCTAAAGTTACTCTTGATAAACCATCTTGACAGTTGCTTATTGAATAGAAAGTTGCTGTATCATAGTTTTTTATTTTTTCGTCTGAAGGTCTTGTTAACTCTTGTATAGATTGACTTAATCCTTTGGTTAAAGCTATTTCAACAAATATAATAGGCTCATCCTCTAAAGCAGGATGAAAATAAGCAAAAAACCTTCTATCTTTTCCGAGTCTTCTTTTTAATTCGTTCATATCTTTCATTGAATGAACTTTTTCGTATTTCAATAATTTTTCTAAAATTGCAGCTTTAGTATCCCAAGTTATTTTTCTTAGTTTTAAAAATCCTGGGTTGAACCAATTTTTAAATATATCAATTAAATCATAGTCTAGGCTTTTTAACTCGGGTTTATCCTTCAGTAATTTTAATAGATCTTCTCTTAAAGATACAATTTCTGAAGTTCCGTTAGGGGCCATGTTTAGTCTAACAAATAGCTCTTTTCTAATTCCAGAGGTTACTTTTGATAAATTTAGAATTGAATAGTCATCTTGCTTGTCACTATATCTTTTAATAGCTTCATCAATTTTTGATGGATCTGGTTTATATTTTTCATTAACGTTAATTAAAAATTTATTTTTTTCTTCTTCAGATAAGTTTTGATATCTAAATAATATATCTCTTGCTAGGGTAATTCCAAAAGCTGCGCCTTTTGTAGACAATAGGTCATCACAAAGATCTAATAAATCTCTTTTTTTTGTAATACTTTTAAAGGATTTTTTTTCTAAAATCTTTTGTCCAGCATCAGCAATAGTCTCAAAAATTCTTTTTATATTTAACATTGTATTTTTTATATATTAAAAACCTAAACTTTTGCCCATTATTTTATCAGGAAGCCAAGTAACAATTTCAGGAAAAATACACAAAATTAATATAGCTAAGGCCATAATAATCATAAAAGGTATAGATCCTTTTAATATTTCTGACAGACTAACGTCTGGAGTAATGCCTTTGATTATATAGAGGTTTAATCCAACAGGTGGGGTAATAAGACCAATTTCCATATTTATCGTAAATACAATTGCAAACCAATAAGGGTCAAATCCAAGAGTAGTTATAACTGGCAGTAATATCGCTGAAGTCATAACAATAACTGCTACTGGTGGTAAAAAGAAACCTGCAATTAAAAGAAAAATATTAATTAAAATAAATACAACCCATTTATTTGAACTTAATTCTACCATACTCTGTGCTAATGATTGAGTTACATAAAGTTGCGATAGAGTGAATGCGAATAGATAAGATGCAGCAATGATAAACATTATCATCACACTTTCTTTCATAGATACTTTAACAATGTTCCAGATTTTTTTTGGTTGATAAATTTTGTAAACTACTGCGATTAATACAAAAACTAAAAAGGCTCCAACACCTGAAGCCTCTGATGGTGTTGCAACACCACCATACAAAACATAAAGAACACCAGCTATAATTGCTAAGAAAGGTAAAATTCTTGGCAACACCTCAATTTTTTCTTTAAAAGTTGGAGGTGTTCTGTTCTTTAAGGCTTTTGCTGAATCTTTATCAATAAAATAACTATGTATGAGAGCCCATATGGCAAACATTCCTGCTAACATAAATCCAGGTATCAAGCCACTTAAGAATAATCTTCCAATTGATGTTCCTGTAGCAATTCCATAAACAATCAAAACAATACTTGGAGGAATTAAAACTCCTAGCGTACCACCAGCTGCTATTGTTCCTGTTGCTATTTGATCAGAATAACCTCTTTTTCTCATCTCGGGTATTCCCATAGTTCCAATTGCTGCACATGTTGCAGGACTTGATCCACTTAAGGCGGCAAATATTGAGCAAGCGCCTATATTAGAAATTACTAATCCGCCTGGCACTCTCCAAAGCCATCTATCTAATCCTGTATATAGATCTTTTCCTGCTGGTGAATTGGCCACTGCCATTCCCATTAAAATAAACATTGGGATTGAAAGCAAAACAAAAGAGTTTAGCCCTGCGTAAAATGTTTCTGCAAAAACGTCTAACATTTGAAATCCTTCAAATGCTACTAACAATGTTATTGAGACAAAGCTCAAACCAAACGCAATTGGTATTCCAGAAAATAAAACTACTAAAGTGAAAACTGCAACGATTATTGCTATTATTAATGGATCCATTAGTAACCACCTTCCTCGTCGATAAGTTTAATTATTTCGGCAATATATTGAAGGATCATTAAGGCTGCTCCAATCATCATTGATGAATAAGGTATCCATAAGGGAGGATCCCAAACAGTTCCTGTTGAATAATTTTTTGTAAACGCTTCCTCAACCATTAAATATCCAAAATAAAATAAAATTAAAAAAAATAATAAACTAACTAGTGATGTAAAAATTTTGAGTCTAAGAATATTTTTCTTTGATAAAAAATCATAAATCCACTCCATACTAACATGCGCTTTTTCGCTTAAAACATAAGCACTTCCTATAAAAGTTGAAGCAACTAAAAGCATCGTCACCAGCTCTGTTTGCCATGTGATTGCTCTTTGAAAAAAATATCTTTCAAAAACTAACTCAACGATTACCAATATTGATAAAAGTAGAGCTAAAACAGCAAATGCACCACATGCTTGTGAACTATAATTACAGAATTTTAAATATTTTTGTTTCATAAAAAAAACCCCTATTTAATATTTTAAATAGGGGTTCTTTATATATCTTTTTATTTAACTGCTAAAGCCATTTCCATTAGCTTATCGCCACCTGGAACTTTTTCAGCAAATGCTTTGTGTGAAGATTGTTTAGCAATCTCAACCCAAGCCGCATGGTCGTTTGCATCCATATATACTAATTTTACTCCTGCTGCTTTATAAGCGTCTTCAAATTTTTTATCTAAATTTTCAACTTGCGCAGTCATATATTTTTCAGCAACTTTTCCAGCTTTCATTAAAGCATCTTGTTGTTTTGCATTTAATTTATCAAAGCTCATTTTTGACATCAAAATTGGCTCATACATAAACCACAATCCAAATTTTCCTGGAGGTGTTGCGCATGTTACTTGCTCATAAATTTTGTAACTAACAAAACTTCCAGAACTAGTATTTGCGCCTGTTAATACTCCAGTTTGCAATCCAGTATAAATTTCTGATGAAGGCATACTTTGAATACCAGCGCCAGCTGCCTCTAACATTTGATTAAATGCTTTACCAGCCGCTCTCATCACTTGTCCTTTAGCATCAGATGGATTTTTAATACATTTTGACTTAGATGCAAAACCACCACCAAGCCAAGCATCTGATAGAACTACAACACCAGCATCATTTATAATTCTTTTAATTTCAGTCATCATTGGACCTTTATTAAATCTTAATGCATGGTCGTGGTTTTTAACTGTTCCAGGCATTAAAGTTGCGTCAAATTCTGGATGGAATTTTGATGCATACGCCAATGGAAATGCTGAAATATCCAACTGACCAGTTGTCATTGGTTTCCATTGTTCTTTAGGTTTATATAATGATTTTGCTGGGTAAATTCTAATATCTAAATCTACTCCTGCTTTTTTAACTTCATCTGCAATTATTTGAACCATTTCATGTCTTGGATCGTAAGAACCGTCTGCTCTAGGTGTTCCAGGCCATTGGTGACTTGCTTTTAGTGTCACAGCATATGCTGATCCAATTAATGAGAAAGCTAAAAATAATGTTGTGAAATAAAAACTTATTTTTTTTAACATGTTTTCCCCTCTTTAAATTAATTTAATAATGATATTAAATTGAACTTAAGGGTAAGAGTCAATATAAGGAAATGTCGTATATTTTATTATGGATGGACCACTAAAAAATTTATTAGTTGTTGATTTAACAAGGGTTTTAGTAGGACCCTATTGTACTATGATACTCTCAGATTTAGGTGCGAGAGTTATAAAAATTGAAGCACCTGAAACAGGTGATGACTCTCGAAAATTTGGACCTTTTGTTAAAGATTACTCTGCATACTTTATGTCATTAAATAGAGGAAAAGAAAGTATCGCTTTGAATTTGAAGAACGATGAAGATAAAAAAATATTTGATAAAATATTATCAAAAGCAGATATTTTAGTAGAAAACTTTAAGCCTGGCACACTAGAAAAATGGGGTTTTGGCTGGAAGGATGTGAATAAAAAATATCCTAAATTAATTTATGCATCAGCATCAGGGTTCGGTCAAACTGGGCCTTTGAAAGAACTCCCCGCTTACGACATGGTTGTACAGGGTATGGGTGGATTAATGAGCGTGACAGGTCATCCAAAATCAGAGCCAACAAGGGTTGGAACTTCTATTGGCGATATAACCGCAGGTCTGTTTACAGCAATTGGAATTAATGCAGCTTTATACGATAGACAAAAAACTGGGAAAGGAGTTTTTATAGATGTCTCAATGTTAGATTGCCAAATAGCAATTTTAGAAAATGCAATTGCAAGATATCTTTCCAAAAATGAAATTCCAGGACCAATGGGTTCAAGACATCCATCTATTGCTCCATTTGAAGCTTTTAAAACGAAAGACAGTTATATAATTATTGCTGCAGGAAATGATAAACTTTTCACAAAACTCTGTGACGTATTAAAAATTCCTGAGACTGCAAATGATGAAAGATTTAATTCAAATGCACTAAGATGTGAAAACATGGATCATCTAAAAGCAATTTTTGAAAAACAATTGATCTCCAAATCTACAGATGAATGGGTTAAAGAAATGGAAGAATTTAAAATTCCATGTGGACCAATTTTTAATATAAAACAAGCTGTAGAAAATCCTCAAATTCAAGAAAGAAATATGATTGTTAAATCATTCCACAAAATTATTGGTGAATTTAAATCTGCAGGTAACCCTATCAAAATGTCTACCTACAAAGATAAAAATACTAGGGGTAATATTCCTGATTTAGATGAGCACAGGGAAAAAATAATAAAAGAATTTAGTTAATTTATTCTTGGTTTTCTGTTTCGTCTGATACAGTCTCTTCTTGATCTTTCATTTCGTCCAATGAAACATCAGTATCTTCTTCTTGTATGTCCTCAGCAGGTTCAGATGTAGGTTGTTCAGCTGTATTTTGTAACTCAGCTAAGTCATCTTTAGAAACTTGAATTTTTTCTGGAATTTTTCTAGCTCTCTTAGACGGAAGTATTGGTACACCGCTTTTTGAAATTTCACCTTTGTAAAGATTTTCAAAATCATCGCCAATATCATCTTCGTCCTCTGATGTATCATCAACTTGCTCAACATGCTTTCTTAACTTGTAAACTGCAGCATCTGTTAAATCGGGAACTTTGATTGTTTCTTCAGCAATTTCTCTTAATGCTATAACTGTATTTTTATCGTTATCTCTATCTAAAGTAGGCTCTAATCCTGAATTAAGTTGTGTAGCTCTTTCCTTTGCAACTAAAACTAATTCATAAGGACTATCTACTTTATCTATACAATCCTCTACTGTAACTCTTGCCATGGTCGGTTTGATACACCTCGATTGTGAAAAAATCAAGCAGTATTAGATATAAACTGGGTTTAATTTTTTTCTTATGGTGAAAAGCAAGGCTATAGAGCACGCAATAGCAATTGCTGCAATAAATGCGATTTTTTCAATTGAAAATCCAGCATCTATAAAAAAGCCAAATAATGCCGTTCCAAAAGCAGTTGCAAATACCATTAAAGCAGTAGTCAAAGCTTTTATGGATCCAATATATTTTACACCGTAAATCTCTGCCCATGTTGATGATCCTAATAAGTTTGCTAGACCGTTTGATATTCCTACCAGTCCAAGAAATAAAAAAGCAGTTTGTGGGGCATCAAAATATATGATGACTAAAGTTCCTAAAAATAATGGAATATTCATATAGATTAGTAATTTTCTACTTGTAAACTTATCAATTAAATAACCAGCAACAATTAAAGTAATTACAGAAAAAATTGAGTAAGACATAAAAGATTGTGCAATTGTATATTCACCCCACCCTTTTGAATTAGTGACGAAAGATTGATACACAAATACTCCTGTGGCTATCCAGGGCATTGCCAGCATGTTTAATGAGACAATATAAAATCTATAATCTCCAAGAACTTCTATTCTTTTCCAGTTTTTTATATTTTCTTCTTTTAAAATTTTGTTTTGACTTCCCTCTCTAGTATCTAATTTGACATCTTTAACTAAGATATAAGATGCCAACGGTAAGCAAATTAAAACAATTAAAGAAAAGATTACCCATAAATCCTGCCAAACTATAAGAGTTAAAAGATAAACAATTAATACAGGCATTATGAACTCTGCAGAAGATAAACCAAACCAAATAATGCTTAATGCTTTACCTCTAGATTTTGTAAAATATCTTGAAATGGTAGTTGAAGCTGTATGAGACATTAATCCTTGTCCAGAAAACCTCATTAAAAAAATTGCAACAAATAGAAAAGCTACTGAAGATGTTTTGGAAAAGAAAAAAGAAGAAAATGATAAAAGTACAGTAACAAAAATTGCAAATTTAAGTACGTTTACATCATCAATTTTTTTTCCAATCCATATTAGAAGTAAACTACTAAATAGAGTGGCTGATGCATAAATTGTACCAAATTGTCCATGTGTAATAGAAAGTGTTTCTCTGATGCTTGAATTAAATAAACCTATAAAAAAACTCTGTCCAAAACATGAAAAAAATGTAAAAATGAAACCAAAAATAATTACTTTTAAACTTAAACTTTTAAACATATAAATAATTTATGACTTGTAATGTTGCTTTCATAGGTCTTGGGGTAATGGGTTATCCAATGGCTGGTTATATATCAAAAGCTGGGCACAATGTAACTGTTTTTAATAGAACAACTGCTAAAGCTGAAAAATGGATTACTGAATATAAAGGTAAAATGGCTTCAACACCAAAAAAAGCTGCAGAAGGTGCCGATTTTATTTTTACTTGTGTGGGTAACGATGAAGATTTGAAACAAGTTACTTTAGGTGAAAACGGATTATTTCACAGTGCTAAGGAAGGTTCAATCTACGTAGATAATTCAACTGTATCTGCAGAAGTATCGAGAGAACTTTATAGTAAAGCAAAAGAAAAAGGATTTGCATTTTTAGATGCACCAATTTCTGGAGGTCAATCAGGTGCTGAAGGTGGAATTCTAACAGTTATGGTTGGAGGTGATGAAGAGGTTTTCAAAAAGGCTGAACCAGTAATTGATTGCTATAGTAAAAAAGTAAAATTAATTGGTCCAACAGGAAGTGGTCAACTTACAAAGATGATGAACCAAATGTGCATTGCAGGTGTTGTTCAAGGCCTATCAGAAGCTATTAATTTTGGAATAAATGCTGGTCTAGATATTGATAAAGTGATGGAAACAATTTCAAAAGGTGCTGCTCAATCTTGGCAAATGGAAAACAGATATAAAACTATGGTTGAGGATAAATTTGATTATGGTTTTGCAGTTGATTGGATGAGAAAAGATTTAAAAATCGTAATTGAAGAAGCAAAACGAAATGGTTCACCGGTCCCAATTACTGAAATAGTTGATGAATATTATGCTGATGTTCAAAAAATGGGTGGCAATCGTTGGGATAGTTCTAGTCTGATCGCTAGGCTTAAAAAAAAGAAATAATCTAATGTCAAATGCTGTCCCATACTATGAGGACTTTTCTGAAATAAAGAAAAAAATATGGTCTATGCTTGATGATGCTGTCACGAATAGATCATCTCCTTTTAGAATTCCAGTTTTTGTTTGTGGAGATCAATCAGAATTTGATGGAAGAATTGTGGTTCTTAGAAAATCTGACCAATCAAATAATCTTCTTCAGTTTCATAGTGATATTAGATCAGATAAAATTCCAAAATTAAAAAAAAACAGCAGTGCAGCGTTCATATTCTATGACAAAGAAGAAAAGATTCAGCTTAGAGTAAAAGTTAAATGTGTTGTCAATCATAACAATAAAATCACAGAACAATCATGGTTAAAAACAGCTCATGTAAGTCGTAAATGTTATTTAGTAAATAATGGTCCTGGAACAGAAATTGATGAACCGGGATCTGGTTTAGATGATGAAATAGAAAAATCAGGCTTTAACATGGAACAAAGCGAAGAAGGTTATAAAAACTTTACCGTAATTCAATGCAACATTGAAAAAATTGAGTGGCTTTATCTTGCAGCAAAAGGTCATAGAAGAGCAAGATTTGATATTACAAGTAATAAACAAAGCTGGCTAATTCCGTAAAAATGTTAAGTGGATTTATTATTGCTGTAGCACTTGTTTTGGGTGGCTTAGCTGTAATGAGATTTGGTATTTTCCAAATCAGAAAATTTAAAAAGGGTGAAACTAGAGTTACTAAGAAAGTTAGTGAACAAATAGCTTTTTTAATATTTTTTATAATTATTTTAGGATTAATTATTTACTCAATTAATGACCTTCTTTTCTGAAGATTGGTTAAGGATTAACTAAAAATATCTTGAATTTTTAAGTTCTTACTCGGTAAGATTTTTTTTACGACTCTTTTATATTTACTTAATCTTTCATAAAATTCTCCAGCACTCATTTTAAAAGTCTGCTCAAATGCTTTTTCCCATTTTCTGTGCTTTGCTCTCTCAATCCAAAAATCTTTAAAAACTAATTGAAAAGCTTGTTGTTCAGAAATATTATTTTTCTTCAGTTCATTTACTAATACTAGCACCATAAAGGCAGAGCCTGTATAATTGCCATCCATTCCTCTTTTATTTGATGTTTTGTGTTTTTCGTAAAGGCTAGGTTCTTTTAAAACCTTTTTACTCCACATTTCTTTTCTTTGAAGATCATTATTTAAACTGTCTTTTCCATAATATTGTTTCACATACATTTCTTCAAAAACTTTTGCTCCTCCCTCCGTTAACCACTTTGGTGAGTCTCTGTCTGATAGTTTATTTTCTGAGAGTGATATTTGATAAATATGAAAATATTCATGAGCAATTACAGAATAACGGTGTATATATTTTTTTGCTAATTCTTTACTTGGTATTTCTATCTGCATCCATCTAGTTGAACCATCACCGCAAATACATGAACCTTTCATATTATTCTTAACTTCTGGAAAAGGATTTTTTGTACTTTTCCAAGCATAGATATCCATTCCTGGACTTTTGAGATAATCATTCATATTATTTTGAATAGGTAGAACTTCTTGTAAAACATCCATTATATTCTTGAATTCAGTTACCCATTTTTTTGGTAAATTTTCATGAATATTGTATCTAAACTCAAATTTTTCATTAGCTACTGCAGTATTCAGAGATATTAATAAAGCGATAAAAATTATAAATACTTTTCTCATTTAGATATATTTTTGTCATTTATTTCTATCATCGCTTTTCCTGGAGCAAAAGTATAATCGTTATCATCCATTAATTTTCCATTTTTCATATTATATAATTTCCAATTAAATTTAAGATTGCTATTTTGATTTTTTCCTAATTTTAAAATTGTTAATTCAATTTTTCTAGGTTTCCCCCCAGAAGACCCTTCAAAAGACCTGGTTTCTCCCTCTTTCCAAATTCCCAAGGGAAATTTACATCCGTTTTCAATTATTCTACCACCACGTCTACTATCCCAAATTCTTCCTATGCATTGTCCATCATTTGTTATGGTGAATAGCTGAGTTTTAAGTCCACTTTGTCCTTTTCTTGTTCTTTTATAAACTTTTATTATTTCTCCAGTATTTGGATGGTTCCAGTTATCTGGGCCTTCAATTTTCTTTTTTTTCTTTTCACCAAATACCAAATTAGCTTTTGTAAATTTAATTTCAGTATCATTTCCAATTTTGCCACCCGTAAACAACTCTAAAGGTATAAATCTCTCGAATGCGTGAGAAAATTGTGGAAATAAAGCTATTAAAATTATCAGCAATATTTTCATCTCTAGAAATTATTAAAATCTTTATATCTATTATATGTACACCAAGTTCTTTTCTTTTTAATTTTTTTTAGTTTTTTATTAGAATATCTATCTCTCCATTCATAATTACTATCAGGAGAAATACCTCGACCAACTTCTGCAGCCATTGCACATTTTAAGTATACTGGATTAAAAGGTGTACTTGAGGTTGGTTCTAAAAATACAGAATCTTTAAAATCAGGACAAGTAGGATCTTTATGGTTATATAATGATCCCAAATTATACTTGTCTCCCCCGTCAGGCCCTCCAATTATAGTCCCAAACTTGTGTGATTTTTTTGCTCCTTTTGTACATGGCCAAGCAAATCCATTTACATGCATTAATTCATGTAGGGTAATTAGAATTCTTTTATTTTTACTTGGGTTATATTTACTTTTTAAAAAAATATATCCATGGTGTACACTTCCTTGGCCACCATCTCTATGCCCTACATCTACCCATGCAAAATACAATTTATTAGGATTATTAAAACCTAATTTTGTTAAGTAAGCGTCAGGGTAATTCATCCCATAGTTTCCTTCATATTGTTTGTCAAATCTAACAAAAGAAATATCCATTTTGCCATCTTCCCTTAAGTCATACCTAAACTTCTGATTACCCTTTGTCATTTTGAGCATTTTTTCATTGGCCTCTAATAATTCCTTCTCCATTTTTCCATTGATATCCCATTCTCTATCCTCGCTATCTTTGTTTAAGAGATAAATAAAATGAACTTGAGGTTCATCAGTAACATCTGGTTGATCTTCAAAAAATCTTCCAGGTTTTTCGTCTGAGGCAAAAGAGAAGGATGAAAATAAAAATACTATAAAAAATACAATTATTTTTTTCATTTTTTTAAAATACAGATTTTGAATATTTTTTCCAGTTTTCTTGATATCTAATAGCATTTTGTTTTACTGCTTCAATTTCATCATCAGTTAACTGACGAATAATCTTTCCAGGTGAACCCATTACTAAAGAGTTGTCAGGAATTTCCTTTTTCTCTGTAATTAATGATTTTGCACCAATAATACAATTCTTTCCTATTTTAGCTTTATTAAGTACAACAGCCCCTATTCCAATTAAAGAGTTGTCATCAATTGTACAACCATGGAGCATTACTAAATGACCAATGGTTACATTCTTTCCAATTTTTAAAGGGTAACCTGGGTCTGTATGTAAAACACTTCCGTCTTGAACATTTGACCCTTCACCTAAATGAATATTTTCAATATCACCTCTTAATGTAGCATTGAACCAAACACTAGAGTTTTTTTCTAATGTTACATCACCTATTATAACAGCGTTAGGAGCTACCCAATTTTCGCCAAGGTTTTTTGGTTTTTTATCTTTTAAATCGTAAAACATAAATTATATAGTCTTTTATCATGGCATTAACAAAAACACCAATTTGTGACTTTGGTAAAAAAGCCGATTACTTTGAACTTAAATCTATAGATAATAAATTAGTTTCCTTAAATGATGTAAAAGGTGAAAATGGAACATTAATAATGTTTATTTGTAATCACTGCCCATATGTTTTAGCAGTTATAAAAAATATCGTTGAGGACTGTATAGAATTAGAAAATGATGGAATTAGATCTATTGCAATAATGTCAAATGATCCAAAAAGATATGAGGAAGATTCATTCGATAATATGGTTAAATTCTCAAAAAATTATAATTTTAATTTTCCATATGTAATAGATGAAACTCAACAAGTAGCAAAAACTTATGGTGCAGTCTGCACTCCTGATTTTTTTGGATACAATAAAGATCTAGAGCTTCAATACAGAGGAAGAATAAGAGAATTACAAAACTTAAAACCTACTAAAAATGGAGACAGTGATCTTAAAAAAGCCATGAAAATGATTGCAAAATCCAACAAAGGTCCAAATGAACAGTTTCCAAGTATGGGCTGCAGTATTAAGTGGTTTTAATAATAATGTATTTATTAATTACTAGAACTTTTCCACCTGAGTTAGGAGGAATGCAAAATCTCATGTGGGGATTAGCAAGATCTCTTGCAAAACTTAATTTAATAAAAGTATTTGCAGATTATCACGAAAATCATGAAGAATTTGATAGTTCTGTTTCATTTTCAATTGAAAGAGTTAGTGGAATGAAGCTAATAAGAAAATATCGAAAATCTTATTTGATAAATGATTATCTTGAAAATAATAAAAATGTAGAGTGTATAATTGCTGATCATTGGAAAAGTTTAGAACTAATCAAAACAAATAAAAAGAAAATCTGTCTAATTCATTCAAAAGAAATAAATCACCCTAAAAGCTCTGGATTAAATAAGAAAGTTTTATCAGTTTTAAACAATGTAGATCATGTTGTTGCTAATTCAAATTATACAAAAAACTTAGCTATAGACTTAGGCGTAGATGAAAAAAAAATAGTTGTTATAAATCCTGGAATTGATCCGGTAATTGAAGTTCCAAAAAAATATTTAGATGAAGCTGAAGAAATATTAAAGGGTAAGAAAAATAGGCTAATTACAGTTTCAAGATTTGATAAAAGAAAAAATCATGAAAAAGTAATTATGGCTGTTAGAAACCTAAAAGAAATTTATCCAGATATAATTTATACTTGCATCGGGTATGGAGATGAGGAAGAAAAATTAAAAAAATTAGTTGTTGAGCTTAAATTAGAAGATCAAGTAAATTTTTTAAAAGATATACCAACCGATTTAAAAAATGCTCTTATTGTAAAATCAAACATTTTTGTAATGCCATCCATAATTTATAAAAAATCAGTTGAAGGTTTTGGTATAGCCTATGTTGAAGCTGCCCAATATGGTATTCCATCTATTGGAGGTAAAGATGGAGGAGCTTCAGATGCAATAATTCATGAAAAAACTGGTTTATTATGCGATGGTAACAAACTAGAAGATATTTACGTAAGTATAGATACTCTTTTTAAAGATAATAAATATCTTGAGTATGGCAAAGAAGCAAAAATTAATTCTACAAACTTTCTATGGGATAAGATAATTGAAAAATATAAGAGAATCTTATAAAATAGAATTATGATTGCGAAGTTTAATAACATTTTTTACTTAATTATCTTTCTTGCACATTTTATAGGAATAGCTGCATATTGTTTTCAAACAATTGCTGGAACCAAAAAATTTATGGATAAGTTTGGTATAGATCATAGTGCAGCTGTAATGGTTAGATTTGTTGGAGCACTAATGCTTGGTTGGGTAATAATGGCTATTTATATAATGTTTGTAAGACCAAATGGAGTTGAAGGTACTTGGGCATTTTTTAATTTAATATTTATTATACATGCATGTGTTTTAGGAACAAATTTCTACTCGCTTAAAATTGATAAAACTGGTCTTAATGAAAAAGTTACAAATGAAGGCATTATAGCACCCACAGTCTTTTTAATTATGATGGCTATACTTTGTTACGGTTTATCAGATAAAATTTATATTACTTAAATAAAATTTAAAACTTGTTTCGCAGCTCTTTCACCACTTAGATCTGCTCCATGACATGTTGCAAAAACTCCTGTGGTTGCTTCACCAGCAAAGAATAATTTGTTTGCAACTGGTATTTTTAATACTTTTCTTAAATGAGATTTTCCAGGTATGGCGCTTGAATAAGATCCAAGTGTAAATGGGTTTTTCCCCCATGCTGTTACATGTGCTTTTATGAAATATTTATCAACTTTAGAGCCAAATGCTGAACGAAGCCTATTTAATACAAAATCAATAGAAGCATCTTTACCCTCAGCTTCTAAATGCTGAGCAAATTTTCCTCCTACATCAAAATATGAAATATTGGTCCCGGAAATTTTAAGCGTTGCACACGAACCAGCAGGAGATCCGTTTATTGTATTTTCAATTCTATTTACAAAATATGTATCATTTTTCACTTTGTATTCTTTATAAAAATCATCTTTTAGCTGTAATGTAATGTGATTGTAAGTTCCTAATCTTATTCCATCAAATGCTTCGTATTTCTCTAGGGGTAGTGCAGGACTAAATTTTATTTTTCCAGCATTTAATACTGCTACTGAAACTGTTACCACACATGTTTTTGCACTTATTGTTCCTTGATTTGTCTCTATTTGCACACCTTTACCGCCCCATTTAATTTCGTTTACCACAGTTT
>CABYVU010000009.1 GCA_902522525.1 uncultured Pelagibacteraceae bacterium | reverse complement strand
TATCACTAAATTTTTTTATTGTTTGTAATTGTGATATGGCATTAACTCCTGCACTAATTACATTTTTTGGATTACCGATTAATTTGTTTGTGAAAGATATAAAAGTAACATTTTTTAAGTCATCAAGATATTTAATACTTTCATTAAATACTGGCCCAATTATTATTCTTACACCATTTTTATATAACTCTTTAGATACTCTTAAAGCATCAATAGGATTTGATTTTGTATCTTTTGGAATTATCTCAATTCTATCATCATTTATTTTGTTTATAGCTAATCTGGTTGATTTTATAATTTTTTCACCAATTAAAGAATTTTCACCACTTAAGGGAACTATTAATCCAATCTTAATTTTTTCAGATGCAAAAACATTTTGATATAAAAGGAAGATACTCAATGTCAAAAATAACAATTTAATTAAAGTTTTCATTTAAGTTTTAATAATATATTTAAATAAAGAAGTCATATGAATCTAAATAACAATAAATTTAAACCTGGGCTATATTGTGTTGCTACACCAATTGGAAATATGGGTGATATTTCATTTAGAGCTATTAAAATCCTTCAAGAGTCTGATTTAATCTTATGCGAAGATACAAGAGTTTCGAAAAAAATACTTCAAAAGTTTGAAATAAATAAAAGACTTATTTCAAATCACAAATTTAATGAAAATACAAATTTAGAGAGGGTTATTGGAATACTGAAAAATAATAAAATAGTATCACTGGTTTCTGATGCTGGTACACCTGCTGTTTCAGATCCTGGAAAAATATTAGTTAAAGAGTGTATTAAAAATAAAATTAATATTTTTCCTATTCCTGGTGCATCAGCGGTAAGTTCAGCAATATCAATAAGTGGGTTTTCTGATAATTTTTATTTTTGTGGATTTCTTCCAGAAAAACAAACACAAGTTAAAAAATTATTTAAAAATTTATCTTCACTTGATAGCTCAATTATTTTTTTTGTCTCACCAAATAAACTTGATAAACGAATAGTTGATATAAAGGAATTTTTTTTAGATAGAAATATCGTTATTTGTAGAGAAATTACAAAATATCATGAGGAATATATTAGAACCTCAGTAAAAGAATTATCAAATGTTAATTTTTCAAGAAAAGGTGAAATAACTGTTGTTATCTCTGAGGTAAATAAATCAAGATTAAGTTTTAAAGAACTTCAAGAATCAGATAAAAAAAAAATTAATAAATTAATTAATAAAATGTCAATTAAAGATATTGTAAAAAAAGTTTCACAGGATAGAGAAATTCCAAAAAAACTTATCTATAATTATTGTCTTAGTTTAAAAATAAAAAAAAAAATAAATTAATTGGTCAGGGTTTAGTCGGTAACGAAGATAATTACCAACATGAAAAAACAGAGATTAATTGGTGGATTTTAGGTGGTAGTTTAATTTTTGTAATTTTTACACTCAGCGTTGGCTCCTTCGGAGTTCCTTTTGCTCAAGAGATAGTTTTTTTAGGATCTATGGTAATTATTTTGTTCCTGATGAGTAAATTGATAAAAGAACTGCCTCAAAATTTAAGATCTACGATTGTCGGGACGGCTGTGATTATATTCGTATTTAGAGCAATGCCAGGTCCAGGTCCAGGACTATCTTGGTTTGAAATAGATGAACTAAAATTTAATGAGCAGTTTTTTTCTATATTATCACTACTAGCTTCGGTCTTAACATTGTTAGGAATTATTTTGCTTAGACCTTTTATGTCAAATAATTCTATAGCAAAAATCATTGTAGTTTTGTCAATCGCTGGTGCAATATTATTTCTGCCAAGTGTAGGAATGTATTACGGATTTCATAATTGGACCTCATCAATAACAAATGGAATTGTTGATGCTAAATTTATTGCACTAATTAATACAGCATTAGAGTCGCCTTTAGGTCAGGTCTCTATGATACCTTTACTAGCATGGATTGCTAAAAATGCACCTTCGCACCTAAAAGCTACTTTTTTTGCAGTTTTTGCGTCTTTTACAAATTTAGCATTATCAGCAAGTGCTTTAGGAACAAAATACTTAAATGAAATTTATACAATTACTCGTGAAGTCAAAGATAAAGTGACTAATGCAATATTGACTACTGCTGACTACTCTGAATTGGGAATATTATTAATAACTGTAACATTACTGACTTTAATTTTACCAATTTTATTCGTATTTATTATTCAAAAAACAAGATTTAAAACTTTTGAATAGTTTCTAGATACATTTATAGCCATATTCTAGTGAAGCATCAGTTATTGAGTGGTACATAGATTCTCCAAAACTACGAAGTGAAAAAATTCTAGCTTTTTCAGGATCATCTTCAACCATATCAACTAAAAAAGATATTCCGTTATATGATGAGTTGATGCACATATTTTTACTAAATATATTGAAATTAAACGGACAACCTTTTTTTAAAACCTCTTTAACATTTGGCCCTTCTATTTCTATAATCGCCTTAGAATGTGAGAGATCTGTAACAGCAAAGTCGCTATCATTAAAATTTTTCAAAATTTCACTAAAAAGTTCTTTTTTTTTGGAAACAACAAGCCAATTGTTTGGTGAATTCCACAATATTCTTAAATTTTCATTTGCGACAACTTTTTGTGCTTCGTTAACAAATTGCAAATTATTAAGTTTTATATCATTTATTTTAATTGAGGAATTTTTGTACTGAACTATTTGAACAATTAATAAATTTTTTAACTCAGAAATTTTCAATAATTCATTTTCAGTTTTATTTTCAAAATTTCCATAAGAGCCCTCTGAATGAATGTTTTGCAAAGGTGATATCATCGTCATGATCTAACTCTCTTTCCTTCAGGATCTACATAATGAGAAGAGACAATCTCTACAGGTATTGTTTTGTTTTTTAAAGGTGACATAGCAAAGAGTTTTTGTCCTATCATATTTTTACCATCTTTAATTATTGCTAAAGAAAATGGGTTATCATATTCAACACTCCAACATGATGCCGAAACATGACCTAATTTTGGGTTAGGTAATTTTGCTTTTGGATCTTTTACTATGTAAGATCCCTCAGGTATACTTGTAGTTTTATCAATTGGAACTACGCCAACTAATTTTTCTCTATCCGTAGATGTAAAGGCAGATCTGTTTAAAGATCTTTTGCCTATAAAATCTTTTTTCTTACTAACTAGCCCTTCTAAAGATGCATCGTAAGGGATTGTTCTCCCATCTAATTCAGATCCTGCAACATGGCCCATTTCTATTCTTAGAGTTGATAAAGCTTCAGTTCCATATGGCTGTATTTGAAATTCTTGTCCAACTTCCATTATTTTTTGCCACATGAAATATCCGTTATCGGACTCAACATTAATCTCATATGCCAACTCACCAGAAAACGAAATTCTGTAAATTTTTGCAGGAATTCCAAATAAATCAGCTTCTTTATAGCCCATAAATGGTAAACCTTCGTTTGAAACATCTAAATTAGGGAATAATTTCATTAATAATTTTCTAGAATTAGGTCCTGCGATTGCTGCACCTGCCCATTGCTCTGTGGTTGATACAACGTTTACATTTAATTCTGGCCACACTATTTGTAAATAATATTCTAAATGAGATAGAACATTTGCTGCTTGAGCTGTTGTAGTTGTCATGTGATAATGATTTTCGGAAATCCTTGTTGTTGTTCCATCATCCATTACAATTCCATCTTCTCTTAACATTACACCGTATCTTGCTTTACCTACTGGAAGTTTAAGCCAAGCGTTAGTATAAACTCTGTTTAAAAATTCTGCTGCATCTGGTCCTTTAACATCTATTTTACCTAATGTTGTAACATCACATACGCCTACATTTTGTCTTACATTCTTTGCCTCTCTTTTTGATGCTTCAAATAACCCTTCATTTCCTTGTTTGTAATATCTTGGTCTTAACCAAACTCCTGCATCAACAAATATTGCATTATTTTTTTCATGCCATGAGTGCATAGGTGATTTCCTTGTTGGTTTAGAATGCTTACCAACTTCTCTTCCTACAATTGCTCCAATTGAAACTGGGGTATAAGGAGGTCTAAAAGTCGTGTGTCCTACTTGTGGAACAACTTTATTCTCAATATCAGAAACTAATTGTAATCCATTTAAATTACTCGTTTTTCCTTGGTCGGTAGCCATACCAAGCGTTGTATATCTTTTTACATGCTCGATAGACCTGAAACCTTCTCTTAGAGCTAGCTCAATATCAGAAACCGCTACGTCATTCTGAAAATCTAAAAACCTTTTATAAGATTTACCTTTTGGTAAAGGAACACACCAAAATTTGTCATGATCTGTTGATTTTTTTTCTACTACTGTCGGTACTGAAACTTTATTATTTTTTTTAGTTATTTTATTTGAAACATCAAAACCTTTATCAAAAGCATCCTTAATCGTTTTCTCTAATGTAAATATTCCATTTGCTGACCCAATTGTATTTTCTTGTTGTTTGGATTTATCTGGTACAAATGCATCAATTTTTTCGTTAAATTTAGATTTGTTTCCTGACTGTGATGCTAAATGAATAGATGGTGTCCAAAAACCTGATACACAGATACAATCACATTCTATATTTTCTATGTTAAATAATTCTCTTTTATCTTCAGATATTCTAGAAATATCTGCTGATTTAACTTTTTTATACCCTTTTGCAGCAACAACTACATAGGAGAACTTAATTTCAATATTTAAATTTTTTGCCTCAGTTATAATATCTGAGGAAGGATTGCTTCTTGTATCCAATATGATTGGATTTACTCCATTTTTTTTAAATTCAATTGCAGTTTCATAACCACTATCATTGTTTGTGAAGATTAAAGGTTTTTTTCCAACTAATACGCCGTAAACTTTCATATACTCTTTGGCAGCTGACGATAACATAACTCCAGGAGTATCATTGTTTCCAAAAACTAAAGGTCTTTCAATTGAACCTGATGAAATTAATACTTCATTTGCTCTTATATACCACAAACGTTGTTTAGGGAGATATTTTTGAGTTTTTGGTAAATGATCACTAATACGCTCCGACATTACTAACATATTGTGATCATAGTAACCAAAAACTTGCGATCTATTTTTTACTGTAACATTAGGCATTGACTTTAGTTCTGCTATAATTTTTTCTGTCCACTCAACACCTGTTTGGTTTCCGATATTTACATCACTTGTTAATAAGCTACCTCCAAATCTTGGTTTATCCTCAGCCAATATTACTCGGGCTCCGTTCTTGGCAGCGGCATAAGCACTTGCTAAACCTGAAGGTCCAGATCCTGTTATTAATAAATCACAATACTCATATTTATGCTCATATCTCTCTTTATCATGTTTGATAGAGGCTTCTCCAAATCCAGCCGCCATTCGAATAAAAGGTTCATATATTTTATACCAAAAGCTAGGAGGCCACATAAATGTTTTGTAATAAAAACCAGCTGGAAAAAACATTTTTAAAAAATTATTTATCGCTCCAATATCAAAATTTACACTAGGCCAACAATTAACACTCTTAACCTCTAGTCCTTCAAAAATTTCTTGTTCTGTTGCTCTTATATTTGGATCTCTCTCATTATTTCTGTCTAACTGCAGAATTGCATAGGGTTCATCAACGCCAACTCCAAAAAAACCCCTAGGCCTATGATATTTAAAACTTCTACCTACTAAATGAACTCCATTCGCTATTAAGGCAGATGCGATAGTATCTCCCTCAAAACCAAAATATTTTTTGCCATTAAACTTAAACGAGATTTTTTTTTCTCTATTGACCATTCCAACATTATCTAATCTAAAATCCTGGGACATTATTTTATTGCTTCGTTTGCTTTATAAGTTTTAAAAATTTCGTGAGTTGATGTATCTCTCTCAACTTTAATCCATTGTCTACATCCAGAAATATGATGCCATAATTCTAAATGTTTTCCTCTTGGACTTTTTCTTAAGTATACAAAATTATCCCATTCTTGATCGCTTACTTCTTTATTTAATTCAGGACGCTTTATTGTTGCATCTCCGCCATAAGCAAATTCATTCTGAGATCTAAGTCCACAATGTGGACAGTTGATATATAACATTTATGATATCCAGGTTTTAGTTCCTAGGCCTTTTTCGTCAATTAAATCTCCAGTGCTAAATCTGTTGAGGCTGTAACCAGCATTTAAATCATGAACTCTATCTTGAGCAATTGTATGTGCAAAAGTCCACCCGGAAGCTGGGGTTGCCTTAAATCCTCCATAGCACCAACCACAATTTAAATATAATCCATTAATGTGCGTTTTATCAATAATTGGCGATCCATCCATGGACATATCCATTATTCCACCCCAAGTTCTTAACATTTTTAATTTGCTAAGAAATGGAAACATCGCAATCCCTTCTGTTAAAACATGTTGAAGAGTTGGTAGGTTTCCTCTTTGAGAATAACTATTATATCCATCTAAGTCTCCACCCATAACCATTTCTCCTTTATCTGATTGGCTACAATAAAAATGTCCTGCACCAAATGTAACAACATGATCAAGCAAAGGTTTAATAGGCTCTGAAACGCATGCTTGAAGCAAGTGAGTTTCAATTGGTAAAGTCATATTTAACATATCTGCCAAAATATTTGTACTTCCTGCAACACATAAACCAACTTTCTTTGCTTTAATTTCTCCTTTGGAAGTTCTTACTCCAAGAATTTTTCCATTTGAGACATCAAATCCTGTAACTTCGCAGTTTTGAATTATGTCAACACCCATAGAATCTGCTTGTCTCGCATAACCCCAGGCAACAGCATCATGTCTTGCTGTTCCAGCACTTGGTTGCATCAAACCTCCAAAAATTGGGAACCTTACATTGTCAGAAAAGTCTGCCATTGGAATTAACTTTTGAACCTCATCTCTATTTAATAAAACCGCATCAATTCCATTCAAACGCATAGAATTTCCCCTTCTTGAATAGGCATTCATTTGTGCATCTGAGTGGGCAAGATTAATAATTCCTCTTGGAGAAAACATTACATTATAATTTAAATCTTGGCTCATCTTTCTCCATAGGTCCATACCAAATTCACTAAACAAACCATTCTCATCATGCATATAATTAGACCTGATAATTGTTGTATTCCTTCCAACGTTTCCTCCACCTATCCAACCTTTTTCAATGATAGCAACATTTGTAATGTTGTGTTCTTTTGCTAAGTAATATGCGGTTGCTAATCCATGGCCTCCCCCGCCAATGATAATTACATCGTATTCTTTTTTAGGAGTTGGGTCTTTCCATGCAACTTCCCAATTTTGATGATCTGAGAATGCATTTTTTATTAGACTAAAAACTGAGTATTTTTGCATTTTATAATTTTATCTAATTAAACTTAAATTTTTTCTTATTTTTTATATATATATTTTTTAGATGTTTAAAATCCTATTAAAAAAGTATAGAAATTTTGCACATTAATTTATTATAGGTTTTAAACCAAATGTCAAAAACAGATATCCAAATTGCAAGAGAAGCAAATATGAAACCAATTCAAGAGATTTTGGATGGAGTTGGTGTTCCAGATAATGCTGAGGCATATAGTCCAATAAGTAGATACATAGCTAAGATCAAACTGGAATATCTTGAAAAATTTAAAAATAAAAAAGACGGAAAATTAATATTAGTTACAGCAATTACTCCTACTCCAGCTGGAGAAGGAAAAACAACTACTTCAGTGGGATTGTCTGATGGATTAAATAAAATAGGTAAAAAATCTATTGTTTGCTTAAGAGAGCCGAGCTTAGGTCCTTCATTTGGAATGAAGGGTGGCGCAGCTGGTGGTGGTTATGCACAAGTTGTTCCTATGGAACAAATAAATCTTCATTTCACAGGTGACTTTCACGCAATCACTTCTGCTCACAATCTATTATCTGCTTTAATAGATAACCATATTTATTGGGGTAATAAATTAAATATAGATGTAAGAAGAATAGTTTGGAAAAGAGTACTTGATATGAATGATCGAGCATTAAGATCTATCAATATCAATCTTGGTGGGGTTGCAAATGGTTTCCCAAGAGAAGATGGTTTTGATATTACAGTTGCATCCGAAATCATGGCGATCTTTTGTTTATCTAATGATCTTCATGATCTTGAAAATAGAATTGGAAATATAACTGTTGCTTACACAAGAGATAAAAAACCAATTTATGCAAAAGATTTAAATGCACATGGTCCAATGACTGTTTTGTTAAAAGACGCAATTAGACCAAATGTAACTCAAACTTTGGAAAATAATCCCGCAATAATCCATGGAGGTCCTTTCGCTAATATTGCGCATGGTTGTAATTCCGTATTAGCAACTAAAACTGCATTAAAACTATCAGACTATGTTGTTACTGAAGCTGGATTTGGTGCCGATCTAGGTGCTGAAAAATTCTTAGATATAAAATGTAGAAAATCAGGATTAAAACCAAGTTGTGTGGTGATTGTTGCAACTATAAGAGCATTAAAAATGCACGGTGGTGTTAACAAAGATGAGCTTAAAAATGAAAATATAGATGCTGTAAAAAAAGGATTGGTGAATTTAGAAAGACATATTGAAAATATTCAAAAATTTGGCTTACCTGTCACTGTAGCTATTAATCACTTTGTTTTGGATACAGAAAAAGAAGTCGATGAAGTTATAAAATTTTGTCAACAAAAAGGTGTAACAGCATCAATATCAAAACATTGGGAAAAAGGTGGAGAAGGCGCAGTAGATTTAGCAAACAATGTTGCTGAACTATGTGAAAAAGGAAGTGACTTCAAATTTTTATACGATGATAAAATATCATTGTTTAAAAAAATTGAGACGATTGCTAAGGAATTATATAGAGCAAGTGAAGTTGTAGCAGACACCAAAATAAGAGAACAATTAAAAAATTTTGAAGAAACAGGTTACCAATCCTTGCCAATTTGTATTGCAAAGACACAATATAGTTTTTCGACAGACCCTAATTTAAAAGGTGCACCATCCGGACATGTCCTACCAATAAGAGAAGTAAGGTTATCATCAGGAGCAGAATTTATCTTAGTTGTTTGCGGTGCAATAATGACTATGCCTGGGTTACCAAAGGTGCCAGCTGCAGATAAAATAAAAATTAATGATAAAGGTGAAACAGAAGGTTTATTTTAAAAGATAATTTAACCAATTTTCAAGTTCTCGCATTCTAAGATCTTTATTTGATTTTTTATTTTCCTCTGCAATCATAGCTACATGATTGTTTATCTCCTGCTCATCAACAAAAGCTTTATTATTTAACAGACGATCTTTTCTAAAATGAATAAGACTTATCATTTTATCATAAGTAATTTCTGGGTGGTATTGAATTCCCCAAATATCACTTACTCCAGATTTGAAATTAACCCCCATAACTTTATTTATAGGATTTGAAGCCAACAAGATTGAATTTTTAGGTAATTTTACAACTTCATCAAAATTGAATGCTGGAGTGTTAAAAATTTCATTTTTATTTTTATAAATTGGATGTTGCAATCCATTACTATTGATCTCAATATTATGAGCTATTCCTCTGTGAGATCCAGTCATGCATCTTTTTACTTGTCCTCCAGCAACTGTAGCGGCTACCTGAAGACCCCAACAAATTGCTAGTATTTTTTTTATTTTATTTTGACATGATCTCATAAATTCTATTTGTCTTCTTATTTCTAGTGTATCATTATATATATTTAAACTACTTCCTCCCCAGATCATTCCATCAAATTTTTCTAAAACTTTTGCTACTTCTGAAATATTTTTATCAGATGAAGGATTAACTACATCAATTTCTAAATCATTTGTGAAATAACCAATACTGTCTTTTAGACTTTCAGTGTGAGTTTTTATTCCACCTTCAGTAAAACTTTGATTTTCCTCTTTAAGATTACCTTCAACTATTAATATCTTTTTCATTTAAACAATTCTCCAGAGATGCTATTTTTGTAAATTATTTTCATATCAGAATTTGTCAATGTTTTGGGGTTAGATGCAGTTGACGGGTCATTCAAGGCCATTTCAGAGAGTTCATCTATATCGAGCTTATTTATATCAATCACATCTGATAATTTATGAGGTATTTCTAATTCTTTTCTTAAATCTAGTATCCACTCTAAGAAAGAATTAAAACTTTTCGATAAATTAAGATAATCACAAATAGAAATAATTCTCTCTTCTATAGCTTCTTTGTTGAAGGTTAATACATATGGCATGAATATTGCGTTAGATAATCCATGATGAATATTGAACTTAGCATTTAATGGATGACTTAATGAATGAATGGCACCAAGACCTTTCTGAAAAGCGGTTGAACCCATACTGGCAGCAGCTAATAAATCAGATCTTGCATCAAGGTCATTCCCATTATGTACTGCATTTAATAAAGATTTCTTTATTAGTTTCATTCCTTCAATTGCAATTCCATCAGCCATAGGATGAAAGCCTGGTGCACAAAACGCCTCTAAATTATGTGCCAGTGCATCCATGCCAGTTGCTCCTGTTAATCGTGGAGAAAGATCTTTTGTTAAAATTGGGTCTAAAATAACTATTGATGGTAAAAATTTTGGATGGAAAATTATTTTTTTGACTCCAGTTTCTTTATTTATTATTGCAGAAGCTCTCCCTGTTTCTGAACCCGTTCCTGCTGTGGTTGGGATAGCAATTATAGGGGGTATATTTTCATTATTTGCTCTTTTCCAATAATCTCCAATATCCTCAAAGTCCCATATAGGTCTTGTTTGTACAGACATAAATGCAATTGCTTTTCCCACATCAAGTCCACTACCACCTCCAAAAGCAATTACCCCGTCACAATTATTTTTCTTAAATTCTTTAACGCCTTCTTCAACATTCTCGCCAAAAGGATTTCCTGAAAAATCAGAGAACACTACTATATTATCAATTCTATTTTTAATTTTTGAAATTACTTCTTTAACCATTGGTAAGTTTATCAAATCCTTATCCGTCACAAATAAAGGATTTTGAATTTTTAAATTTGAACAGGCCAAATAAAGATCTTTTATTCTATCTTTGCCAACCCAAATAGTAGTGGGATAATTCCAATTATAATTGCTCATATTTATTTTCTAAAATTAAATCTAAAAATAAGGAGGCAGTCCATGAAAAGTTGGTTGCACCGAAACCTTTTCCAGTTTTGCAACTAAAATATTCATTAAAACCTTTTTGTTTTACAAGATCGATTGTTTTCTTTTTGATTTGATTTGCAAATCTATTATCTTTATTTTTTAATCCTTGATAGATAATCCAATTACAGTTTATCCACACTGGGCCTCGCCAATATCTTTTTTCTTCAAATTTTCGATGATTTGATTTTATACTTGAAAAAAAATATTTTTCTTTCTTGCTATGTTTTTTTAGGTTTTTGATAATATTATTATTTAATTTTTTATCTTTTAAATCAGCAAATAAAATAAAATAATTTGTGATAGATGGGATTGTTATTTTTTTTTTATTTTTTAAATCAAGATTAAAAAAACTATTATTCTTTTTATTATATAGTTTAACAATTTTTTTCTCAGACCTTAAAATATAAGAATCTATTTCATTACTTTTCAAATCAAACATTTTTAATAGTTTAACAAGATCTTTATTTGCCCTCAAAAATATCGAATTAAATCCAACATCAACAACATTAAATAACGAAGCTTTGAAAAGTTTGTTTGGATTATAATTATTTTTTCTTAAGTGATTTTTAATTGTTACATATCTATCATAATCTATGTCTAAAGGTCTGTATTCAGGGTTAACCACTTTGTTATCACCTCTTTTATATTTCAAATTTTTTGGAATTTTTACTTTACTCATTGAATAATCCCATAGAGGTGAATTATCATATCCACTCTCCCATGGATGTAAAATTGAGACTAATCCTGAATTATTTGGGTCTCTAAATTTAATGAACCATTTGTGATATTTTAAAACACCTTTAATAATTTTTTTAAATTCAGCTTTTTCTTTTTTAATTTTATATTTATCAAAAATTAATTTTATTATTATTGCTAAAATTGGAGGTTGGGTGATGCCAGATGAATGAATTTTATTTCCGCAGGCCCAAACAGAATGGTTTGGATAATAGTTAGTATTTAAATCATGAAATAAGATATGTGGTATCATTCCATCTTTCCATTGACCTTTTATAAGTGTATTTAATTCATCTAAAGCATATTTAAGTTTAAAATGTGAATAACCTAAAGCTATAAATCCAGAGTCCCAATTCCATTGAGCTGGGTATAATTTATTATTGGTTGGTAAAGTGTATCCCTTTTTTTTATTACCTAATAACACTTTTTTAGCTGAATTAATAAATTTTTTCATTAACCCTTTACGCTTCCAGCAGTTAGTCCACTTACTAAATATTTTTCAAAATAAACAAAAATAAATAAAACTGGAATAGTGACTACAACAGATCCTGCCATTAAATATTGTCTAGGGGTTTCTGCATCACCACTCAAATATTGTATAGCTCTCGATAAAGTAAATGAATTTGGATTATCCAGAAACATTAAAGAAAACAAGAATTCATTCCATGCGATCATAAACACATAAAGAGCAACTGAGGAAATAGCAGGAATACTTAATGGTAAGATAATTTTTATAATAATTCCAAACCAGTTTAATTTATCCATAATAGCAGCTTCCTCCAATTCCTTAGGAATACTTTTAAAATATCCTTGAAGCATATATATCGCAACCGGCAAAGTAGTTGCTGTATATACTATTAAAAGCCCACCAACATTATTTCTTAACCCTAGTTGACTAAATACAGTATACAAAGGTATTACTAAAACTATAGCAGGAAACATATAAATAATTAATATTGAAGTAGACAAAAAGTTTTTTCCGAAAAAATTTAGTCTTGCAACTGCATATGCAGCTGGAATAGCAAAAATTAATGTAATTATAACTGTACCAACTGATACAAATGTACTGATAAGTATATATCTTCCGAATTTATAAGTATCAAATATGACAAAGTAAGATTTAAACAGATCTTTAATATCTTGAGCAAAATTAATACTAAAGTCCAAAGGATTTATAAGCAGTGCAGCTTGTGTTTTAAAGCTTGTAACTATCATCATGTAAAATGGAAATAAAATTACAAATGAAAATAAAACAATTCCAAAAAGAGTTAGAAATTCAAATAACACTGTTTGAGATGAATGATCGAGGTCTAAATTTTTTTGATTATATTTATCAATTTTAAAAGAGTAAAAGATTAAAATCCCAAAGATGCCAATATTATACCAAATAGGCATCAATTGGACTAAATATCCATCAACAAAAGTAAATAAAATTGCAAATATTATTGACTTTAAAGCCCTATTAAACTTGTCTCCTATAATTAGATTTATTAAAGATATAGCAATTCCAAGAGTTATGATAATTACAAAATTAAAATTTCTAAGTTCTATTCCCTGCAATGTTGATAAAACTTTCCAAATGGATACCAGAGAAAATAAAAAAATAGATGAAATTAAACAATATAGTATTAGACTTTTAATTTTCATCAGCTCGCCTTCCTAATAGTCTAAAATAAATAAACATAAATATTAAAAGAAGCAAAACTATAACAATTGATACAGCAGATCCCATTCCAATATCAGATATTGTGAAACCTTGCTCATAGACATTGATTGGTAATGTTCTAGTACCAGATGCTCCTCCAGTAAGTAAAAAAATATCTTCAAATTTATTAAAATTCCAAATAAATCTGATCATAAACAAAATTGATATTACAGCTGTAATCTGTGGAAGTGTAATACTGGAAAATTTTTGGACAGGTCCTGCACCATCTACATCAGCTGCTTCGTATAATTCTTTAGGAATTGCCTGAAGACGAGCTAATATAAAAAGAAAAGCTAAAGGGAAATATCGCCAAATTTCAAAAATTATAACCGTTGTTAACGCTAATCTTAATTTTAAATCAAAACCAAAAAAATTAATTGTTAAATATTTCTGACCTAATAAATTTAAAGGCTCCTGGATAACTTGAAAATTAAATAAAAGGTTGTTTAAAGTACCACTATAAGGATCCAATAATAGTTCCCATGTATATGCTAAAGCAACAACAGGTCCTACGTAAGGAAAAAGAAGAATACTTCTCATAAATGTTCTTCCAAAAAATTTTTGATTTACAAGCTGAGCTGCTAAAATTCCAAATACTATTGATCCTATTGTCCCAAAAAAGGTATAATAAAATGTTGTCATTAACAAATCGAAAAATTCGTTTTGAAAAAAAACTTTTTTAAAATTTTTAAATGTGAAATTGGTATTTAAAAGAATATTGTCTGATTTACCCGATAATTTAGGTTTAATAGATTTAATTTCTTTTTTGTTGATTTTTTTACCCTCCTTATTTTTTAAGATAATTTGAAAGTTCTCTTTATATTTAGCCTTCCAATTCCCAAAATTACAATTAATTATATTTGATTTAAATTGACATCTTTCATCTAAATTTAAAGGTTCAACATTCTTTGGGGTTTTATCTTGAAATTTTACATCTCTTATGTCCAATATTAATGAACTGTTTCTTAACTTATAAATTATCTTTATTTCATCTGAGCTATCTTTAATCGATTTAACTATTTTTTTTGCTCTAGGTTCTGGAATTCTTATGTCCTTTAGGCCTACTTCCTTAAAACTAATCCAAACATTAGCAAATATAGGAAATAATATGATTGAAAAAACAAGAATAACTGCTGGTAATAATAAAATATAAGCAGTTCTTTTTTCTATTTTTGAAAGTGTATCGCTCATAATAAAAGCGAATAATACACATTATCCGCTTTTATTAAAATTTATTTTATAATCTAGAATTGAGCCAGTTTTTGATTGATCATGTCTACTGCTTGATCAATATCAATCTGCCCGTCAACGTATAATCTAGTTATTCTATTTATAAACTTGTTATTTATTATTTTAGAAGCTCTTGCGAGTTCACCTTCTTTAACACCCCATCTAGTAGCCTTGTCTAAACCAGCTACAATGTTATTAATAACATCCTCAGAGTATAAATCTGATAAAGGCGCTTTTCTATCAACTCCTACAGGTAGTTTACTCCATGCTTTTGTAAATGCTTCAGGATCACTTGCGTTTCCTCTTCTCACAGGAAATTTACCTTCAGGTGCAATTGATAAGGTTTTTGTATAACCCTCATCCATTGAATATTTAATGAATGCACTTGCTTCTTCAGTATCTGCATCAGCTGTTATACCAAAATATCTTATATCAGCCCAAGCAGCTCCTTTATTATTATTAGGTCCTTTGAACTTAGTAATAAAACCTGTCTTCGAAGCTAGTTCGCTTGAGGTTGGATCGTCATTTATTGTTGGAGGTGCAGAGTCTCTTAAGCCTGCAAGTTCATCCATTATAAACGGTGACCAAATTATCATTGGAGTTTTTCCAGCAAAGTACAATTCTCTAGATTGTTTCCAATATAATTCTCCTGGAGGACTTGCATTTGCAATTACTTTATAAAACTCTAAAGCTGCCTTTAACTTTTTACCTTGTTTTTTTACTCCACCTTTTTTAACAACATTTACTCCATTTGCTAAAAGAACATGTTCTAAAACCTGACTCATAAAATTTTCGTCAGTTTTAGTAGCTGCAACAAAACCAAACATTCCATCTCCTGAAAGTGCTTCTACTGCTTTAGTTATATTTTCATAACTTGTTGGTGGTTCAAGACCTGCTTTTTCAAATAAATCTTTTCTGTACACAACCATCTGTGTCCAACCATCAACTGGAACAGCTGCTATTTTAGATCCACTTTTAGCCATGTTTAATGCGCCTGGTGCAAAAGTTTTTTTGCCAAGTTCTTTAACAACTGTATTATTAGCATCTACATCTAATATTCCAGCTTCAGCCCAAGGTAAAACATATTGTAAAGTATGGTATATCACATCTGGAAGATCACCAGCTGCAGCTGCAGCTGTTGCTCTTGTTCCTAAATCTTTTTCTTCTACAGGAATAACTTCAACCTTAATGCCAGTTTTAGCCTCAAAATCCTTGGCCATAGCTTCTTGTTTTGCCATTCTAGCTGGTTGAACTTCTGTAGTCCAAAAAGTGATGTCTGCAAAACTAATATTTGTTACAAAAAATATTAGCGCGCAAACAGTTATTGTTATTTTTTTAATCATTGATTTCCCCTCTTTTCGTTGATTAACACGGTAAATGTATCAGCGAGAGAAATGAATGACAATAGGTATAAAAAGTCTTTATAACTCAAAAAGTCAACAAAGATAATATTTTTTAAATCAAGAATTTTTTATTTTTTAGAATTGATCTAATCATTTGAAACATCAAAGGAATTTTTTTTGAATTAAACTTTTTTAAAATAAAAGGCGCAATTTCTCTCACAAGTTGTTCACCTTCTACAGTATCATTTGCCATAAACTTTTTTTTAGCCTTTTGGAAAGTAAAACCTTGTCCTAAATAGTTTCCCATTTTACTATTTCTTCCACCTGCAGCGCTTACATACAAGTCTCCAACACCTGCTAAACTTAAAACTGTATCTTCTTTTCCTTTTAAACGTTTAGTTATATATTTCATTTCTGACAATGATTTTTGGAACAAACTTGAAGATTTATTCAAACTAATACCAGAACCAATTATCATAGAATAAATATTTTTTATTGCAGAACATATTTCAACACCAACCACGTCTTTAGAATATTCAATCAAATAATATTTTGTTGAAATCATTTTCCCTAACAATTTTGCAATCTGAATATTTTTATTAGCGATGATCACACTTGTTTGGCATTTTCTAGCTAATTCTTTAGCTAAACATGGTCCTTTCAAAACTGATAAATTTAATTTAGGGAAATTTTTTAAAAGGGTTTGTGAAATAGTCAAAATCTTTTTGTTTCGCTTTTCATATTTAAGACCTTTAGTAAGTACTAAAATCGGGGATTTTAATTTAAATTTTTTTAATTCACTCGCAATAAATTCGATACCTGTTAAGCTTAGTGCTATAACTACAAGATCATATTTTTCATAAAATAATTCATTGGAATATTTTTTAAATTTTAGTTTTTTTGGAAGATTTATTTTTAAAGCTGAATGAAATTTATTTTTTGATGATAAATTTTTAATAAATCTTTGACTGTATGGTTCTGTTATAAATACTTTGTGATTATTATCTAAACATGGAATAGAAAAGGCTGAGCCCATGGCCCCACCTCCAATAATTAGAATTTTTTTCATAAATAAATTAACTAAATTTAACTATTTATTAATAACAAGTAATTTAAAAGAAAAAATAGTTTTATTTTTTTGATTTTATTAATAAAATAACTTTTAAAATTATACAGTTTATATGAACAAAATAGCGATAATTGGTGCGGGGCCTTGTGGTCTATCAATGTTAAGGGCTTTCGAACATGCTGAGAAAAATGGAGAAAAGGTTCCAGAAATTGTATGTTTTGAAAAACAGGATGATTGGGGAGGATTATGGAACTACAGTTGGAGAACTGGTTCTGATCAATATGGTGACCCTGTCCCCAATAGTATGTATAGATATTTATGGTCAAATGGACCAAAAGAATGTTTAGAGTTTGCAGATTATTCATTTGATGAGCATTTTGGAAAACCCATTCCATCATTTCCACCAAGAGAAGTATTATATAACTATATAATTGGAAGAGTGAGCAAAGGAAATATTAAAAGCAAAATAAAATTTAGCACAAGTGTAAAGAGTATAAATTATAATTCGGATAAATTTGAAGTTAGCTATCAAGATAAAACTAATAATAAAATATTACACGACAAATTTGATTACGTTGTTGTTTCAACTGGACATTTTTCAGTTCCATTCATACCTGAATACAAGGGAATGAGTTCTTTTCCAGGAAGAATAATGCATTCTCATGATTTTAGAGATGCTGAAGAATTTAGAGATAAAAATGTTATAGTTCTTGGAAGTAGTTATTCAGCTGAAGATGTGGCACTACAATGTAATAAATATGGAGCTAAAAGTGTAACTATTGGTTATAGACACAACCCTATGGGTTTTAAATGGCCTTCGGGTATGAAAGAAGTTTACTATTTAGACAGATTAGAGGGTAGCAAAGCAATTTTCAAAGATGGTACAGAACAAGAAGCGGACGTAATTATATTATGCACAGGATACCTGCATCATTTTCCTTTTTTAAATGAAAAACTGAGTTTAAAAACTCATAATAGATTATATCCACCAAAATTATACAAAGGAGTTGTGTGGCAAGATAATCATAAGCTGATGTACCTAGGTATGCAGGATCAATTTCATACATTTAATATGTTTGATTGCCAGGCATGGTTTGCGAGAGATGTGATAATGAATAAAATTAAAATTCCAAATGATAGTGAAATAGAAAAAGATATTTCTAAATGGGTTTCCATGGAAGAAAAATTAGAAAACCCAGATCAAATGATAGATTTTCAAACTGAATATACTAAAGAACTTCATGAAATGTCAGATTATCCAAAAATTGATTTTGAATTAATAAGAAAACATTTCAAGGATTGGGAACATCATAAAATGGATGATATTTCTACTTACAGAAATAAATCTTTTTCATCACCTGTAACTGGATCCATTGCCCCAATTCACCATACCCCTTGGGCATCTGCGATGGATGATTCCATGGATACATTTTTAAAATAATAAATTTTCTATAATAATGTTTTTTTGACGGATAACTTCCACCCATTCAACAATTTGTTTCTAAGAATATTGCTTAATTTAGGTTTAAAAATTTTATCTTTTTTCCATGTTCTCTTTATTTGATCTAATGATTTAAATACACCAATTTGGTATCCAGCAAATAATGCAACCCCCAGAGCTGTAGTTTCCAAAACTTTGGGTCTTTCTGTTTTAACATTGATAATATTTGCTAAAAATTGCGAAAACCAATTATTTTTAACCATTCCGCCATCAATTTTAATTTTATTAGGCTTCAAGCCATCCTTCCTCATTGCATTAAAAAGATCATAGCTTTGATATGCCACAGACTCTATCACTGCCCTTACCAAAGTTTTCCAATCACTGTCTCTAGTTAATCCTGTTATAACTCCTCTTGTATCAGGTCTCCAATATGGGGCTCCCATTCCACTAAAAGCTGGCACAACATAAACGCCTTCATTATTTTTTTTTGATTTAGCAATTTGTTCGGTATCATAAGCATTGTTTATTAGCTTTAACTTATCTCTTAACCATTGAACACCTGCCCCAGCAATAAAAATAGAGCCTTCTAGAGCAAAGGTGTTTTTTCCATTTAACCTGTAACAAATTGTAGTTAATAATTTATTTTTTGAAAAAATCTTTTTTGATCCTGTATTCATTATTGCAAAAGCTCCAGTTCCATAAGTACTTTTTATTGAGCCTTTTTCAAAACAAGATTGACCAACAGCTGCAGCTTGTTGATCACCCAAAACTGCAGATATAGGAATTTCATATCCAACTATTTTTTTATTTGTTACTCCAAAATTATCTGCTGAATTTTTTACCTCTGGTAGAATTCTTTTTGGGACATTCAATTTTTTTAAAATTTCTTTGTCCCAAGTATTGTTATTAATATTAAATAACATTGTCCTACTTGCGTTTGTTGCATCTGTTAAATGATGTTTTCCGTTAGTTAGTTTCCAAATTAAATATGTATCTACTGTTCCAAACAATAAATTGTTAGATTTTAAAAGTTTTTTTGAAATTTTAACATTTTTTAAGATCCATTTAATTTTTGTAGCTGAAAAATATGGATCAATAAATAATCCAGTTTTTTTTCTAAAAGTAGTTTCATATTTTTTTTTCTTTAGTTTTTCACAATATTTTTCTGTCCTTCTATCTTGCCAAACAATTGCATTATAAATTGCTTTGCCAGTTTTTTTATTCCAAAGGATAGTAGTTTCTCTTTGATTTGTAATTCCAATACTTAATATTTTACCTTTTAAAGTTGAAGCTTTTTTAATTACTCCCTTTAAAGCTTTAATAGATGAAGACCAAATTTCATTTGGATTATGCTCTACCCATCCATTTTTTGGAAAATATTGAGTAAACTCGAATTGAGATGTGAATATAATATTACCTTGTAAATCAAATAAAATTGCTCTTGAAGATGTTGTGCCTTGATCAATAGCGACAAGAAACTTTTTCACAAGTTTAATCTATACCCAAGTGTTTTTTTCTTTTATCAACCCAAGTTCTTATTAAATTGTCAAAAATTAAACCTATGAAAGCAACACATATTCCTAATGTTAATCCAATTCCTGCACCTTTTTTGTCTGACAAAGCTTTTAAAATATATTGTCCTAAATCTTCTGTGCCAATAAATGCCCCTATAATCACCATAAATAGAGCAAAAACTATAGTTTGATTAAGTCCCAACATCATATGTGGGAATGCTAAAGGGAACTCTATCTTAAATAATCTTTGAAATTTTGTTACCCCTGACATTGTTGCAGCATCATGTAAACCGGACGGGACACTTCTAAGTCCTTCTATTGTATATCTCGTTGCAGGTATAGTTGCATAAACTATTACTGCTATAAGAACAGAAGTATCAGTTATACCGAACAGCATCATTACAGGAATTAAATATACAAATGACGGAAAGGTTTGGAAAATATCGCATACGTTTAACATAAATTTTGTAGAGTATTTATTTTGAAAACATAAAGTTCCAACTGTAAATCCAATAATACAAGACACAATCACACCAAATGTTGCCATATAAGTTGTGACTAAAGCTCTATCCCACCAAGGACTTAATGCTATAAATAAAGTCAAACCACAAACTACTAAAGCTGATCTTGTGCCACCAATCAAATATCCCGCTCCAACTATCAACAATATTGTAGCTATCGCTGGCATTCTTAAATATAAAGCTCTCATTGGCTGAAGTACTTCAACAATCAACCACGTATTAAATGCTTTTATGTAAACAAAAAATGTATCAAATATCCAGTCAACTCCTTTATTCCAAAAATCAGCAGTTGATATCCCCTTATTATGTGGAACTTCAAATAAATAATTATATCCATCTTTAAAATAAATAGATCCAAAATACGCTAACACAATTCCTACAATCATTATTAGCCCAAAAAATAATGAGTTTTTATTCCTTTGGAAAAAATTTAGATTCCCAAAATAATCAACTTGTTTATTTGCCCAGGCTAAGGACATTTTATCCAATAGAATTGCAATCAAACTAATACAAAGTCCTGCTTCTAAAGCTAATCCAATGTTTAACTGATTTAATGCTAACAATAAATTAAACCCTAGACCTTTTGCTCCAATAAAAGCGGAGATAACAGCCATAGAAAAACAAACCATTATAACTTGATTAACTCCGATCAAAATATCTCTTCTTGCTGTTGGAATTAAAACTTTGAACATTAGTTGCCAATTATTACATCCACTCATTCTACCAGCTTCAATAACTTCCGGTGGTACAGCTCTTAATCCTAATAAGGTCAATAATATCATAGGAGGCACAGCTACAATCATTGTTATAATTACTGCTGCATGATCCCCAACTCCAAAAAGTACAAGAGCAGGAACTAACACAGCGTACTGAGGCATTGTCTGCATGACTAAAAGTATTGGATATAACGCTTTTTCAACTCTTTTACTCTTAAAGGCAGCAATACCAAGACTTAATCCAAATATAAATGATAGTGGTGCTGCAACTAAAATAAAAGATAATGTCTGCATTGATGGTTTCCACTGACCAAAAATAGAAATATAAGTCATTGCTAAACCTGCAAAAATGGCCAACCCTCTACCACCTAACTTATAAGCAAGTATTGCAGAACCTGCAGCAACTATAGTCCATGGTAAGCCAGGTAATTCTGCCCAAGGATTAGCATCAATCCAATCCCAACTTGTAAATGCTACAATAGTTTCAAGCCCACCAAGTAAAATCTCTCTAATTAATTCTATTAAAAAAGTCATAAAGGCAGTTAAATTTCTAGTAATTTGTAAAACTAAAGGTCTAGTTTTATATTCTTGAGTATCTTCATTCCAAAACTCCATTGGCATCCAATCATTCATTAAGAAGAATAATGAATCATTTATCCAAATTGGTAACCAACCAAGTAAAGGAGGCAGTCTCCAAAAAACATCAAAAGCGTAGTACCTCACCTCTTTTCCTAAAAAAACAAAGGTGCTTTGATTGGGGTCTTTTACAAATTCAGCTTGCCCTCTAATAAATTTATAAGTTTCAGGTACATCAATTGCAAAACATAAAGCAAAAAATACTATTAATAAAAATATCCACTGAAATAATTTTGGGTATTTTTTAAATAATTCCATAAATTAATTATTATTTTTTCTTCCTCCAAAAACTGTATTAATTATTTTCGTAGGATTAATAGACCCTACAATATTATTACTGTTGTCTATAACAGCTACAGTCTTTTCTTGTGTTAATATTTTTTCTGCCACATTTTCAATTATCTCGTCTTTTGAAACTTTTAAATCCCCTATATCTTCTGTGGTTGTAGAATCCATAACATCTTCAATTAATAAAACTTTTTCTCTTGGCACTTCCTCAGTAAATTTTCTTACATATTCAGTTGCTGGATTTAAGACAATATTTGCAGGAGTATCTAATTGTTCAATAATACCATCTTTCATAATTGCAATACGATCAGCAAGTTTTAGAGCTTCATCAAAATCATGAGTAATGAACATAATTGTTTTTTGTAACTTTTCTTGGAGTCTTAAAAATTCATCTTGCATCTCTTTTCGGATCAAGGGGTCTAGCGCTGAAAAAGGTTCATCTAAAAACCAAATATCTGGCTCAACTGCTAATGATCTTGCAATACCTACTCTTTGTTGTTGTCCTCCAGATAATTCTCGAGGGAAATAGTTTTCTCTTCCATCCAAGCCAACTAATTTGACCATATCCATTGCTTTATTGATGCTATCCTCTGTATTAATCCCTTTAATTTGTAAAGGAAAAGCTATGTTTTCAACTACTGTTTTATGGGGAAGAAGCGCAAAGCTTTGAAAAACCATTCCCATTTTATTTCTTCTAAGATCGATCAATTCTTTATTATTTAAATTTAGTAGATCTTGACCTTCAATAAATATCTTTCCACCAGTTGCATCTGTTAATCTTGAGATACATCTTAGCAATGTAGACTTACCTGATCCTGAAAGTCCCATTACGACCAACATTTCTCCTTTTGATACCTCAAAGGAAGCATTATTTACACCAACTATACATCCATTTTCTTGAAAAGTTTTTGCATCTACATTGCCATTCGCTTCCTTAAGCATAGTTTCAGCATTTTCGCCAAATATCTTATAAACAGACTCACATTTAATTACTGGTTCAGACATAAAATATAATAAAGTTATACGAAATTAAGATAAATTAAAATCTCTTTAATTTGTTAAATTTCCTCCTAAAAATTTTTAATAAAATAAACTCTTGTATCAATTCCTGTACTTAGAAAACTTAATGCTTCACCACTTACAGAAATAGTTTCATCTACACCAACATTATTTCCACTAACTACAAAACCAGCAAAGCACTTTTTTTTTTCTTTATCCCATTTAACAAACGTTTCATCAATCTTGTTACCATTAATAGTATAAATTTCGTGCGCCCTGAAATTTAAAAAATTTGCTCCCATAATTGCACGTTGAGGAATAAGTTTTGTTGCTTTACAAACTGCCTCATATAATTCATCTGATAATTTAAAATGATCAGTTCCATCAAAAGAAACTAAAATTCCTGATGGAAGACTTGAGATTAATTTATTAAGTTTTCTCTCTTGAGCAATTCTTTCTTCTTCTATTTTCATTTTAGCAACCAACTCATCACCTTCACCAAACATTTTATTTAGGATAAAAAAAGTTATAAATATAATAATCATAATTCCTATTAGTCCACCAAACTGTTTGATTGGTTCTGGTAATTCCTTAAAATTACTCTTGTAGTTTTCCATTTTTCCAAATACCAGTTTTTTGTTTTCCATCAGACCAAGTAAAAGTTCCTTTACCATTCATAAATCCTTTGGCCCATTCACCTTCGTAAGTTGAGCCATCAGGAAAAAATAAAGTTCCAACACCGCTCCATTCGCTATTTTTAAATTCGCCTTTGTAAATATATCCGTTAGGCCAGGTTTCTACTCCTTGACCATGTTTTTTGGTTGCAACCCACTCACCTTCATAGGTTGTTTTGTCTGTGTAAATCCATTTACCATACCCGTTTTCACAGTTTCCTTCTTTGCAACCCGTACTTCTTGCTTGGGCAATTGACGTTACTAAAAGGTAAAAAAGGATGCAAAATATTAGTCTTTTCATGCTTTCATTTTACACATTATTTATCAAAAAAAAATTAGGCATTTTTTGTTTTATTTTTACAATAATAAATAGTTATATATTTTTCTGAATTTTCGCTGTTAATGTTTTTAGTTATTTCATGAATTAATTCTCCAGTTTTTCTAGTAATTATTGCAGATTCTGAATAACTTTTTTCTTTATTGAAAGCTTTAAATAAAACCACATCTTTATTTACTATTTTCACATCATAATTTGAGTTTTGTGAAAAAAAATCTGACAATCCATTTACCATCAAAGTACTTGGTTGATTTGTATATAATTTTAAAGAATTTAGGTTCTGTTCATCAACTTCTTCCGCTAAAAACGTTTTGTAATTATATTCAGAGTTTTTGACTATTTTTTTTTCTAATTTACAATGAAATTCCAAATTAAGATCTTCATTTATATTAATATTTTTTGCAAAAACATTACTGAGAGAAATAAGGCTAAAAAATATTAAATAAAATAATTTGATCATCACATATTAATTTTTATTAAAAAAAATCTCCCCCAACATAGTTGGGAGAGATTTAATTTTTTAGTTTTTAAAGCTTATTTTGTAAAAGCTTGCCAAACACTCTTGTTATCAGCTAACCATTTTTTAGCTGCATCTTCATGAGTCATCTTGTCAACGTCAACTAAAGCTGCCATTGCACCAATTTGACTTGTAGAGAAAGAAAGTTTTTGAAACGCCTTAGCTGCTGCAGGATGAGTTTTTGGAAAATCTTCATGCGCTGCTTTTTTCAAATATCCATCTGGAGAACCACATTTTCCATCTCCACCATCTTCTGGTCTACAACCAGCTGTGTATGGAGGAAAGTCGATGAAAGTAAAACCAGCACCATCAGTAAAGTTTGGTGTCCAGTTAAATATGATAGTTCCTCTTCCTTCTTTTTTAGCTGCTGCTAATTCTGCCCATAATGCATCTGCACTACCAGCAAATTTAACCCACCATAGATCTCCTAAACCAAGAGCATCAACTCTTTGAGGTATTAAATCTCCATGCCAAGTTTGTGGTCCTTCCAACATTCTTCCTTTTCCATCTGGAGAGTCAGGTGTTGTAAAGTTTTTTGCACAATCTGGATTTTTTAATGCAGTCCAATCAGGTAGACCTGGGCATAAGCCTTTTTCTACAACCCAGTTTGGATAACCCATATCCTCAAGAGTTCTTGCTTCGTGATCACCCATATCTAATAAACCACCTTTATCCAAAGCAGTTGTGAATGATTTACCAAAAGCAGATTCCCACACTTCGTGAGATATAGTTACGTCTCCAATTCTAATTGACTCGTATACTGCCTGTGAGTCAGCATTTACATATTTTACATTGTTACCCATGCTTTCAAAAATTCCACCAATAACATATGCCATTACAATTTGGCTTGACCAGTTATGAGTTGGGATAACAATCGGTTTTTTACTATCCGCTGCGTTAGAAATTCCTGCAAAACTTACAAGAGAAATCACTAAAGCTGATAGTAGAGATATTATTTTTCTCATTATTTCCCCTTTCCTTAATATTAAGAAGTAAATTATCTTCTCTATTAAAGAGACAGTCAACAAGCAAAATAGATACAAATGTATATATAAAATTTATATATAAATTTGTTGATACTTTAATATAGTTTGGGCATATTTAAATTATATATGCAAACTAGTTTAGCAATAAAAGAACCTGGGTTAAATGTACTACCACCTGGAGTTGAAAGATATATAGTCAATGCTGGTGGAATTACTGGAATTCAAATTTTTCCTGATGACGAAATTCAAATAGTTAATAATGAAGGAAATCAAATTTGCGAAATCAATTCTTTCGATAAAAACGGAAACTCAGAATTAGGTCTTTTAAATTTAAAAGAAAATAAAAATTCTTCTGAAATTAAAAAAATACTTTTTAAAAAAGAAGAAAGTTCTATGCAGGCTTTGCTTCAACTAAACAAAAGAAATTTAAAAATTGAAAAAGCTAAGTCAGCAATATTATTTGATAAAAATACTAAAGCTGGTGAAAAAATAAATGTAAAATCTAAAGATAAATGTTATTGCATATTTGCAGCGCCTGCAGATGACATGCTTGTTCATGATCAAAATCCACCATCAGATTTAACAATAATAATAAAAAGAGCTAAAATTAAAAATAATGATAAAGAATTTTCATTAATACCAGATCCAATTTATGATCCAGATCATGAAGTAAATATTGATAGAAAAACTGCAACTGGCTATCAAGTCAAAGCTGGTGATTACATTCAAATTATAACACCAACAGGAAGACAGTGTTCGGACTTTGTTGCTTATGATACAGCTAAATTAGAAAAAGGTTTGGAGAGAGGTCTTGATTGGCAAACAACTAGAACTTTTATGGGTCATACTTTTCCTGGTCCAGGCCTATATTCAAAATTTTATGACACTGATCATGAACCTTTAATAGAAGTGATAAGAGATACTGTTGGTATACATGATACATTCAACTTAGCTTGTACTTCAAAATACTATGAGGACTCAGGATATTTTGGGCATGCAAATTGTTCTGATAATTTAAATGACTCTATGGAAAAATATGGAATAGAGAAAAAAAAAGGTTGGCAGGCAATAAATCTTTTTTTTAATACATCTGCTGGAGGTCTAAATTCTGTAACCTCTGACGAGTCATATGCAAGACCAGGTGATTATGTAATTTTTAAAGCACTTAAAGATTTAACCTGTGGTACAACAGCTTGTCCTAGTGATATTGATAGCTGTAATGGATGGAACCCTACTGATATTTTTGTTAGAACTTATGAAAAAAGTAAAGAATTTACAAAATCTTATGGATTTAGAATGAAAACAGACTCAGAAAATAAACTTACAAGGAACACAGGGTTTTACGAAAGAACTTCTAAACTAACTAGAAACTTTGTTGATGCTAGAGGTTTTTGGTTACCAAATGATTATACAAAACATGGTGTAATTAACGAATATAATGCTTGTAGAGAGAAAGCTGTTTTAATTGATTTATCTTCTTTAAGAAAGTTTGAAATTCTTGGTCCTGATGCTGAAGAATTAATGAATTACACTTTAACTCGAAATGTTAAAAAACTTTCAGTAGGCCAAATTGTTTATTCAGCAATGTGCTATGAAAATGGAACCATGTTTGATGATGGCACTTTATTAAAACTTAGCGATCATGGTTTTAGATGGGTTTGTGGAGATGAGTATGGTGGGGAATGGCTTAAAGAACAAGCAAAAAAGAAAAATTATAAAGTTCATATAAAAAATTCTACAGACCAAATAAATAACCTATCTTTACAAGGACCAAAAAGTAGAAAAATTTTAGAAAAAATAATTTTTACACCTCCTACACAGCCCTCTATATCTGAATTGGAATGGTTTAGATTTAGTATTTGCAGATTAGAAGAATTAAATGGAATACCATTAATTGTTTCACGAACGGGTTATACAGGTGAACTTGGTTTTGAAATTTGGTGTCACCCAAGCGATGCACCAACTGTTTGGGATAAAGTAATGGAAGCAGGTAAAGACGAAGGTTTGATACCTGCTGGTTTTGCTGCTTTAGACCTTTTAAGAATTGAAGCTGGTTTAATATTATTTGGTAATGAATTTGATGGACAACAAGATCCCTTTGAAGCAGGTATCGGTTTTTCTGTGCCATTAAAATCTAAAACTGAAGATTTTATAGGAAGAGAAAACCTAATTAAAAGAAAAGAAAACCCTCAAAAAAAATTAGTTGGGTTAGAATTGATTGGTAAAGAACAAGCAAACCATGGAGACTGTGTACACATTGGAAGATCTCAAGTTGGAGTGATTACAAGCGGGTGCATTTCACCAACACTAAATAAAAATATTGCCTTATGCAGAATAGATGTAAGTCATTCAGAAATAGGAAATGAAGTTGAAATTGGAAAAATAGATGGTCATCAAAAAAGAATTCCAGCTAAAATTGTAGGATTTCCTCATTACGATCCTAAGAAAACTAAAGTTAGATCATAATGCCTAAATCAACAAAAGATCTATTAGAATTTTGGGAAGATCAAATGAAGCTTTCTCATACTTCTAGTAACTACTTTTTTAGAAAATCACCTTCACACTATCATATGATGCTGCTTGTAATGTCTGCATTTAAATTAAAACAAAATTTATCTGTAGAAGAATTAAAAACAAAATTATTTAAAACTTCACGACCAAAATCTGCTTTAATTATTAATGAGGCATGTGAAAAAGGGTTTTTTTATTTAGAGAAAACCTCAGAAGATCAAAGAAAAAAATATATTAAACCAAGTGCTTCATTTATTGAGGAATTTAACGATTATTTGTCAACTCTTAAGAATTTAAGTTTTTAATGGTTTATAACTTTAAGGTTGTATAATTTTTTATTTCTAAATTTTATATATAAAAAAAATTATATATTTAACCTTTTCCAAAAAATAATGTTTAATCATGTCATTACCGACAAAAGCTAAAGTAGTAATAGTTGGTGGAGGAATTCACGGACTAAGTACTGCTTGGAAATTATCTGAAACATATAAAAATCCTAACGACGTTGTTGTGCTCGAGAAAAAAGATACTGCTTCTGGAGCAAGTGGAATTGCTTGTGGTGTTGTGAGAAATAATTACTTCCAACCTGCAATGAGAGAATTGATGGCCCATTCTGTGAGTATATGGGAAAGTGATGCGAAAGCTTTTAAATATAATCCAGTTGGTTACATGCAGATTTCACCAGAAGTTATGCATAAAGATGTAGCTAGTATTTATGAACAACAAAAAGCAATAGGTTATGAATCTGTATTCGTTGAAGGTGAAAAAGATTGCATGAAATACATGAAAGGTATTTTTGATGATTGGCAAGCAAAAGGTATTACCTCTGTATTGCATGAAAAAAAAGGTGGTTATGCTTTCAATAAAGACTCAATTAAAGCTCTTGAGAAAAAAGCAAATTCAAACGGTGTCAATGTACATAAAGGTGTAAAAGTTACTGGTTTTAAAAGAGGTAGTAACAGTAATGCAATTACGGGTGTTGTAACAGACCAAGGTACAATAGATTGCGATCAAGTAGTAATAGGTGCGGGTCCCTGGGTAAGAGACTTTTGGAATATGTTAGAACTACCAAAGACTACCGAAATAAAAGGTAAAGATGGAAAGATGCATGAAGTGGATATGTGGAAGTACTGGTTTTTACAAGAAGGAGTTTTAGGTGTTGATGCCGATTATTTAAAAACAAACGATGGTAAACCTCCTCCAGTAATTCATGTGGATACAGATGCACCTCTTTATTCAGATATGAATGGAAAATTAATAACTGATGAACTTTGGGGAATATACTACAAACCTGATATAGAGGGATTGGGTGTGCAAGGAGGTACGTCACCTTATGTAGTACAAAAACATTTTGATCAAGTTAATGTTGATCCTTATGGAATTGAGTCACCTGAATTTCAAACAACAGATAAGTTTTCAGATATGTGGACAGCAGCATTAGCACATATTCAAAAAAGATTTGTTGGAAAATCAAACCTGTATAGAAAAGGACCATCTGGTGGCCTTGGATGTTTAACTCCTGACTCATTTCCAATTTTTGACAGATTTTTTGAAAATGTTTACATGATTGCTGATGCCAATCATGGATATAAAATGTTAGGTGTTGGTCATTTAGTTGCGCAGGAAGTTTTAGGGAAAGAGAGCGAATTATTGAAACCTTTTAGATTCAATCGATACGCGAAAGGAGAACTTCATCCAACGTCTAATAGTCCGTTTCCATGGAGTTAATTTATCTGAGTAGACAGATGTTTTATTTTCAGTTAACTTTTTGGACTAAAAATTCTTAGGGGGAATATGACTGATCTAGAAAAACATGTAAATCAACCAGGCAGAGCAAAGTTAGTAAAAAAAGTTAGAGAAAAAATTAATGAATTAGGAATAACTTATATTTATTATCAATTTATTTCAGTAACAGGTAGAGTTGTAGGAAAAGGGATACCCGCTGATCACTGGGAAAGAACCGCAGAAAAAGGCTTTCAATTAGTTTATGGAGCAACAGCAAATTTATTTTTAGACAGGCACAACAATTACATTGGTTATGGACCTGAAGCAATGGAACTAGTTGGAATTCCAGATCCAGAAACATTTGTTCAATTACCTTGGGATAAAAGAGTTGGAAGAGTATTTGTTACATGTTTTAGAAATAGAGAAGAGAGAAAAAATCCAGGAGGTCATTTAACTTCTGATTGCAGAGGAAATTTAAGAATTTTCATGGACGAATTTAAAAAGAAGCATGGTTTAGAATTAAGAGTTGGAACAGAGCCTGAAATGATGTGGTTAACCAAAAATGAAGATGGTACACCAACGGGAAAAGGTTTTTCAAAACCATTTTGTTATCATATAGATCAATTTGAATCATTAAGACCTGTATTTATGAAAGTAATTGAATATTCAAAGGCAATGGGTCTAGACATGATACAAGGAGATCATGAGGATGCTCCAGGACAATTAGAGCTTAATTGGACATACGATAATGTCTTGAGAAACGCTGATAGATTATCAACATATAGACAAATATGTGCTCAAGTTGCTAGAGAGCACAATCTAATAGCTTGTTTTATGACAAAACCATTTATGGGTGTATCTGCTAGCGGTTGCCATACAAACATGTCTTTATGGAAAGGTGGAAAAGTTTCAGTTAACAAGTTAGGAAACAAAAAGCTTCCAGGTGTTGAGGAAGTCTTCAGTTATGTTTCAGGTGGAACTAATACATTTATGCCTGATACAAAAGATATGCAGTTGCCAGGAAAAATTGGTCTACAATCAATTGCTGGTATTATGAAACACTTGCCTGCTTTAACAGCTCTTGGATCATCAACTGTAAATTCTTACAGAAGATTATGGGATCAAGGATTTTGGGCTCCAGTTTATGCAGACTGGGGATATCAAAATAGAACATGTGGTTTAAGAGTTTCTGCTCCAGGAAGATTTGAATATAGATCAGTTGACTCAATGCATAATCCTTATTTGCTTGGTGCGGCTTTACTCAAAGCATGCGATGAGGGTATTACAAAAAAAATGAAGCCAGCAAAACCGGAGTCTAGAAACATCTATGAAGCTCAAAAAGCTGGTAAGGATGTAAAAAAATTACCTTTAAGTCTAGGAGAAGCTCTTGCTAGACTTGCTGAGGATGAAGTGATCAAATCTGCAATGCCAGATGAAATGTATAAAGTCTTTCACTGGTACAAAAATGATGAGTGGGAAAGATTTCTTGGTGCAACAACTCAATGGGATATTGATACTTATCTGGATTGTTTACCATAAGGAAAAATTATAGGAGAGAAAAAATAATGTGCGGAATAGCTGGTCTTATCCATAGAGGAAAATCCTCAGATGTGGGAAATGAATTACAAGCAATGCTTCAGGCTCTAAAACATAGAGGTCCTGACTCAACAGGCTATGCTCTATATGCAGATAATGATGGTCAAAACTTTATAATGAGATTTAAGGTTGGAGAAAACGTTGGTGAGGGTAGCTCTTCAATAAATGAGGATGAAAGTGTTTATGATAAGAGAAAAGAACTCGTTGACGATATGTTAAAAAATCTTGGTGCTAAAGTATTAAAGGAAGAAAAACTAACTCCGTATTCCTACAGATATGAAATGAAATATGATGATGATTTGATGGATTTTTCTAAAAAAATTGAAAGTATCGAAAGTGTTGAAATTTTATCAATTGGAAAATCACTTGAATTAATTAAAGATTTAGGTGATGCACAGGCAGTTTTAGATAGATATGATTTAGGAAAAGTGACAGGAACTCATGCTATTGGTCATGCTAGAATGGCAACAGAGTCTGGTGTAGATATTAAATCTGCTCACCCTTTTTGGGGTTATCCTTTTAGCGATGTATCAGTTGTTCACAATGGTCAATTAACTAATTATTGGAATAATAGAAGAGTATTAGAGAATAAAGGTATGAGATTTATGTCCGAATGTGACTCTGAGTTAATTGCAGTTTATTTAGCTGAAAAAATGAGAAATGGAGCAACTCTAGAAGAAGGTATGAAAGATAGTTTATCAGGATTAGATGGAGTGTTTACTTATTTTGTTGCAACAAAAGACTCTTTAGGAATGGCAAAAGATACAATGGCAGCTAAACCATTAGTTCTGTACGAGTCAGATGATTTAGTAGCTATGGGATCTGAAGAGATAGCCATAAGATCTATACTGCCCCACGAAATTGACACTTATGATCCTTTTGATGGAGAGGTAAAAGTATGGCAAATTTAAAAACAACTGAGAAAAAAACAAAAGCTCAATCTATGGGGCTTCATACTGAGGTCTTAACAGGAAAAACACAACAAAAATTTTTCAATCCAGATGAAGCAGAGAACTTTTATTACTGGGGAACTTATGATGTTGATTTTAATAAAAGAATTGATCTTGATGTAAATGATTTAGACTGCAAAGAGGCGAACAAAAAAATTGATGAACTTATGAGTCAAGGTTATGGAACAATAGTTATAAAGAACCCTCAAGGAAAACACAGCTTAGGTGTTGGAATATTAAATAAATTAAATTTAATATTTGAGGGAAGTTTGGGATATTTTGGTGTTGGTTCTATTGATGGTCCAACGGTTAGAATTAATGGCAGGGTTGGATGGTCATGTGCAGAAAATATGATGGCAGGAAAAGTAGTAATAGAAAAAAATGCAGGATCATGTTTTGGTGCAGCAGTTAGAGGTGGAGATTTAATATGCAAAGGTAGTGTTGGTGCTAGAACAGGAATTGATCAAAAAGGTGGAACAATTATTGTTGGTGGTGACGCTGGAGCATTCACTGGCTTTATGATGCAAAGAGGTAGAATAATAATTTTAGGTAACGTCGGTATAAACCTTGGAGACTCTATGTATGACGGAACTATTTATGTGGGTGGAAAAATTGGATCATTTGGGAGTGATGCGATTGAGTCACCTATGACAAAAAGTGATATAGATTGGATCAAAAGAAAACTTAAAGTCGCTGAAATTGGAGAAAATTTTGATGTTTCAAAGATGACAAAAGTAGTTGCAGGTAAAAAACTTTGGAACTATGACGCTTTAGAACCAACTGAGAAAAAAGGAGCAATTTAATGGCAAAGAAAAAAAACGGAAAATCAAATGGTCATTCCAATGGGAATGGAGGAAGTGAATTTTCAAAGAGAAATAAAAGTTTATTAGGTTATAACTCTATATTTACACCTGAGGTAATCGACGATATTCATATTAAAGCTCAGTTAGGAAGATACCGAATGAGAGGTATGGCTCTTATGAAAAAAATTCCTACATTTGATGATTTAGTTTTTTTACCTGGCACTCTTACAAGATTTGTAATTGAAGGTTACAGAGAAAAGTGTGAAACAAAAACTATCATTGGTCCAAGATGTGAAAACCCAGTAGAATTAGATATACCAGTTTATATTACAGGAATGAGTTTTGGAGCTTTATCTTATGAAGCTAAAACAGCGCTTGCAAGAGGAGCAACTATGGCAGGTAGCGCTACATGTTCAGGTGAAGGTGGAATGATACCTGATGAAAGAAGATATTCAGAAAAATGGTACTATCAATGTATTCAATCAAGATATGGATTTAATCCTCATCATGCTCAACTTGCAGATGGAATTGAAGTGTTTATTGGTCAAGGTCAAAAAGTTGGAATGGGTGGTCACTTAATGGGTCAAAAAGTTACCGACCAAGTAGCAGAGATGAGATCATTACCAGCAGGTATTGATCAAAGATCTCCTGCAAGACATCCTGATTGGTTAGGACCAGATGATTTGGCTTTAAAAGTTCAAGAGCTTAGAGAATTAACAAAAAATAAAGTTCCAATACAATTAAAACTTGGAGCAGCAAAAGTTTATGATGATGTTCGTATGGCAGCAAAATGTGATCCAGACTCTATTTATTTAGATGGTATGGAAGGCTCAACAGGTGCTGGTCCACACATCGCAGCAGCAAATACAGGTATACCTGGAATAGCTGCAATTAGAGAAGCAAGAAGAGCAATAGATGATGTTGGAAAAACAGGAAAAGTTACTCTTATTTATGCAGGTGGTGTTAGAGATGGAGCTGATATGGCAAAAGCACTAGCTCTTGGTGCAGACGCGATTGCTATAGGTACTGGAGCTATGATTGCACTAAATTGTAATAAAGAAATTCCAGAGTCTAATTTTGAAAAAGAAATGGGAGTGCCAGCAGGTCATTGTTATCACTGTCATACCGGTCGTTGCCCAGTTGGTGTTGCTACTCAAGATCCTAAATTAAGAAAAAGACTAAACCCAGATGAGGCAGCTCTTAGAGTTTATAATTACTTGCATACTATGACTCTAGAAGCTCAATTGTTAGCTAGAGCTTGTGGTAAAACTAATATCCATTCATTAGAGCCAGAGGATATGGCAGCTTTAACAATGGAAGCTTCTGCTTTAGCAAAAGTACCACTTTCTGGAACAAATCATACTGTTGGAGTTGATGATTTTCATAAAATTTAATTATGCCTAAAAAGAAAAACAAAAAAGCAAAAAAAGAAATAAAAGGCCAATTAGGTAAGAAAAAAGAGACTGCTAGAGAAAAAATGATAGGTCAAACAATTGGCTATCGTTATGATGTAAACTTACTTCCAGACTACTCAAGAATTACACCATTCTTGAAAAAATATATTGAGGCAATGGGATGGGATGATTTAAATTGGTTAGAAGATGTTCACATGGGATATGAAGAAGATAGACCAGCAGTATTTGATAGAAACGCAAATGGTTGGGTAACTATTCCTAAAAAAATTAAATTACCAAACAACCAACAAGATAGGGACATGATTGCAAGAGAATTATTGGTAAAATTTCAAATGTCTCCAAACCATCCATTAGTAGATCTTAAAAAAGCTTATAGAAAATTTTAGAATCACTAAAAATTTATATATACTACAAGTTGTTTGAGCTTAATTTTTGGCTCTATTCCTAAGTAATTATTGATTGATGTCACCATTACATAAATTAAAGTTTCACTAATGTAAAACTATTGGAGGTTTGAAATGACTAGTCAATTAGATGCGTTACAAACCATATTCACAGAATTTTACTATTGGACAACAGTAGTACTAATGTTTCTAATTCACGTAGGATTCTGTATGTATGAAGTTGGCGCTTCACGTTACAAACACCACCAACATACACTTATGAAAAATACAATGCTGATACCGCTGGTAACAGTTACTTGGTTTTTATTTGGTTGGTGGATTTATTGGGCTTTTCCAACTGGACCTGGATTAGCTCCTTCCATAATGACAGAAAGTACAGGACTTGTTCTAGGTGGAGGTTTTGGTGGAAATGATTTAGCCAATCCAACTAATGAATTAATGGCGGTTACTTTGAATGATCATATAATGGGAGTATTCTGGGCAGCCTTCCTGTTATTTTCATGGACAGCAGCCTCAATTGTTTCAGGTGCGGTAATAGAAAGAATTACAACTTTTGCATTCGGCATCTTGGCAATTGCTATTGGTTCAGTTTTCTGGAGTATAGATGCATCTTGGGGATGGCACTTCGACGGATGGATGTTGAAGCTACTTGGTTATCATGATGCTTATGCCTCAGGAGTAATTCACGCAGTTGCAGGTGGATTTGCTCTAGGTGTACTCGTTGTCTTAGGACCAAGAATTGGAAAATTTTCATCAAGTGGGGAACCTAGAAATATAGGACCAAGAAACCCTTGGTTGGTAACAGTAGGATTATTCTTAATTTATACTGGTTTTTGGGGTTTTTATGCCGCTTGTAATGTTCCAATTTATGACCTTGGACCTGAGTATGGTATGGAGGGCGTAACCTTCTTTACCGCCACAAATATATATCTAACTCCGACGACATTAAGTGGTATTACCATGAACTTTTTAATGTCATTATCGGGAGGTTTGTTAGCTGGATATGTAATATCAAAAGGTGATCCTTTCTGGACATATTCAAGTGGACTAGCTGGTATAATATGTGCATCAGCAGGTAATGACTTATACCACCCTATTCAATCTTTGATTATAGGAATGATTGGTGTGGTTATAGCTTATAAAATGCATTATTGGGTTGAGCGTAAATTTAAAATCGATGATGCAGTCGGAGCTGTTGCAGTACATGGGTATGCAGGGTTCGCCGGTCTTGTAATATGTGGATTTGTACTCAATGGATATCCTTCGTCAGGTTATGGCGTTGGTGAAATGTGGGATGGATCTACTTATGCTGCTATAAATCCATTAGGAATGTTTGTTGGAGCAATAGTAATGTTCTTTGTTCTTGGAATGATTCCTGGTTGGATTATTGCTAAAGTTCTTAATGGAATGGGTAAACTTAGAATTCCTAGAGAAGTTGAGTTAGCAGGATTGGACTATCAAATAATGGAGGAGGCAAAAGAAGATGAAAAAACTGTTGCTTCTTCAAGTAGTTAAAGGAGGAAAGTATGGCTACAGTAAATAATTGGATAGATCATTTAACTGCTGCAAGCAAAGCAGATGGAGTGGCTGGTAAAATTTATCCAGGTGCAGGATCTGAAGGGATCTTGGTTATAATACTAGTTATAATTTGGATAGGTTGGACAGTTATCAGTTCTAGACAAGAAAGCGATAAACTTGAAAAACTTGCTAGAAGAAGACCTAGTTCAAATGCTTGGAAAAGCAATATAACTGATGGTTAAATAAATCTTTATAAGGGCGCATTATAATTATGCGCCCTTAAATAATCATGGAAGAAAAAGATAAAGAAAATCAAATAAATAAAACACCTAGTAAAATGGCAAGATTAGCTTGGCCTAAAGCTAAATATGGAGTCTATGCCGCAATCATTATCATTGTTATAGTCAATGTGCTTTACTATAAAGACCAATTATTATCACTACTTTAAAATATTTTTATGTGTGGCATTGTTGGAATTTATTTAAAATCAAAAAAATTTGAAAAATCACTAGGTGGAATGCTTTCTAAAATGTTAGTCAGTATGGAGTCTAGAGGTCCAGACAGTGCTGGTTTTGCTATTTATAACAGAGATAAAAATAAACTCTTCAAATACTCGATTTGTTTAAATGAAATGAATTTTGATAGATTTAAAAAAGAAATTAAAAAAAAAATAAAGTTTAGCAAATTAGAAAAAAATTCCGACCACGTAATTTTAAAATCAATTGAAAAACCAAGTAAAATCGTACCTATTTTAGAGGATATTACTGAAATATCATTAGTAGGTTACGGTAAATCTATCGAAATTTTTAAACAAGTTGGCAAACCAAGTAATGTTGTGAAAAAGTTTGATCTCAATAAATTTTCAGGCTCTCACGCAATCGGACATACAAGAATGGCTACTGAAAGTGCAATTACCACAGATGGGTCTCACCCCTACTCTACAGGAGAAGATGAATGTTTAGTTCATAATGGCTCACTATCAAATCATAATAATTTAAGAAGAAAATTAAAAAAGAATGGATCAAAATTTAATTCAGACAATGATACAGAAGTTGCAGCTGGCTATATTTCAGATAGTTTAAAAGATAGAAATTTAAAACAAACTTTAAAAAAAGGTTTGAGTGACCTTGATGGGTTTTATACTTTTATTGCAGGAACACATAGCGGTTTTGCTGTTCTTAGAGATGAGATAGCTTGTAAGCCTGCAGTTATTGCTGAAACTAAGGACTATGTAGCAATTTCTTCAGAATTTCAAGCAATGGCACATTTGCCAAATGTTAATAATGCAAAAATTTTTGAACCTGATCCAGGTATCGTTTATTCTTGGGGGAAATAATGATACTTGATTTAAAGAAATTAAGATTAAGATCTGTTAATGAAAAATTACAAAATATTGATAGAAAAAAAAATAAAAGAGACTTTGTTATTTCAAATCCAGAGGGCAATCATGCTGTTTGCGCAGGTTTAATAGATAACATAGATGTAATTATAAAAGGACACGTTGGATATTATTGTGCTGGCATGAATCAAAATGCAAATATAACAGTTGAAGGAAATGTAGGAACTGGAGTAGCAGAAAATATGATGTCAGGCAAAGTTCATGTAAAGGGAAATGCATCACAATCAGCAGGTGCAACCGGACATGGTGGAATATTAATCATAGATGGTGATACTAGTTCAAGGTGTGGAATTTCTATGAAAGGTATAGATATAATAGTTAAAGGATCTGTAGGTCACATGTCAGCATTTATGGCTCAGTCAGGTAACCTCGTTGTTTTTGGTGATGCAGGTGAAGCATTAGGTGATAGCTTATATGAAACAAATATATACGTAAAAGGAAAAGTAAAATCTTTAGGAGCAGATTGTGAAGAAAAAAAAATGGATAAACATCATAAAACTAAATTGAAAGAACTTTTAAAGAAAGCTGGATCAAATATTAAACCTGAACAATTTAAAAGATATGGATCAGCTAGAAAATTATATAATTTTAACATTGATAATGTATCTAACTATTAATAATGAAAAATAAAACTCACCCACGTCAGTCTTGGACTTTTGATGAATACACTAATTCAGAAATTAGAAGAGCAGCTGAAACAGGAATTTATGATATCAGAGGAGGAGGCTCAAAAAGAAAACTTCCACATTTTGATGATTTATTATTTTTAGGTGCCTCAATGTCTAGATATCCTTTGGAAGGATATAGAGAAAAATGTACTACAAATGTTACTTTAGGCACAAAATATGCAAAAAAACCATTAAAGCTTGATATTCCAATTACGATTGCGGGTATGAGTTTTGGAGCATTGTCCGGTCCAGCAAAAGAGGCATTAGGAAGAGGAGCAAGTGCAGCTGGAACATCTACCACAACAGGTGATGGAGGAATGACACCAGAGGAAAGAGGTCAATCTAAAAATTTAGTTTATCAACTTTTGCCCTCAAGATATGGGATGAACCCAAATGATTTAAGAAAAGCGGATGCAATTGAAGTGGTAATTGGACAAGGTGCAAAACCAGGCGGTGGTGGAATGTTGCTTGGTCAAAAAATAGATGATCGTGTTGCAGAAATGAGAACTCTACCAAAGGGTATTGATCAAAGATCTGCGTGCCGTCATCCTGACTGGACTGGTCCAGATGATTTAAAAATAAAAATTTTAGAATTAAGAGAAATTACTAAATGGAAAGTTCCAATATTTATAAAAATTGCTGGAGCAAGACCATATTATGATACAGCATTAGCTGTAAAAGCTGGAGCAGATGTTGTTGTCTTGGATGGAATGCAAGGTGGTACAGCAGCAACACAAGAAGTATTTATTGAAAATGTTGGTCAACCAACTTTAGCTTGCATAAGACCAGCTGTTGATGCTTTGCAAGATTTAAATTCTCATAGAGAAGTTCAGCTTATAATTTCAGGTGGGATTAGAAATGGTGCGGATGTAGCTAAAGCTCTTGCTTTAGGAGCAGATGCAGTATCAATTGGGAGTGCGGCTATGATTGCAATTGGTGATAATGATCCGAAATGGGAAAAAGAATATAGAAAACTTGGAAGTAAAGCTGGAGCGTACGACGACTGGCATGAAGGAAATGATCCTGCAGGAATATCAACTCAGAAACCAGAGCTAATGAAAAGATTAGATCCAAAAAAAGCAGGTAGAAAATTATCAAATTATTTAAAGGTCATGTCTTTAGAAGCACAAACTATTGCACGAGCATGTGGAAAAAATAGTCTTCACAACTTGGAACCAGAGGATTTATGTGCATTAACTGTTGAAGCCGCAGCAATGGCTAGAGTTCCCTTAGCAGGAACTAGCTGGGTGCCAGGTATAAAAAAGAAATAGTTATTGATAGTTAATAAATAATTCGTAGAATAATTATTAATGCCCATAAATTTATCTAATATTGCTAAATCAAAAAAAATTAAATATTTTTTAATAAGTTTCGTTGATTTGTTTGGTGTATTAAGATCTAAATTAGTACCTGCACAAGCAATAAAAGAGATGCAAAAAAATGGTGCAGGATTTGCTGGATTTGCAGCTTGGCTTGATATGTCACCAGCAGACTCTGATATGTTTGCTGTGCCAGATCCAAATAGTTTAATTCAATTACCTTGGAATAAAGAAGTAGGTTGGCTTGCTTCAGACCTGTGGATGAACGGTAAACCTGTTGAGGCGTCACCAAGAGTGATGTTAAAAAAGCAAATAAAATTACTATCAAATGAAGGTTACACCATGAAATCAGGTGTTGAATGTGAATATTTTCTTATATCACCTGATGGTAGTTCTATTGCAGACACTAGGGATACTCAATCTAAACCTTGTTACGACCAATCAGCTTTGATGAGGCAATATGATTTAATAAAAGAGATATGTGATTGTATGATTACAATGGGATGGAACCCATATCAAAATGATCATGAAGATGCTAATGGCCAGTTTGAAATGAATTGGGACTACACTGACTGCCTAACTACAGCAGATAGACATACTTTTTTTAAATTTATGGTTAAGTCAATAGCAGAAAAGCATGGCTTAAGAGCAACATTTATGCCAAAACCATTTGAACAACTAACGGGAAACGGATGTCATGCTCATATTTCTTTATGGGATAAGAAAAAGAATAAATTTTTAAATAAAAACGACAAACTTGGGCTTAGTAAATTAGCATATAATTTTTTAGGTGGTGTAATTAAAAATGCAGGTTCATTATCAGCATTCTTTAATCCAACTTTAAATAGTTATAGAAGAATAAATGCACCACCGACAAAATCTGGTGCAACATGGTCTCCAAGTAGTATTTCTTACACAGGAAATAATCGAACACATATGATTAGAGTTCCAGATCCAGGAAGGTTTGAACTAAGATTAATGGATGGATCAGCAAATCCATATTTACTACAAGCAGGAGTTTTAGCAGCAGGTTTAAATGGTATTAGAAAAAAAGTTAATCCTGGAAAACCATTATTCTGTAATATGTACGCTGATCACAAAAAATATCCCAACCTACCAAAATTACCAAATACATTAGAAGATTCCTTAGAAATGTTAAATTTAAATACAGTAATGAAAAATGCTTTTGGAAAAGATGTTTTAAACAGTTATATCAAATTAAAAAAGTCTGAAATTCAAAGTTTCAAGTTAAAAGAAAAATTTGATAAACTGAAACCTATTACACATTGGGAAAGATCTAATACTTTGGATTGTTAAAATATGTCTATTAATTATAGTCATATTTATAAATTTTCATCATTTATTAAAAATAAAAATTATTCATTTAGTAGAGAAGAAATTTTAAGTGTATTAAATAAAGAAACTATTGATAAAGCATTTAATACTATTTCTAGTTGGGAAAATTATGAACCCACTCCCCTTCTTAATTTAAATAAACTTTCAAATAACCTTAATCTAAAAAATATCTTTTACAAAGACGAGTCAAAAAGATTTGGACTTAAATCTTTTAAAGCACTTGGAGGTGCTTATGCAGTAGCGGAAGTTTCAGCTGGAAGAAAGGATGTTGTTGTTGCGACAGCTACTGCAGGAAATCATGGAAAATCAGTTGCCTGGGGAGCAAAAAGACTAGGAATTGCATGTAAAATTTTCATAAGTGAGTTTGTTAGTGAAACAAGAGCTGACGAGATGCGAAAACTTGGAGCAGAGGTGACAAGAGTAAAAGGAAATTACGAAAGTTCTCTAGATGAGTGCATAAAGCAATCTAAAGAAAATGGTTGGGAAATTGTACAAGATGTTGCTTGGGAAGATTATCAAAAAGTGCCAAAACTAACCATGGCTGGATATTCAGTCATGATAGAAGAAATCTCCAAACAAACTGATCATTATATTACACATATATTTTTACAGGCAGGCGTAGGAGGAATGGCGTCTGGTGTAATAGCGGGAGTTGCCAGGTATTTTAAAAGAATTCCAAAAATTATTATAGTTGAGCCAAAAAATGCAGACTGTGTCTTAAAAAGTATTGATGTTGGTAAACTAACTAGAGTTAAAATAGAAAAAGAGAGCATTATGGGAGGAATGTCATGTGGAGATGTATCATTAGTCCCATGGCAAATTCTAAAAAATTCAGTAAATAATTGTCTAAGCATTCCAGATGATGACATACCATTATCAGTTGCGATGTTAGCTAAGGGATACTTTGGTGATGATTATATTGTTGCAGGGGAATGTTCAGCACCTGCACTAATAAGTATAAATGTTAGTTGTAATAACGAACAAATTAAAAAGGATCTTGAATTGGATATGAATTCGAATGTTTTATTAATTGGATGTGAAGGTGATACAGACATAAGACTTTATAACGAACTTCTATCTAAAGGATCAGAACAGTTGTCAAATGGTTAATACAGCACTGGTTTGGATAAGAGATGATTTTCGAATACAAAATAATGATGCGCTGACTTATGCTACCAATCAACATGATATTGTTACAGCAGTATTTATTTTTAACAGTAATATTTTCGATCATAAAAGAGAAGCTCAAAAATGGTGGGTAAGTAAATCCCTAGAAAACTTTAAATCAGATTTAAAAAAACTAAATATTGGATTGGAAATAATTAAAGACGATGCAATAAATTTTTTTTCTAAAATAAAATCTAGTAGCAAAATATCTGTTTATTGGAATAAAGTTTATGAGCCTACTGAATTAGAAAATGATAAAAAAATTGTGGGTGATTTTTCAAAAAAAAATATTGATTTTAAATTTTTTAAGGGAAATGTGCTTAATGAATATGACAAAATTACAAAAAATGATGGTACGCCTTTTAAAGTTTATAGTCCTTTTTGGAGAAATGCAGAACAATTTTATTTAGAAAGACTGCCTGATAAAATAAACAAAGTTAAAAAGTGTAAAAAGATAGATAAATTATTTAAAAATCAAATTAAGTCTGAGGATATTTTGCCTAAATCTAATTGGTATAAAAAATTTGAAAAATATTGGGAGCCTTCAGAACAAAAAGCCCATGAATATTTAGATAATTTTGTTCAAAAAAACATACTTAATTATGGCCTAGATCGGGACTTTCCATCAATTAAAGGAACATCATTGCTTTCTCCATATATTAGAAATGGACAAATTAATGTTGGAGATATTTGGCAGAGGTGTAAAAAACTCAAATCAAAAAATGTAAGTGTAAAAAAATTTACCAATGAAATCGGTTGGAGAGAGTTTTCACATAGTCTTATAAATTACTTTCCACAAATGCTAAAAGGAAACTTAAGAAAAGAATTTGACAAGTTTCCTTGGGTAAATAATTCTAAATTTTTAAATGCATGGAAAAAAGGGATGACAGGTTATCCAATTGTAGATGCTGGAATGAGAGAATTATATGAAACAGGTTGGATGCACAATAGAATCCGGATGGTTGTTGGATCTTTTTTAGTGAAGCATTTAAGAATTAATTGGCAAGAAGGAGAAAAATATTTTAGAAACTGCCTTCTAGATTTCAATGAAGCTAATAATGTTGCTCAATGGCAATGGGTAGCCGGTTGTGGTGCTGATGCAGCACCATATTTTAGAATTTTCAACCCTATTCTACAAGGTGAAAAGTTTGATAAACAAGGAGAGTATGTAAAGAAATGGGTTCCTGAATTATCAAAAGTTCCATCAAAATTTATTCATAAACCATGGGAAATGGAAAAAAAATATCAAGAAGCAATCAACACTATCATAGGTGTTAACTATCCAATGCCAATTGTTATTCATGAGAAAGCAAGGGCGGATGCTTTAAGTGCTTTTCAATCAATTAAGAAAAAAAATTAGTCTCCTATAAAATGATGAACTACAGTTCTTGTAGTTGGCTCTAATCTATGTTCAAATAAATAAATACCTTGCCAGGTTCCTAAAAGTAATTCACTATCTTTTATACTAAGGGAAATTTGATTATTAGTTAAAGTAGATTTTATATGAGCTGGCATATCATCTTTTCCCTCTGTAGTATGAATATACAATTTGTTATCCATTGGCGCCAATTTATCAAAATAGTTAATTAGATCTTTTTGCACATCTGGATCAGCATTTTCTTGAACTATCAGTGATGCACTAGTGTGTTGAATACTTAAATTAATAATTCCATTTTTAAATTTATTGTTATTAATCCATTCTTCTGTTTCATCTGTAAACTCATAAAGCTTTTGACCATTTGTATTTATTTTTAAATTATAAAATTTTTGCCTCATAGATTAATTAAAACTTTGTGATGTTAGTTCATGCAGTCGACTAACTGTTCTTTTGAAAGGGATTTTCATGCTTTTAGAGGACTCAAGTGAATTTAATTCTACTTCTGATTTGATCATCAATGGTATTTTTTTTTCATAAATAATATCGATAAAAGTAATAAACCTTTGTTGCTGATTAGAATTAATTTCATTAAATTTAGGAAGATTTTCAATAAAAATAAACTCACTTTCTTTGGCAATTTCAATGTAGTCCTCTGATCCAAGATTTCTATTACAAATTTCATCAAAAGACACCTTGAGAACTCCTTCATGAAAATTTTCAAATACTAATTTGCGACCCTTAACCTCTATGGACTTGGTGGCTAATTTTTTATTTTTAGTGGCTTTTCTAAAATATTTATTAAACTTAAAATTTGATGAGTTATTTATAGGTGATAAAAAACGACTCAAATTTTCATTTTTTGTAGCTCTATAATCTTCTTTAATTTTAAGTTCTAATTCAGTGCAATTATTCTTTAGAATTTTTAAAAAAGGGAGAAATTGATCTCTTTGCAATCCATTTTTATAAAGATCATTAATATTTATATTTGAAGAAAAAATTACTTTTATATTTTCATTAAATATTTTTTCAAATAATTTTCCTAAAATCATAGCATCAACAATATTGGTTACTTGAAATTCATCAAAATATAATATTTTTGTTTTATTACTTAAATTTTTAACAAATTTTTCTAACCCATTATCATTTCCCATTTTTTTATTTTCAAATATAAAGTCATGAAACTTGATCATGAACTCATTGAAGTGTAATCTTGATTTTTTTTCTTTTAATCTTTCAAAAAAAAAATTTAGAATCATAGTTTTGCCTACGCCCACATCACCAACTAAGTAAAAGCCTAATTTATTCTTTTTATCTTTGAATATTTTTTTAATAAATGACTGATTGAAGTTACGATTATAATATTCGGTTAATTTTTGAACTATTTTTATTTGATTTTCGTTAATTTCTAAGTCTTTGTCTTCGCAGTGTTTTAGATAAGATTTTTTCAGACTCATTTTTTTGTTTTAAAATCTATTCCATATTCAGATCTAGGTCCTTTTCTCAATCCATATGGACCTGCTAGAAAAATAGTCATTGGTTTAGTTCCTGGCTCAAGGTCAACTCTGTGGAAATTATTAGCTGATCTAAATCCAATATATCCTGGTGCTCGCCAAACTTTTCCGGTTTTTAATGTTTCCCAGTACCCCCCTCTTAAAATGATTGTGATGTAAGGAAACAAATGATTATGAACGCCATCACCATGATCATCATCTAACATTTCATGTATAAGAATATTAAATGGAAACCACTTTGGTCTATGTCTGAATAGAATGTAATACCTATTCATCCAAGGTTTTGCTTTATCAAACTCTGGGTGTGAGGGACCTCTATCTAAGACTACTTTTTTTCTTCCTAATTTTTCAAGAATTTTTAAAAACATTATTCAATTTTGGTTAATGCATTATTTTTTATTAAATACATGCTATTATTAAGAATATATGGTCTAGATATTTTTGAATTATTAATTTTTGATACATTTTCTTGAATGCCTGTTGAGGAATTAATAGTTACTAACCTTCCATTGCTTAGTGATACATAAACCTTATTTTTAGCGTGAATAAATCCAATTGGCTTAATCTCATGTTTGTCTTTAAAATTTTTAAACACATCAGTAATTCTTATAATATTACCTGTCGGATCATCTATAATAAAAAGATACCCTTCATTTGATACTGTAAAAATTAAATTATCAATAATTGTTGGTCTTAAACTTGAATTTATTGACTGAGCCCATTTTACACCTCCTGTTCTAGCATCTATGGAATAAAATTCATTCTTATTATTAGAAAAATAAATAGTATTATTTTCAAACACAAGATCTGAATTCTCAAGGCTGAACGCATTTTCGTATATCGTATTTGTTTGTGTAGGTGTTTGCCAAACAAGAGCACCATTATATACATCAAGTGCAGTAACATCTCCTAAGTTATTTGAGAAAAAAATAATTTCATCCTTTATAACTATTGATAATTTTTTTTCTGATTTTATAAACGAGTTTTCGGTTTGAAAATTCCATACTTCATTTCCATTTTTTGAAGAAACAGCTCTTATAACATTATCAAAATCAATCGTATAAAAATTATCTTTGAATACTTTAATATCAGAATTAAAAGATGAGTTGCTATATCTTGACCACAGAATTTTTCCTGTATTTAGGTCAACAGAATATATTTTTGACAAGTTATCATTTACTATTAATTTATTATCTATCTGAGCAAAATATAAAATTGGATTAAGTTTTTTTTCTTTTTTATTATAATTATTTATCTTCCATATCTCTTTAAGATTTTGATCTAATTTAAATATCGTACCCTTTCCATTAAAAAATATTATTTCATCAGAATTAGTAAAAAATAATTCAGGTTGATAAAATTCAAATTTTTTAATTTTACTAAATTTATAATTTGATATTTTTGTAAAATTTGTATCAAAGTTAATATTACCGTTATTGTTAGTTTTGTTGTTCTGAAATGGCTTATTTTTGAACGTAATTAGAGATTTTATCTTTAAATCAGGATTTAGCTCTTCATTTATTGGCCCTTTTTTTTCAAAAATACTAATTGATCCATCATTAATTTCTCTATCTTTTTTGGAAAGGCTACAGCTAGTAATAAATATAAAAATTAATATATATAGAAATCTTTTACTCACCGAATTCTGAACGTAATCTTCTTTGAACTTCTAGTTTAATTTTAGGACTTACATTTTCTATATTAGTGACTTGCTCAAAAAAATCTTTAGACTTTTGTTTTTGGTTTTTTGCTAAGTAAAACTCAGCCATTAAATACATAGCTTGTGGTTTCCAAATACTTTCTGATTTAATTACAGGATTTAGGATATCTAATAATTGATTTTCATCTACAAAATTAGAATTAAAGAGACCTTTTTTATAAATGGTTAAATTTTTTATTTCTTTATCAAGAGATACATCATTTATAAGCAAGTCAAAGTATGAGTTAATCTCCTGATTAGATGATATTAAATCATTGTCTAGTAGGAAAAAGAAAGCCAAAGGAGAATAGGTTTTATCCTTAGTTTTAATAATTTCAATTAAATTGCTGTTTATATTTTGTTTTTTTTCATTTTCAAAATTTGTAACAATTTGATTAAATTTATTTGCTAACTTTTCTTTACTTCTAGTATTAAACTCTTGATAGCCAAAAAAACTGATTAATATTAATATAATCAATATTAATAGAGTTATTAGTTGTTTTCTTTTTGATATTAAAAAATTTTTTAATTTTTCAACTCTTGTGTTTGTATTAATAATTTCTATTTCTTCATCCATTTATCATATTCCTTAAAACATACTGAAGAATACCACCGTTTTTATAGTATTCTAATTCATTTTTAGTGTCTATTCTGCATAACAATTTAATTTTTTTAACGTCACCTGTCACATATTTGATTTCAACTTCTAAATGATCACCAGGATTAATCCCTTTCTCAAGACCTAATACTGAAATTAATTCTGAGCCTTTTAAGTTTAAATTTTTTCTATTCATTTTTTCTATAAACTGCAAAGGTAAAACCCCCATACCAATTAAATTTGACCTATGTATTCTTTCAAAGCTTTCTGCAATTACAGCTTTTACACCCAATAATTTTGTACCTTTTGCTGCCCAATCTCTAGAAGATCCGGTTCCATATTCTTTTCCACCAAATACTACTAAATCTACTCCTCTTTTTTTGTATTCAACAACAGCGTCATAAATAGGCATTACTTTTTCTTCAGGATATAATTTTGTAAATCCTCCCTCTGTTCCTGGAGCCATTTCATTTTTAATTCTAATATTAGCAAACGTTCCTCTCATCATTACTTCATGATTTCCTCTTCTTGCTCCATAGGAGTTATAATCCTTCGGTAAAATTTGATGTTTCATAAAATAATTACCTGTTGGACTTTCTTTTTGTATAGTTCCAGCTGGAGATATATGGTCTGTTGTTACCATATCTCCTAAAATTAATAATGGTCTTGCATCTTTTATTTCTTTAAATCCTTCTGGATCATCTGGTAAATTTTCAAAGAATGGTGGTTTTTTTACATAAGTAGAATTCTCTTCCCAGTTATAAATACTTCCTTTATCTACTTTTATTTTTTGCCATTGCTCTGGTCCCTCAGAAACATTTGAATATCTGTTTACAAACATATCTGGGTTCAGAGATTGTTTAAGAGTGTCCTCTATCTCTTTATTGGTTGGCCAAATATCTTTTAAGTAAACATCTTGGCCTTTGTTATCTTTTCCTAATGGATCTTTATACAAATCCACTCTCATAGACCCAGCAATTGCATAGGCTACTACAAGAGGAGGTGAGGCTAAATAGTTTGCTTTTACTAATGGAGAAATCCTTCCTTCAAAGTTTCTATTTCCAGACAAAACTGAAACTGCATATAAATTATTTTCTTTAATAGCCTCAGTGATATTATCTTGCAAAGGTCCAGAGTTACCAATACATGTGGTGCATCCGTAACCAACTAAATTGAAACCTAACTCATCTAAATATTTGCTTAAACCAGCTTTTTCTAAATAGTCTGTAACAACCTGTGATCCAGGTGCTAATGAAGTTTTAACCCAAGGTTTAACAGTTAAGCCTTTTTCAATTGCATTTTTGGCTAATAGGCCTGCACCAATTAACACATTTGGATTGGAGGTATTCGTACATGATGTAATGGCTGCTATTAATATATCTCCATCTTTTATTTCAAAATCTGAGTCTTTAACTTTTGCCACTGCTGGTTCAGTTTTTTTGCATATATCTTCAAAAACTTTTATAAAATTTTTTGATGCCTCTGTTAAAAGAACTTTATCTTGAGGTCTTTTTGGTCCAGAAATTGTTGGAACTACTGTAGACATATCTAGAGATAAAGTATCAGTGAAAACAACTTCTTCACTTGCCCACAAATTTTGTTCTTTTGCATATTTTTCTACGATTTGAATATTTTCTTTTGATCTTCCTGAAAATTCTAAATATTTTAAAGTTTCATCATCAATTGGAAAAAATCCACAGGTAGCACCATACTCAGGTGCCATGTTTGCAATAGTTGCTCTGTCAGCTAATGTTAGATTTTTTAGACCTTCTCCATAAAATTCTACAAATTTGCCAACAACACCTTTATCTCTTAACATTTTAACTACTGTTAAAACTAAATCAGTAGCAGTTGTGCCTTCAGGTAACTTATTTCTCATTTCAAATCCAACTACTTCTGGTATCAACATTGATATAGGTTGTCCCAACATACCTGCTTCTGCTTCAATTCCTCCTACTCCCCAACCTAGTACTGATAAACCATTAACCATTGTAGTATGACTATCGGTTCCAACTAGTGTGTCTGGAAATAAATACTCTTTATCGTCAAACTTTTCTTTCCAAACTACTTTTGATAAATATTCTAAATTTACCTGATGGCAAATTCCAGTCCCAGGAGGGACAATTCTAAAATTATCGAAGGCTTGCTGTCCCCATTTTAAAAAAGAGTATCTCTCAAAGTTTCTATCAAACTCAATATCAACGTTTTCTTTTAATGAGTTTTTTGTTGCAAAGTTATCAACTTGAACAGAGTGATCGATCACAAGATCAACTGAGGAAAGAGGATTAATTGTATTTGGATCTTTGTTCTTTTCTTTAACTGTATCTCTCATTGCAGCAAGATCAGCAACAGCTGGTATACCTGTATAATCTTGCAAAAGAACCCTTGCAGGTCTATAGGCGATTTCTGTTTTAGATTTTTTTGAATTTAACCACTCTTTAATTGCCAAGATTTGTTCTTTATTAACTGTCACATTGTCTTCATATCTGAGTAAGTTTTCAAGTAAGACTTTTATAGATTTTGGTAATTTATTTATTCCTTCTAAACCATTTTTTTCTGCTTCTTTAAGCGAGTAAAAAAAATGATCCTTTCCATTAACTGATATTTTTTTTAGACAATTGAATGAATTTAGATTTCCAGGTTTCATATCTTTAGTAATAAAAAGTTGCTATACAGCTTAATAAGAGTGCCGACATAACATAATTAAACCATTTTATAAATTTCTCATTTGTCGCGAATTTCCTCATAAATTTTCCAATTATGGTCCAAAAAATAATACTAATAACTGCAAAAATGAAAGCAATACCTAATAACCAAATTGAATAAGAAATGAAATTACTACCTGATTCTACATATGTTGAAACTGCAATTATTGCAACTATCACACCTTTTGGATTCAAAAATTGATAAAGAAAAGTTTCCATAAAATTTACTGGTCTTAATTTTTCATTTTCGTCTGAAGATTTAGAAAATGATATCTTGTATGACAAATAAATTAAAAATGCTGTACCAGTAAATATTAAACCTTTTTGAATAATAGGATAAAGCTTAAAAATATTTATTAAGCCAAAATTTATAACTGCCAACATGAATGTAAAACCAAAAATCACACCTAACATTAAAGGGATTGTTTTTTTAAACCCATGATTAAATCCCGAATGTGATGCTACAATATTATTTGGTCCAGGCGAACAGCTTGTCACAAACATAAATAAACAAAGAGACAGCAATTCAGGATGCATTACTATGCTACAGGCAAACCATTTTCAACTTTTTGAGATGGATGAACAAGGACAACTTTTCCTTCCTTATCAATGGAGCCAAGAATTAAAACTTGAGAAACAACACCTGCTATATTTTTTTCTGGAAAGTTACATACACCAATGACTTGTTTGCCTACTAAGTTTTCCTCATTGTAATAATGAGTAATCTGTGCAGATGATTGCTTAACCCCTATTTCTTTTCCAAAATCTACTTCAACAACTAGTGATGGTTTTCTAGCTTTTTCATTTTTTTTTACTGATATTACTGTTCCTACTCTAATGTCTACTTTGTCATATGTATCGTATGTTATTTGTTCTTTCATAAATTTAATATATAATTAATAATTGATGAGTACAGGAAATAATTTAGAAGATATATATAATAATTCGATAAGAATTCTCAAAGATTTAATTGCATTTAAAACAGTATCTGGTGAAGATAATAACCAACTTATAGATTATTGTGATGATATATTAAATTCTTTAGGAGCTAGTTCTTTTAAAACTTATGATGAGGAAAAAAAAAGAGTAAATCTTTTCTCAACTTTAAAGGCAAAAAAAAAAAGTAATAAAAAACCAATTATTTTATCTGGACACACAGATGTTGTTCCAGTTTCAAAAGGTTGGGCATCAGACCCTTTTGATGCAACAATCAAGGAAGATAAATTATTTGGCAGAGGATCGTGTGATATGAAAGGTTTCATTGCATGTGCATTAGCTTACGCACCAATTTTCTCTTCATCAAATTTGGATAGAGATATTCATTTTTCATTTACTTTTGATGAAGAAACAGCATGCAAGGGTGCACCAATTTTGATTACAGAACTAAAAAAAAGAGGCATTAAAGATTGTATTTGTATTGTTGGCGAACCAACAAATATGAAAATTATTGATGCTCATAAAGGATGCTATGAATATACAACCTATTTTGAAGGTCTTGCTGGACATAGTTCGGAACCAGACAAAGGAGTAAGTGCAGTTGAATTTGCTGCAAGATATGTAAATAAACTTCTCGAATTAAAAGAAAAATTGAAAGAAAGAGAATTAAAAGACTCTATCTTTGATCCTCCATATTCAACTTTGCAAGTTGGTGGAATATTTGGTGGAATTGCTCATAATGTAATTGCTGACAAATGTCATGTAAACTGGGAAACAAGACCTGTTGTGAAAGAAGATGGAATTTTTTTAAATCGTGAAATAGATAAATTTACTAAAGAGACTCTTTTGCCAGAAATGAAAAAGATATATCCAAAATCCAGCATAAAAAAACATATCATTGGTGAAATAACTGGTTTTGATAGAATTTCAAATTCTGAGGCGTGTGAATTTGTATCTAGCATAACTGGAGATAATTCGAGAGAAGTAGTCTCTTTTGGAACCGAAGCAGGGTTATTTCAAGAAATAGGAATAAGTACAGTTGTGTGTGGGCCAGGATCCATTAAGCAAGCGCATAAGATTGATGAATTTATAAAACTTAATGAAATGAAAAAATGTATTAGTTTTTTAGATGGTATAAAAAATAAGTCTTTGAATTAATTCCAACCACCAACAGATTTAACTTCTAAAAATTCAAGCAAACCTTCTTTTCCAGCTTCTCTCCCAATTCCAGAATGTTTAAATCCTCCAAAGGGAGCATCAACCGCAATACCTGCTCCATTAACGTCTACCATTCCAGATCTAAGTTTTCTCGCAACCCTTTGTACCTTATCATTATCTTGAGTTTGAATATAATTTGTTAGTCCATAATCAGTGTCATTTGCAATCTGGATAGCTTCTTCCTCTGTTTCAAATGGAATTACAGATAAAACTGGACCAAAAATTTCCGTTCTTGCAATTTCCATGTCATTATTAACATCTGCAAATACTGTAGGTTTTACATAATAACCATCTTTTAATCCTTCTGGTTTTCCTGTGCCACCAGCAATTAACTTTGCCCCTTCATCTATTCCCTTTTGGATTAAACCTTGAATTTTATCAAATTGAACTTCTGAAATTACAGGACCTATATGTTCACCTTCTTTATTTGGATCATCTACTTTAAATTCACTTGCATACTTTTTTAGTCTTACAATAGCATCGTCATAAATTGTTTTTTCAACTAACATTCTTGTAGGTGCATTACAGGATTGTCCAGAATTTCTAAAACATCTAAAAGCACCTCTTTCAATAGCCTCTGAATCTGCATCTTTAAATATGATATTTGCACCTTTTCCCCCTAACTCTAAACTTAATCTTTTAAAATCTTTAGCTGCATTTTGTGAGATTAATGCTCCTGCTCTTGTAGAGCCAGTAAATGAAATCATATTTACATCAGGATGACTTGTTAATGCATCACCTGTAGTTGCGCCGTCTCCATTCACTAAATTAAATACACCTTTTGGAAACTTTGCTTCATCGATTAATTCTGCAATAATCATTGCAGATAATGGAGCTAATTCAGAAGGTTTTAAAATCATAGTACAGCCAGATGCTAAAGCAGGAATAACTTTTAAAGTAACTTGATTTATAGGCCAATTCCAAGGAGTAATTAATGCACAAACACCTTTTGGTTCATATATTAATCTTTGATTTTTAGCATGTTCTCCAAGTGGTTTTTCAAACTCAAATTCTTTTAAATAACGAATAAATGATTTTGTATGACTTGCACCAGTTCCTGTTTGAAGTTTTGACGCAAAATCTTTCGGTGCACCCATTTCTTGTATAATCGCCTCAGTAATATCGTTCCATCTTTTTTTATAAAGCACATAAAAGTTTTCCAATAATTCAATTCTCTCTTGTTTTGAAGAATATCCCCAGGTTTTAAAAGCTTCTTTAGCTGCTAATACTGCATCATTAATATCCTCTTTGCCTCCTAAGGAAATTACTGCACAACTTTTTTCAGTTGCAGGATTAATAACTAGGATGTTTTTTTGATTTTTTGGTGAAACCCATGAACCATTAATATAAAAATTTTTCTTTTCAATCATGGGCGCAAACTATCCTTTATTTATGATTTTGCAAATAAATTTGTCAATTCGTAAACAATCGTAGCAGCTGCAAGAGAGGTGACTTCTGCGTGATCATATGCTGGAGCAACTTCTACAACATCTGCAGAAATTAGATTTAAACCTGACAATCCTCTTAAAACATTTACCATTTCTCTTGTTGTCATCCCTGCAATTTCAGGCGTACCTGTCCCTGGTGCAAATGCAGGATCTAATACATCTATATCAATAGATAAGTACAAAGCATTATCTCCAACTCTTTTTTTTATTCTTTCTGCAATTTGTTCTGTTCCCTCAGTTTGAAATTCATCACAATGAATTATTTTAAAGCCAAAACTTTCATCATTCTTTATGTCATCCCTACTATAAAGTGGGCCACGTATCCCAACATGCATGGAGGCATCGTCTAAAAATAAATTTTCTTCACGCGCTCTTCTAAAAGGTGTTCCATGAGTATATGGTGCTCCAAAATAAGTATCCCAAGTGTCTAAATGAGCATCAAAATGCACTAATGATACAGGTCCATTATTTTTTTTATTTACTGCTCTAAGTAATGGTACTGCAATGGTATGGTCTCCTCCAAGACTAATAATTCCTCCTACTTTATCTAGTAAATTTGTTGCACCAACTTCAATTTGTTTTATTGCTTCGTCAATATTAAAAGGATTACAAGCAATATCTCCTGCATCTGCAACTTGTTGTACTTTAAATGGTTCAACATCATAACTTGGGTGATAATTTGTTCTTAAATGCCTTGAAGCTTGTCTAATACTTTGTGGTCCAAATCTTGCACCGGGTCTGTAACTAGTTCCTGAATCAAAAGGTACTCCAACAATGGCAATATCACAACTATCTACATCTCTGAGTTCAGGCAACCTAGCAAATGTTGAGGGTCCAGCATATCTAGGAACTTTAGTACCGCTCACTGGCTGTTTTGGGTTTTTATTTTTTTCTTTTTCCATTTTTAATTTTCTAAAGTAATATTATTTTAGCATATAGTTCTATATTTATTTAATGAGAATTTTGTTTATTTTATTGCTGATATTTCAATTTAATTTACTCAAAGCTGATGAGATTAATTATCTATTAAAGATTCCAAACCTAAAAACTTTTAGTTTAAATAATAAAAACGGTCTTAAGTACTTAACAGCTAAAAAAAATTTTAAAATTGGCGTTCAGAGTAATATTAGTTGTAATAAACTAGGAGAAAAAAACTTAGACAATAAATTTTCGTTGATAAAGAGAAATTTAGATATTTACGATTATGAATTTTTAAAAAAAATAAATTTAAGATTTATAGTTCTTTGTCAAAATCTATACATATCAAAAATAAATACAGCTGGGATACCTGATTTAAATAAAAGAACATTAATATTGGATCTAGAGTTTAATGAGAAACATTTTGAAAGAGTTATACATCATGAAGTGTTTCATCTAATACATGATAGTTTTCCAGAAATATTTAATGAAGAAACTTGGTCAAATTTAAATAAAAAAGGTTTTAAATATGCAGATTGTTCTACATGTACAGATAAATTAGGCTTAGATATTTACAAAAATACAGATGGTTTTTTAACCGAATACTCTAAGACAATACCATCAGAGGATATGGCTGAAGTCTATTCTTTTTTAATTACAGATAATAAAAATTTAGAAAAAATTAAAAAAATCGATCCAATAATATTTAAAAAAGCTGAATTCATAGAGTCCAAAATAATAAAGATAAATAATTTATAATCATTTATGATAAAAAAAATAAAAGCATCAACAGGAGAGAAAATATTATTTATTTTTTTAATTTTACTTGCAATTACTTCGTTCGTATTTTTTTACACAATTAAAAATAAGTGCCTTTTTGTTGATAAAATAGATTTAAAAAAAATCAATTTCCCAAATAAAAATAATATTGCAATTATGAATGTAGAATGCGGTATGGTTATTATTGAGCTTTTACCAAATTTATCTCCAAATTCTGTAGAAAGGTTTAAATTTTTTATATCAAATGGAGATTATGATGGATCAGCTTTTTATAGAGTTATCAAAAACACATTATTGCAAGCAGGGGATTTAGAATTTGGTAACATAGAAAATATAGATTATTTCAGAGTGGGTAGTGGTAAATCAAAACTTGGTCCAATTAATTCTGAAATAAATATTACATTTGAGTTTAATGCTGGTAGCGTAGGTTTAGTTAGAGGTGATGAATTCAATACTGAAGATAGTGAATTTTTTATTTTATTAAAAGATGTACCTTTATTTAAAGGAGAATATACACCAATTGGTAAAGTTATTTATGGATTGGATGCATTAACTAAAATTAAATCCTCAGATAAGACAGAATATGTTTTAAGACCAGATTTCTTAAGTGATTTAAAATTATTGGAACAATACAATTAAAAAAACTATTATTATTGCAGTTGCGTAATAATATGGCATTTTCTTTTTCCAAGAAATTAGAATTTTTGTAGCTGTATCTACTTGTTTTTTTGTTGGTTTTTTCGACATAATAAATTTAATTAACTAGTGGTTTTCCAGTGGCTAAAGTGTGTTTTATTCTATCTTGAGTTTTTTCTGTTTCAATTAATTTCATAAACGCATCTAACTCAAGCTTATACAAGTCATCCTCTGATAAAGTATGTTCCAAAGTAGTATCTCCACCACTCAAAACTTTTGCCAATTCTTTTCCAACTTCCATACCATGATCAAGTATAATTTTATCATTATATAATTTCTCTAACATTTGTATCATTTTTTCATAAACTTTTTTTCCAGATAGATTGAAAGAAACTTCATTTGGTGGAGTAAAATCTTTATTTTGTTGAATAATTTCTTTTGAAACTGATAATAAACTATTTCTACTCATTATTTTTTTATCCTCAGGTCTTAAGTATTTTAATGGCTCAGCTTCAATTGGAGAGGTTGCAGTTTTTGCGTAACCAATAATATCAAATACTTTAAGAGGTGCATAATCAGGATCATTTTTTGCTTCATCGGTTTGAGACCACCTATACAACATTTCCTTACATCCACCACCGGCTGGTATTAATCCAACCATTGTTTCTACTAGACCTACAACAATATTTGTATGAGAAGCTACAAAATTACTTTGACATAAAACTTCAAAACCACCACCTAGTGCCAAACCAGATGGAGCAGACACAACAGGAAATTTTGAATACTTTAAATGTTTACAGGTTTCTTGGAAATACTTAACAAACTTCTCGATAGACTTGAAATCACCTTTATCTGCAAAATTCATTGTATAAGATAAGTTTACTCCAGCAGAAAACTGCATTGCCTCATTTATAATTATAAGGGGTTTATCAGTTGCATTTTTTAAACTATCCATTGAGTCATAATCTAATGCATTAGCTTTTGTGGTAAATTCAACTATGTTAAAGTCATTAAATCTATAGATTTCAGCTGAATTGTTTTTATCTAATTTGATTGCTCTCGGCTTAATTTTTCCAAGGGTTTCTAGATCAGTATATTGTTGTCTTTCTCCATAAAAGTTTTCATCCTTGCTTTTAGATAAATCCTCAAGAAACTTGTTATTTTCAAAAGCATCTATTCTCTCAAAGAAATTTTTTACTCCAATTTCTTTCAGCATTTCAAAAGGTCCTTTAGACCAGTTAAAACCTAGTCTCATTGCTTCATCGATATCATTAAATTTGTCAGTTATCCCTGGAACCAATGAAGACGAATATTTAATAATTTTTGAGATTACAGACCAGGCATATTCTCCATATTTATCT
>CABYVU010000008.1 GCA_902522525.1 uncultured Pelagibacteraceae bacterium | reverse complement strand
AGTGGTAAAGAAATTATAACACTAAATCATGAGGCTTTTGATAGAGCTTTATATAGTGAAGGAGCTTTAACAGCTGGAAAATGGTTAATGAATAAGAAACCTGGTTTGTACTCTATGCGTGATGTTTTAAATTTTAAATGAGCGAAGAACAAAGAGCAAAAATTGTTCTTAAGATATTAAATAAAATTTATCCAAAAACACCAATACCTCTCAAACACAGAAATATATTTACTTTATTGGTTTCTGTTCTTTTATCTGCACAATGTACGGATGTAAATGTAAACAATGTTACAAAAAATATTTATCCAAAATATAATAAGCCAGAACATTTTGTTAAACTTGGAAGAAAGAAAATTGAAAAACTAATAAGAAGTATTGGTATCTTTAGAATTAAAGCAAAAAGTGTTTATAACTTATCAAAAACTTTAGTTGAAAAATACAATGGAAAAGTCCCAAAAACATTCGAACAGCTAGAGGAATTACCAGGAGTTGGACACAAAACTGCTAGTGTGGTGATGTCCCAAGGGTTTGGGCATGCTGCTTTTCCGGTGGACACTCACATACATAGACTGGCCCAAAGATGGGGTTTAACCAATGGTAAGAATGTAGTTCAAACAGAAAAAGATTTAAAAAGGCTTTTTCCAAAAAAGTATTGGAATAAGTTGCATCTTCAAATAATTTATTATGGAAGAGAGTATTGTAAGGCAAGAGAGTGTTATGGTTTATCTTGTAAAATCTGTACTAGTTGTTATCCTAAGAGAAAAAAACCACTTATAACAAAGAAAGCATAATCAATGAAAATATTAGGAATTGGAAATGCAATTGTAGATGTAATTTGCAAAGTAGAGGATGACTTTATTACTAAAAGTAATTTAACAAAAAGTACAATGAAATTAATTTTTGATGATAAAGAGTTCAAAGAATTATTATCAAATCTTAAAATAGAAAAAACAGTATCAGGAGGATCAGTTGCAAATTCAATCGTCGGCTTATCTCAACTTGGAAATAAAGTTGGTTTTATAGGCAAAGTTAATGATGATGAACTTGGTAGTAAATATGAAGATGGTTTGAAACAGGAGAACGTTAAATATATTTATTCAAAAAAAAAAGAAGAACTGCCCACTGGAACATGCTTGATTTTAGTTACACCAGATTCTGAAAGGACAATGTGTACATTTTTGGGAACTGCAGGAAAAATAAATGAAAATGATGTCAGTTCAGATGCTATTAAACACAGCGACATTATACTTTTAGAAGGTTATCTTTGGGACGAAGGAGAACCAAAAAAAGCTTTTGAAAAGGCAATTCAAAGCGCTAACAAAGTTGCAATGTCACTATCAGATCAATTTTGTGTAGATCGACACAAACCTCACTTTTTAGAATTAGTTAAAAATAAACTAGACATCACATTTGCGAATGAACAAGAAATAATGTCTCTAATAGATGCAAAATCTTTTGATGAAGTAATTAATTTCTCTAAATCACTTAACAAAATAATTGTTTTGACAAGAGGTGAAAAAGGTGCAGTTGCAATTAATGGAGATGAAGTTGTTCAATGCGGTATAAAAGAAGGTCTTAAAATTGTTGATTTAACTGGTGCTGGTGATCTTTTTGCAGCAGGCTTTTTGCATGGTCATGTAAATAATATGTCCCTTAAAGAGAGTTTAGACAAAGGCACAGAGATGTCTTCTAAAGTTATACAACAGATAGGTGCAAGGCTTTAAAAATTATTTTTTTTTTCTTTTAAAACTACCTTTCCCTTTTTTAGGTTTAACAACCCGACTTTTATATTTTGGTGATAATAAATCTTTTGCAATTAGATTTTTTTTTTTCATTAAATTATATAACCAGACTTTGAACTCTTTATAAAAGATTTATCATTAAATATATTATTAATTTTTTTTCTTAGTCTATAGATATGTGTTTCAACTGTGTGGGTTTCTAATTTTGAATTATGCCCCCACACCTCAGTCTGCAATTCACTTATATTTACGGGCTTTTGGGAATTATTTAAAAATATTAAAATATTTGCCTCTCTTTCTGTTAAATTTAAACTAATTCCATTTTTATGCATGCTCCTTGAATTTAAATTTAATTTATAATTTCCCAAATTTATTTCAGATTGTTGACTATATTTTTTCTTTAAAAATTTAATATTAATAATTTCAATTAATTTATTAATATCAATTGGAAGTTTGTTAACAATAATTTGTTCCTCCACATCTTTTTTCTTTTTATCCGATATTACAAGATAATTTTCTAATGAATTAGAATTAAGTTCTTTTAATTTATTAATTTTAATTAAATTAAAGTTTAAATAATTTTCAATTTCAGTAAGAATTTCATATAAAACTTTAAAATCATAAATTACTAAAGTTTGATTATTCATATATAATAAAGAATATGACAATTATTTTAAAAAATAAAGAGACACTTCTTTTTGATGATTTTATTTTTAAATGTTCAATTGGTAAAAGGGGATTGATTAAAAACAAGATTGAGGGGGATAAAAAAACGCCAAAAGGTATATTTTCACTAGGAAATTTATATTATAGAAAAGATCGACATGTTAAGCCATCTACTAAGTTAAAATGTATTCCAATCAAAAAAGATATGGGGTGGTGTAATGATGTTAAAAGTAAAAAAAGTTATAATAAAATAATCAAAATTAAAAAAAAGAAAGTTCATTATGAAAAATTATTTAGAAAAGATTACAAATATGATTTTTTAATACCAATTAACTACAACACAAAAAAACCAATAATTGGAAAAGGTAGTGCAATTTTTATCCATTTGACAAAAAAATTCAAACCAACATTAGGTTGTGTGGCGCTTAAAAAAAAAGATTTTTTAATATTATTAAAACTTATAAATAAAAACACAAAAATTAAGTTAAACTAATTTCGTTGGCCAAATATATTAGACCCAATTCTTAAATATGTTGCTTGAAAATCTACGGCGTTTAAATAATCAGATGACATCCCCATACTTAAGTCTGTTAATTTTATTTTTTTGTTTATTTCATTCATTTCGGAAAAGTACTTGGTAGAGTCTTCATTAAAAGGCGGGATACACATTGTGCCTACTATATCAAGACCTAAACTTTTAGAAAAATTGTAAAAATCTGAGAGATCATTCTTTGATATTCCTGATTTTTGACTTTCCTCACCAAGGTTTATTTGAATAAATATTTTAGGTTTTACACTTTGTTTATTTTGCTCATCTGCAATTTTTTTTGCCAATTTTTCACTATCCAAAGAATGAATATAATCAAAAATTTTAACCGCAAATTTAACTTTGTTTGTTTGCAGCTTACCAATTAAATGTAATTTTAATTTATTATTTTTATTTTTGATCTCTGTCCATTTTTCTACTGCTTCCTGAACTTTATTTTCACCAAAATCTATGTGACCATAATTTATTAACGGTAATATATGTTCTATTTTAAAAGTTTTTGAAACTGCAATAATTTTAGGTATTCTTTTTTTTTCTTTCAATTCTAATAATTTAGATTTGATTGAAGCTTGAATAGATAATAAATTTTGGATAGTAAAATGCATAAAAAAGATTTCAAAAAATATTACTTTATAAAAAAATTTAATAAAAGTAACATTGATAAACAAGATAAAAATACTGTAATTATATACAGAAATTACAAGAAGAAATATGATCATAGTGAAATTTTAAACCTCAAAAATTTTTGCAAAAAAAGGGGACTTAAATTTTTTCTGTCAAATAATATCAAACTATCAATCAAATTTAATCTAGATGGTGCTTATATTCCTTCATTTAATAATGAATATTCTCATCTTAGTTATTTAATGAAAAAAGACTTCATGCTTATAGGGTCAGCTCATAATTTAAAGGAAATTAAAGTTAAGGAAAAACAGAAAGTTAAAAAAATTTTTATTTCATCAATATTTAAAGAAAACAAAAACTTCCTAGGTTTAAATAAATTTAAAATAATTTCAAATCTTTCAAGAATTCAAATTGTAGCTTTAGGGGGAATTTCAAAAAAAAATAAAAAGCTTATTAAACTTACAAAATCAGTTGGCTTTGCAGGAATATCTTATTTTGAAAGTAAAAAAAAAGGCCCCTAAAAAGAGGCCTTTTTATTAAGTATTTTAAACTTCTAATTAAAACGCAAATTTAAAGTTTAGTTCGTAAGCAGCGTTATCTGCAGTAGATGTACCAGCTACGTTATCCATTTTTCCGTACGTACCTGAGATAGTCATACCACCTGTAGTATGTGAGAAACTAATAGCTTGAGCTTCTTGGTCATCTTTTGAAGATGCTTCGTAATCAATAACTGAAGTATTTACTGATACTGATAAATCATCAGTTAATGCATAAGATACACCAACAGCTGTGAAATCTTCATCAGAACTACCAGTACCGAAATCAGTTTCGTTTACTTGGTAACCAACTGTAAATGGACCTGATGCATAGCTTACTGCCATCATTGATACGTCTGCAGAATTCGCAGCATCATTATTTTCACCCATAGCTGCATACACATCTAGACCTTCAATTGCTGATGGTGAGAATTTCACACCATAGTCAACTGAACCTTCTACAGCACCAGTAGTGTGAGAAGGAACGTATGAAGCTTTAAGTGCTAAACCATCCATTATTGTATAATCATAAGTGAATATATTATGAGTTATAGCTGAACCGTTAGCTGGAGTATCTGGAGTTCCTGCATATCCTACGCCCCATGATTCTTCGTTAGCTGATGGAGTTAAGTCATCCCAAACACCCATTACAGAAGTACTACTTCCTCCAATGAATGTTAGTTTACCCATATCTCCTGTGTCTACTGATAATGCCAAAAAGCCAATTTGCGTATTATCAAGCTCTACGTCGTGAGTGATAGTAAAACCATTATCCATTTCTCCGCTTGCAGCGAAACTGATTGAATCAGACATTGACCAACCATTACCTTTGTTACCGTTATCGGCACCAGCTAAAGTAATTTGGCTAGTAGCTGAAATAGAGAAATCCGCAGCTTGAGCTGAAGATGCTACTAATGCAGTACCTAATGCTGTCAATCCTACTTTTTTTAGATTGTTCATATTATTACCTTTCGTTAATTGTTTAATATTAAACAAGGAATATTTATCAATAAATTCGGATTATTTTCCTTAATTATTAATATTATTTGTAGATTTTAAAGAAGTGTTGCATATTTACATCACCTATAATTGTTGTTTTATAGGTATTATTTGAGAAATATTGAAAATATCCTTTTAATTTTTGCATTTTTTAAAATAAAACAATTTATTAGATAAATTTATGGCTTATTTAAAAAAATTATTACTTTTTTTCATTATCGGTCTTGCTATAGTCTCATTAATATCTTGTGAGAATATGCCAGGAGGAGATGCTCGAGAAAATCCACCTGATCCAGATTTAAGGGTAAAGAAAAATCTTGAAGAAGGAAGAGGCTTCAGACTGGATAGTGCTTTCAAAAATAATAAAGGCGGAGACTTTATGTTTGCAAGTTCAAATGAACTTTGGAGAGCATCTTTGGATATCATAGATTTTATGCCTCTATCGTCTGTAAATTATAGTGGAGGTATCATAGTAACAGATTGGTATTCAGATGGAAAAAATCTTAATGAGTCAGTAAAAATCTCAATACGGTTCTTATCAAATGAAGTAAGGGCAGATGCACTCGATATTAAGATTTTTTATAAAAAATGTAATCAAATGGCATCTTGTGAAGTCACGCAAAAAAAAGGTTCACTTTTAGTTGAACTAAAAAGGGAAATTTTAAGTAAAGCTACAATTTATAAAAAAGAGAACAAAGACAAGAATTTTAAAGAGTACAAAGGTTCAAAGAAGCTGTCTAATTAACCCAGTAAATAAAAATTTAAGTGAATTCTGAAAGATATAATTTTAAAACAGTTGAACCTAAATGGCAAAAAAAATGGGCTGAAAATCGTATATTTTCCTCAAAAATAGATCATTCTAAAGAAAAATTTTATTGTCTTGAGATGTTTCCATACCCCTCAGGAAAAATCCATATGGGACATGTAAGAAATTATACAATTGGTGACGTTTTATCAAGATATAAAACATTAAAGGGATTTAATGTTCTTCACCCCATGGGCTGGGATGCTTTTGGAATGCCAGCGGAAAATGCAGCTAGAGAAAACAATTTAGATCCTAAAGTATGGACAAATAAAAATATATCAACAATGAAAGAACAATTAAAAAGACTTGGACTTTCTATTGATTGGGAAAGAGAAATATCAACTTGCTCTGAAGAATATTATAAACACCAACAATTATTTTTTTTGGAGCTTTTTGAAAAGGGACTAGTTTATAGAAAAGAAAATTATGTTAATTGGGACCCAGTAGATCAAACTGTACTTGCGAATGAACAAGTCATTGATGGCAAGGGCTGGAGATCAGGCGCAGTTGTTGAACGAAAAAAACTAAATCAGTGGTTTTTTAACATTTCTAAGTTTTCTCAGGAACTTCTTGATGGCTTAGATAAATTAAAACAGTGGCCAAACAAAGTAAAAGTAATGCAAAAAAACTGGATAGGAAAATCATTTGGTTGTGAGATTGCATTTAAAACTGAAGGTGATTTACCTATTGAAGAAATTAAATGTTTTACTACAAGACCTGACACATTGTTTGGTTTTTCTTTTTTGGCATTATCTGTAGATCATGAAATTTCAAAATTTTATTCTGAAGATTTGAAATTTCAAGAATTTAAAAAAGAGTGCTCTAAAACAGGGACTACAGAGGAAGCGATTGCTATTGGTGAAAAAATAGGTTTTAAAACTAACTTAATGGCTATAAATCCTTTAAATCCATCACAAAAAGTACCAGTTTTCTTTGCTAATTTTGTATTAATGGATTATGGGTTTGGCGCTGTATTTGGATGTCCAGCACATGATCAAAGAGACTATGACTTTGCCAAAAAATATGATCTCAATATAAAAACTGTAGTAAGACCTGAAGAACAAGATGACAAATTTATTGTTGGAAAAGAGGCATACTCTGGATCTGGAGTTATAATAAATTCAGAATTTTTAAATGGACTAAGGGTCCCTGAAGAGTCAATTATAAAAACAATCGAAATATTAGAAGAAAAAAATATTGGCAAAAAAAAAATTAATTTTAGATTAAAAGATTGGGGTGTGTCTAGACAAAGATACTGGGGATGTCCAATCCCTGTTGCCTATGATGAAAATGGAAGCGTAACAGCTATACCGAAAAAAGATTTACCAGTTAAACTTCCAGAGAAAGTAGATCTAAACTCAAAAGGGAATCCGTTAGATTTTAAAGAAGATTGGAAGAATGTAATAATAAATGGAAAGAAATATACAAGAGAAACAGATACTTTAGACACATTTGTATGTTCCTCGTGGTATTATCTTAGATTCTGTTCACCACAAGAAAGTGAATATGGATTTAAAAAAGAAGAAATTGATTATTGGATGCCAGTAGACCAATATATAGGTGGCGTAGAACATGCAATATTGCATTTACTTTATTCCCGTTTTTTTATGAAAGCTATAGGATATAAAAATCATAATTTTAAATTTGATGAACCATTTCAAGGTCTATTCACACAGGGAATGGTATGTCATGAAACATATAAGGATAAAAATAATAATTGGCTAAGTCCCGATCAAATAGTATCAGATGGAGATAAATACTACAAAAAAGATGAGCCAGATAATATTGTTAAAGTTGGACCATCAGAGTCAATGTCAAAATCAAAAAAGAATGTGATTGATCCAGAAAATATAATGAATAGTTATGGTGCTGATGCTGTAAGATTATTTATTCTATCTGATAGTCCTCCAGAAAAAGATGTTCAATGGTCTGAGCAAGGTATGAATGCATCTTACAAATTTTTACAAAAGTTATGGACCCTTCATAATAAAATAAAAGTCAAAATACAAAATAATTTTAACTTGACTGGATCTGAAAAGAACTTGGAAAATTTTACTAACCAAATGATTAGTAAGATAACAAATAATCTTGAAAATTTTAGTTATAATGTAATTATAGCAAATATTTATGAAACATATAATTTTTTAAACAAAGAAATTGAAAAAGAAATTGATTCAAAGAAGCTTAAAGAGAACTATATAAAAATATTAATTTTGTTTTCACCTGCTATCCCACATTTTTCATCAGAGTGTTTTGAAGATTTAGGATATGGTGATAAAGTGCATTGGCCTATAGCCAATTTAAGCTTCACAAATAAAGACAAGATAGATTATGTAATACAGATTAATGGAAAAAAAAGGGCTATTTTAAATGATAATAGAGATATTGATCAAGAAAGTCTTTTACTGAAGATAAAATCAAATAAGATAGTGGCAAAGTATATAAAAGATAAATCAATAGATAAGATTATCTTTGTTAAAAACAGATTAATTAACTTATTAATACATGAGTAATTTTTTTTTGAGATATCTAGCTGTTTTTTTAATAACAGTTGTAACAGCTTGTTCATATAAACCTATTTTTTCTGAAAATAATTATAACTTTGAAATAAATGAAATAATATTTAGTGGCGAAAGATATATTAATAGAATTATTAAAAATAAATTTGATTTAATTAAGAAAGAAAATGAGCAAAATAGAAAAAAATATGATCTTTTAATAAATACAAATAAAAAAAAATTAATTGTATCTAAAGACTCAAAAGGTGATCCTCTAAAATTTGATCTTATTGTTACAACATATTTTGAAATTAGTAATGAAGAAAAATTATTATTTAAAAAAGAAATTATAAAAAATAATATTTATAATAATGATGTAGATAAATTTAAGCTTGAACAAAATGAAAAAATAATTTTAGAAAATTTATCTGAAAAAATTAGTGAAACTATAATTTCATCAATAATTGATTTGAATGATAATTAAAAACTTTGAGATAGACAAATTTAAAAAATCTAATTCTAATTTACATTTAATTTATGGTGTCAATGAAGGCATTAAGCAAGATTTGATAAATAATATTTACTTAGAAGGTTACAAAGGAGATATTTTTAAGTATGAGGAGCATGAAGTTTTAAATAATATTGATCAATTTATTTCAAATTTATTAACAAAGTCATTGTTTGGTAATAAAAAAATAATCATTATTTCAAGAGCTACAGATAAACTATGCACTTTGATAAATGATTTGTTAGATAGGGAAATAGTGGAGACAAAAATTATCATAAAATCATCAAGTTTAGAGAAGAAATCAAAACTTAGAAATTTGTTTGAAAAAGAAGATCAGTTAATTTGTACACCTGTTTATGAAGATGACACGAGATCATTAAATTATGTTATTCAAAATTTTTTGAAAGTAAATAACTTCAGTCTATCACAAGAAATTAAAAATATTCTCATAGAAAGATCGAAAGGAGATAGGATTAACTTAAAAAATGAATTATCTAAATTAAAAAATTTGTCATTAAGTAAAAATAAAATAAGTGTAGAGGATGTAAATAAACTCTCAAACCTGGCAGAAAATTATAGTGTGTTTGAATTATCGGATAACTATTTAGCTAAAAATTCTAAGAAAGTATCTAACATACTTAATGAAAATAATTATTCATCTGAGGACTGTATTTTAATTATAAGAACAATATTAAATAAATCAAAAAGGCTTTTAAAAATAAGAAGTGAAATTGATAAAAATACTAATATAGATCAAGCAATTTCTAGCTTCAAACCACCTATATTTTGGAAAGAAAAAGATATTGTTAAAAAACAAGCTCAATCGTGGTCAACTAGTGAAGTTAAAGAAATCATATTTAAAATAAATGACTTGGAAGCTTTAGTTAAGAAAAATAACACAAATTCAATGCTTTTTGTTTCTAATTTTGTAAGTAATTACTAGTAATTTTGCCTAATAATCGCCACCAGTCTGTCAAGCTGGTCAGCCTCTTTATACTCTAAACTAATAGTTCCAGAATTATTTCTTTTATTTTTAACAAAAACTCTCATTCCAATTTTATCTGTTAACTCCTCTTCAAGACTTACAATATTTGGATCTTTTTTCTTTGAAGTACTATTAGAACTAGATTTCAACATTCTAACCAAATTTTCAGTTTGTCTGACTGATAATTTTTTTGAAATAATTTTCTTTGCTAAAAGTATTGCATTGTCTAATCCAACCAAAATTTTCGCATGTCCTTGAGATAATTTTTCTTCAACTATTAGTTCTATAATTTCTTGTGGAAGAGATAAAAGTCGTAAACAATTTGAAATATGAGCTCGACTCTTTCCTATAAATTTAGATACTTTATCCTGGTCGTAACTAAATTCATCAATTAATCTTTTATAACCTTCTGCTTCCTCGATTGGATTTAAATCTTTTCTTTGGACATTTTCGACAATCGCAAATTCTAATGATTTAAGATTATCTGCATTAATTATAATTACCGGAACTTCATGAAGCCCTGCATATTGGGCTGCTTGCCACCTTCTTTCTCCTGCTATTATTTCAAATTTTCCCTCTTCATATAAAGATGGTCTTACAATGATAGGTTGGATAATTCCTCGCTCTCTTATAGAGTTAGTTAATTCCTCTAAACTAACCTCATCAAATTTTTTTCTAGGTTGATACTTATTTCTAATTAAAGAACTTATTGAGATATTTTTTTTATCATCAATTTGTTCACTATCCCCTATTAAAGAAGATAGCCCTCTTCCAAGTCCTTTTTTTGATTTAAACGGATTAATCATGCTGCACTCTCCACTTGTTTATCTTGGTTTAAAAATTCTTCTGTAAAACTAAAATAAGCCTTACTGCCAGGACAAGTTTTATCATAAATGAGAACTGGAACACCATGAGAGGGCGCCTCTGATAGTCTAACATTTCTTGGTACTGCAGTACTATAAACTTTATCCTTAAAATAGTTCCTTGCTTCTGTTTCTACCTCACCTGATAATTTATTTCTCTTATCATACATGGTAAGAAGTATTCCTCTTATGTCTAAAGATGGATTTAATTTAGACTTTATCCTTTCAATTGTTTTCATGAGCTGGGTGAGACCCTCTAAAGCAAAAAATTCTGTCTGAAGTGGCACTACGAGAGCATCAGATGCTACCAATGCCATGATTGTAAGTAGACTTAAAGACGGAGGGCAATCAATTATGATATAGTCATATAATGGCTCAGAATTGTTTAAAATCAAGGTTAATTCTTCTTTTAATTTAAAGGCTCGACGGCTATCACCTGCTGTTTCCACTTCTAGTCCAGACAAATCAACATTTGATGATATCATATCTAAATTTCCAAAGCTTGTATGCTGGATTACCTCTGAGATTTTTTTATTACCATTCAATACATTGTAAATTGTTTGGTCTGAACTGGTTGTGTTGGATAATCCTAGTCCTGTAGTAGCATTACCTTGTGGATCAAGATCAATTATAAGAATTTTTTTTCCCTTCATCGACAAACCAGCAGCAAGATTGATGACAGTGGTGGTCTTACCTACTCCTCCTTTTTGGTTTATGACCGAAACAACTTTCTTATTCATATTTTTTTTTTAAATTTGAAATTTTTACCACTGATGACTCCTCACTTGTAAGACTTTTCATTTCCTCTAAGTCAAATTTCCATTTCGTGGAGACATCTTTTAAAATTTTTTTTCTGCTTTTTCCTAAATACATGACTATGTATTTAAAATTTTTAAAATTTTTTGTTGCTATATCAAAAATCACTGGCAAAGGTTTGAATGCTCGACAAATTATTACATCTGTCACTAAATTTTTTTCTTCAAATATATTTTTTTGATAAATTTTCGCTTCCAATTTAAACTTTTTTACCATCTCTATTAAAAAATTGCTTTTATGATAACTCTTTTCATAAAAAATTAGCTTAAAACCTCGTTTTTTTGATTTCATCAGAATACCTAAAACTATACTAGGAAGCCCTGCACCAGAGCCAAGATCAGTACATACACTTATGTCATTTTTATCAATAAAATCAATAGTTTGTGCGCTATCATAAATATGTCTTGTATTTATTGACTTTTCTGTACTTGAGCTTATCAAATTTATTTTCTTGTTAGTGCTCAAAATTGATTTTGAATAGTCCTCTAACTCTTTAAGTGTTTCACGTGAAACATTTTGGAGGAGAGTTCTATCTGTTTTTATTATTTTCGAATCAATCAAGCTATATGCTTAATAGACTTTCTTTTGACATGAGACAACAAAATATATACTGCAGCTGGAGTTATTCCATCTATTCTGAGTGCTTGGCCAAGTGTTTTTGGCTTTATTTCCTTAAATTTTGACTTAACTTCATTTGATAATCCAGAAAATTGATCATAATCTAGGTTTTCAGGTATTTTTAGATTTTCGTCTCTTTTAAATGCTAAAATATCTGCATCTTGTTTCTTCAAATATCCTTTATAGTGAGCTTTTATCTCAATTTGCTCATCGATTTCACGTGAAACATATTTGATTTCAGGCCAAATTTCCCTAATTTTACTCATGTTTACTGACTTTTGGCTCAGTATTTGCAATGCACTTCTTTTAACCCCGTCTTTTGCAATATTAATTCCAAATTTAGATACTTTTGAGGGCGAAATTAATGAATTTTCCATAATTTTGATACTTTTTTGCAATTTTAAAGCTTTCTCTTTATAAATAATTTTCCGCTCATTTAATATTAAACCAATATCTATTCCTTTTTGAGTAAGTCTTATATCTGCATTATCAGATCTCAAAGATAGCCTGTATTCTGCCCTCGAGGTGAACATTCTATAGGGCTCTGCAACTCCTTTTGTAACTAAATCATCTATCATAACACCTATGTATGCCTCAGATCTATCAAGTATAAATGGCTCTTTACCTTTAATCGAGAGAGCGGCATTTATTCCAGCTATCAATCCTTGTGCTGCAGCTTCTTCATAACCTGTTGTTCCATTTATTTGTCCTGCAAGGTAAAGGTTTTTAATTTTTTTTGTCTCTAAAGTTAGAAATAGCTCCCTTGGGTCCACAAAATCATATTCTATTGCATATCCAGGTCTTAAAATCTTAACATTTTCTAAACCATTGATATTATTGCATATTTCTTGCTGTATTTCAGCAGGTAGGGAAGTTGAAATTCCATTAGGGTAGATTGTTTTATCATTTAGACCTTCTGGCTCTAAAAATATTTGATGTTTTTGCTTATCAGCAAACTTTACAATTTTATCTTCTATGGAAGGACAATATCTAGGACCAACACCTTGGATACTTCCTGAGTACATAGCACTACTTTTAATGTTTTTAGATATGATCTCATGAACTGCTCGATTAGTATATGTCATCCTACATGAAATTTGTCTATTGATATTTTTTTTTGTAAGGAAAGAAAAAAAATATGGATCTTCATCTGCATACTGCTCTTCGAGTTTTTCGAAATTAATTGTCGTTGCATCCAATCTTGGTGGTGTTCCTGTTTTTAATCTTCCAATTTTAAAATCATATTTTTCTAATTGTTCACTTAAACCTGTTGAAGGTTTTTCATTAAATCTTCCTGCAGGTGTTTTTTCTTTACCGATGTGAATTAAACCATTTAAAAAAGTTCCAGTTGTTAGGATTACTTTAGATGATAGCACCTTTTTACCTTCTTGTGTAATAAAACCAATTATATTGTTTTTTTCAAAAATAAACTCTATTACAGGATCAGAAAAAATGCTTAAATTACAGTAGTTTACAAGTTTTTCTTGCATATATTTCTTATATAATGATCTATCACTTTGAGTTCGAGGTCCACGCACAGCAGGGCCTCTGCTTCTATTTAATAATCGAAATTGTATTCCTGATTTATCTGCAACTTCGCCCATCACACCGTCAAGTGCATCTATCTCTCTAACGAGATGACCTTTGCCTAATCCCCCTATTGCTGGATTACATGACATCTCACCAATAGTATTAAATCTATGTGTAAATAAGGCAGTATTTACGCCTAATCTAGCAGATGCTGCAGCTGCTTCACAGCCAGCATGACCTCCTCCAATTACGACTACATCAAATGACAACTCGTTTTTCATAATTGTAATTTATTATTGATCTAAAATTTTACAAGAAAACACTTAAATATGCCTAAAAAGTGAACAAATTTAGGGCTTATTTACCTATACAAAAATCACTAAAAATGGATCCTAATATTTCTTCAACATCTACTTTTCCAACAATCATACCTAAATGTCTGGTTGCCAATCTTAAATCCTCTGCAGCTTTATCAAAGTCTTCCTGGGAGTTTTTTTCCTTAAAATTTTTTAAATTCTGAAGACAAGCCTCTAAGCTTTGTCTATGTCTTTCTCTGGTAATTAAAGTTTCGCTTGAGCTTACAAATTTATTTTTTAATTTGTCTTTTATTCTTTTTATTAATTCATCTAAGTTAGTTTCATTTTTAATTGATAAAAAAATTGGATTAAATTTTTCAATTTGTTGATTGATATTATTATAACCAAGATCTATTTTATTTATGACAATTATTGATTTTTCACTAACTAAATCGTTCAAAAATCCAGTAAAATCAACACTCTTTGGCTCTATTACTATAATATTAAGATCGGCATCCTCTGCACGTTTGAGGGCTAATCTAATTCCTTTTTTTTCTATCTCATCTTGAGACTCTCTTATCCCTGCAGTATCAGAAATCACAACAGGATAACCGTCTAAATTCAAATGAGCTTCGATAACGTCTCTAGTTGTTCCTGCAATTTCTGAGACGATAGCTACATCGCGGTTCGATAAATAATTCAATAAAGAGGATTTTCCTGCATTAGCTGGTCCTATAATTGCAATCTTAAAACCTTCTCTAATTCTTTCTCCAACTTTTTGATCATTCAAAATTTTTTCAATTTCATTTCTGATTTTTTCGGAGTCTATTTTAATATTTTTTATTACATCTTCTGGAAGATCATCTTCAGGAAAATCGATTTTGGCCTCAACATTTGACAAAATTTTTAAAAGCTTTTCCCTTAGAGAATTATATTTTTCAGAACTTCTTCCACTCATTATTTTAATAGCTTGTTGTCTTTGAATTTCGGTTTCTGCAGAAATAAGATCCGATATACTCTCAGCCTTAAGAAGATTTATTTTTCCATTTTGAAAGGCAATTTTTGTAAATTCACCAGGCTCTGCTAGACGACAATCTTCAAATTTTGACAATTGATCTAAAATTGATCTAATAACAGCTATGCTACCATGTACATGTATTTCAGCCATATCTTCACCTGTATAGCTCTCAGGGCCAGGAAACCACAACAATATACCTTCGTCTATCAGCTCAGAATTATTGACTTTATTGAATTTTTTAAGAGTTGCTAATCTTGGAGGAGGCATTTCTCCATTTATTAAACTTAGTATAATTTTTTTTGTGTGTATCCCAGATAAACGAATAACTGCTATACCTGAAACTCCAGGACTTGATGAAAGCGCGTATATGTTCATATAATTATTATAGTTTTATATTAAGCATAATTATATAATTTTATTAATGATTATATGGTTAGCATCTTATCCTAAAAGTGGAAACACTTGGGTTCGTTCTTTTTTATCTTCGTTACTATATGATGAAAATAATGAAGCAAACTTTAGTTCAATATTAAATATAAAACAATATCCATTAAGATCCGACTTTAAGAATCTCATTAGTAATTTAGATGATATAAATGAAATTTCATCTAATTGGTTGAAATCACAAAATATTATAAATTCTGACAACAAAATTAAATTACTAAAAACTCATCATGCACTGGTTAAAATTGGTAGATCGAATTTTACTAATCATAGTTGCTCATTAGGTGCAATATACATTGTTAGAGATCCAAGAAATGTGATAAGTTCAGTTCTTTATCACTATTCAAAAAAAAATTATCAAGAAGCAAAAGAGTTTTTATTTGATGAACATAGAGCCTTAGGAAAAAAATATAACCCAGATGGTCATAACCAAAATAATGATATGTTTACGCTTATTACATCATGGAAAACTCATTATAATTCGTGGAAAAATTTTAAAAAAAATTACCTTTTAATAAAATATGAAAATTTAGTTTCAGAACCAAAAAATGAGTTTCGTAAAATTTCAAATTATATTTCTAAGTTGATGAATTTGAAAATCGAAGACAAAAAAATTGATCTGGCAATAAAGTCAAATGAATTTGAAAATTTAAAAAGAATGGAAAAAAAAGATGGTTTTAAGGAAGCAATTAAAAATAAGGAAACAGGCGAGACAAAAAGTTTTTTTAATTTAGGCCCTAAAAACAAATGGCAGGAAAAATTGGATATTGAAATTAAGGAAAGTATTGAAGAAAAATTCGAGATTGAAATGAAAGAACTTGGTTATTTATAATTATGCAGGCTTATTCATTGAATTAAAAAATTCAGCGTTATTTTTAGTTGTCTTTAATTTTGAATTAATAAAATCTATCGCATCCATAGATCCCATCGGAGCAATTATTCTTCTCAAAACGTTCATTTTTTGAAGATCATTTTTATCAAAAATTAATTCCTCTCTTCTTGTTCCAGATTTTGTAATATCTATTGCAGGGAAAATTCTCTTCTCTGATATTTTTCTATCTAAAATGGTTTCACTATTTCCAGTTCCTTTAAATTCCTCAAAAATTACTTCATCCATCCTGCTACCAGTATCAATAAGAGCAGTGGCTATAATTGTTAATGATCCACCTTCCTCAATATTTCTGGCTGCACCAAAAAACCTTTTGGGTCTTTGTAGCGCGTTGGCATCTACACCACCTGTCAAAACTTTTCCTGAACTTGGTACAACAGCATTATACGCTCTTCCTAATCTTGTTATAGAATCTAATAGTATTACAACATCTTTCTTATGTTCTGTCAGTCTTTTGGCTTTTTCAATAACCATTTCAGCAACTGCTACATGGCGTTGAGCTGGTTCATCAAAAGTTGAACTTATAACTTCGCCTTTAACTGTTCTTTGCATATCTGTTACTTCTTCTGGTCTTTCATCAATTAACAAAACCATAAGATAACATTCGGGATGATTGGCTGTTATAGAATTTGCAATACTTTGTAAAATCATCGTTTTCCCTGCCTTAGGTGGAGATATAATCAATGATCTTTGACCTTTTCCAATAGGACTTACTAAATCAATCAACCTTGGAGTAAGATCAGGTTTTTTTTCTATTTTATTAGTCTCAACTTCCATCCCCAATTGTTTATTTGGGTATAGAGGTGTTAAGTTGTCGAACGCAATTTTATGCTTAAATTTATCCGGTTCTTCAAAATTTATCTTACTTACTTGAAGAAGTGCAAAATATCTTTCTCCATCTTTAGGGGATCTAATAGGTCCCTCAACTGTATCTCCAGTTCTCAATCCAAATCTTCTTATCTGACTTGGACTTACATATATATCATCTGCTCCTGGTAAATAATTAGACTCCATTGCCCTCAGAAAACCAAAACCATCTTGAAGTAGTTGTAAAACTCCTCCACCAGTTATCTCTTCTCCTTTTTCTGCAAGTTTTTTTAAAATTGCAAAATAAATTTCTTGTCTACGAAGAGTACTAGCATTTTCTATTCCAAGCTTTTCAGCTTCAGTGATTAATTTTTCAGAGCTTTTTTCTTTTAATTCTTGAATGTTCATTTATGGGAGTTTTGTTTAAGATAAATTAAATATATATATTGAAACTAAAATTTCAACCCTAGATAGGTTTAAAAACTACAATAAATACAATAAAAATCAGCAATACAGTAGGAATTTCATTAATTATTCTATAAAATTTGGAAGATTTGGTGTTTTCTTTTGATTTTAGCAACCGTATACATTTTCCAAGGTATTCATGATAAATCGTCAAAACTACTACTAGAATGATTTTAAGCTGTAGCCATAGATAAGCAAAAGTTTCAATCCCATTTATCCAAATCAGTATGATACCAAAAAGCCAGGATAAGATCATGGCCGGTCGCATTATATAATTATAAAGTTTCCTTTCCATTGTTTCAAAAATCTCAGTAGCTTGCTCTTTTTCAAAATTTTCAACATGATAAACAAATATTCTTGGCAAATATAAAAGGCCTGCCATCCAAGAAATTACTGCAATTAAATGGAGTGATTTTAATAAAAGGTATCCGCTCATTAATTATAAATTCTTTGAAATAAGATGTTTGAATAAATTAATATGATCCTCATTATCGTTTAAACATGGAATCATCTCAAAATTTTCTCCACCAGATTTAATAAAGCTTTCTTTTCCCTGAATTGATATTTCCTCTAAAGTTTCTACACAATCTGATGAAAATCCAGGGCAAATAACTAATATATTTTTTTTACCTTCTTTAGGTAAAGCCTCAAAAGTTTTGTCGGTATAGGGCTGTAGCCATTCTTGAGGACCAAATCTTGATTGAAATGTTGTCATAATTTTAATATCTGAGTATTTTTCAGAAATCAATCTTGTAGTTTTGTGACAATAGCAATGATAGGGGTCTCCTTTGTCAAAATATTTCTTAGGAATCCCATGGTATGATGCAATAATTAAATCAGGCTGCCAATTAATTTCACTAATTTTTTTAATAATACTGTTTTTGATTGCCTCAATATAAAGAGGTTCAGACTCATAATGAGGGATTATTTTAAGATTTGGTTGCCATCTCATTTTCATTAAAGTTCTGTAAACCTCATCACAAACTGTTGCTGTAGTTGCTGCTGCATATTGCGGATACAAGGGAAGCACGATTAAATTTTCACAACCTTTTTTTTGAAGACCATGGATTTTGCTTTTAATACTTGGATTTCCATATCTCATAGCAAAATCAACAATTAAATTTTCATTTCCTATTTGTTTAGATAATTTTTCAGATTGGCTTTCAGTAAAATATCTTAAAGGAGACATATTTTTATCTTCCATCCATATTTCTTTATAAGCTTTTGCTGTTTTTGAAGGTCTAAAAGTAAGTATAAATAAATTAAGTATTACCTGCCAAATTAAAGGATTTACTTCAATTACTCGTCTGTCTGACAAAAATTCCTTTAAATATTTTCTAATATCTAACCAATTTGTTGAGTCAGGCGTACCAAGATTTACAATTAAAATGCCGGTCTTACCATAATTAACTTTTGGATGGTTCGGTGTCATTTAAAGTTTCTTACAATATTGATTAATTCTTCAACCATTTCAATTTTAGTTTCAGGAAGTATTCCATGGCCTAAATTAAAAACGTATGGGTGGTCTTTAAAAATATTAAGATATTTTTCAACTTCTGTTCTAAGGGTTTTTTGGTCTGTTAACAAAATTTTTGGGTCAAGACCACCCTGTATTGGTATTTTTATCTCATTTACTATTTTCTTTGGGTCTACATCGTAATCTATATTTACAGCATCAGGATTAACAATATCACAGAAATTTTTATAATCTTTAATGCCTCTAGGAAAACAGATAACAGGAACTCCTAGTTCTTTAACATATTCTACAATATTTAAAGTAGGTATATAAATATATTCTGGAATTTTATCTTTTAATAACCCAGCCCAACTATCAAAAATTTGAATAATTTGAGCGCCAGCTTCAACTTGATTTTTTATATGAAGTTTTAAAAACTTTTCTATTATTCCTAATAATCTATTAATTAAAAATTCATCTTTAAAAAAATCAGTAGACAAACCTTTTTTGGGGGATGATCTGTTAATCATGTAAACTAAAATAGTCCAAGGTGCTCCAACAAATCCAATCGTATCCTTATTATTCATTAAAGAGTCTTTTGAAGTTTTTGAAATTGCTTTATATACTTTATAAACTTTTTCAGTAAAACTTATCTCGTCAACATTTTTTATTGTTTCTAAATTTATTTCTCCTAATTTAGGTCCAAAGTTTTTTTCAAATTCTACTTTTTGACCAAGTCCATAAGGTAACATCAAAATATCTGAAAAAATTACAGCCCCATCAAAACCAAATCTTTTAATAGGTTGAAGAGTAATTTGAGATGCTAAATCACTATTTAAACAAAGTTTTATAAAATCTGAGTTTTCTTTCCTAATTTCTCTAAACTCTGGCAAATACCTTCCGGCCTGCCTCATTAACCATATAGGATTAATTTTAGTATCCTGATTTTTGATGCAGTTGGTTATGGGATTCATATAAATAGATATATTAATTACCTTATTAGTATTATGTATTGTGAATTACGTAAATTACTCAATTTCCACACTTAATTAACTTTTTATTAACATTTTTAAACTCAAATTAGTTAGATTTTTCAATGATTAATCTAATTTTATCACATTCTAGTGTTATTATGTATAAGTATAATCACATTTTATAAATCATCTAATTAAATGACAAAAAATCTAACAACTATCATTTTATTAAATAAATCTACATTTTTCTTATTTTACTAATAGTTTATAAACATCTTATACATGAGAAACTTATACCAAATTTATTTGATATCAGATTCAACTGGTGAAACTCTTGATAGAATTTTTTTAGCTTTAAAAGCTCAATTTCCTAATTTTGAATATGAAACAAATCATTTCTCTTTTACTAGGACTGAAAGTCAAACTTTGAGCATTTTAAAACAAGCAAAAAAAGACAAAAATTCGATAATTTTATACACCATAGTTAACAGTAAGCTCGCAAAATATCTTACTGAGAAAGCTTACGAAAGAGATATACCCTGTTTTGGAGTACTTGGTGAATTAATTCTAAATTTTTCCAAAGTTTTAAACCAAAAAGCCTCCCATCAACCTAGTGGACAACATATTCTTAATGAAGAATATTATGATAGAATTGAAGCTATACAATTTACCATGAATCATGATGATGGTAATCAAACGGAAGATATTGAGAAATCAGATATTCTACTTCTTGGTGTTAGCAGGACAAGCAAAACACCAACTTCTATCTATTTAGCTAATAGAGGTTTTAAAACGTCAAATATTCCATTAGTTAATATAAATTCTTTACCAGCTAAAGTTACTGAAAAAAATTTTTCACCATGTGTAGTTGGTTTAGTTACAGAAGCAGAGAGATTATATGATTTGAGAAAGAACAGATTAACTTCTCTTAAAGAGGATCATAACAGCGAGTACGTAAATATCGATAAAATAAGGGATGAATTAAACAGAGCTCGAAAGATTTTCAAAGAAAATAATTGGCCAACAATAGATGTAACAAGAAAATCAGTAGAAGAAACAGCAGCCTCGGTAATAAAAATCTATGAAATAAAAAATAAAAAAAATGCTTAATATTATTTTAGCGTCTAAAAGTAAGGTTAGAAAACAAATATTGGATAGTTACGACATTAAAACTAATGTTGAAGTTTCTAATGTAGACGAAGAACCAATCAAAGAAAGTATGTTGAAAGAGGGTGCTTCGCCTGAAATTATTTCTAAAAATCTTGCTGAGCTAAAGGCTAATAAAGTTAGTCAAAAAATAACTAATAGCTTAGTTTTGGGAGCAGATAGTGTAATTGATTTATCAGGTGAGCTTATATCAAAGCCAGAAACTAGGGATGAAGCACTTGAAATTTTAAAGAAACTCAATGGAAAAAAACACTCTCTAATAAGTTCAGTATGCATATCTAAAAATGGGTCTATGATTTGGAATTATACGGATAAAGCTTACTTGACTATGAAGCATTTTTCAGAAAATGAACTAATTACCTACTTAAATAAAATTAGTGATGAGGCTTTATACGCTTATAATGTTTATCAAATTGAAGGAGAAGGTAGAACTTTATTTTTAAATATTGAAGGTGACGAAGATACAATTATGGGTCTTCCTATAAAAAAAATTAAAGAATACTTAGAACTCATCAAATGAAAAAATTTTTAGTAATAGGAAATCCAATTGAACATTCTTTATCTCCAAAGCTACACAACTATTGGATAAAAAAAAATAATTTGGATGCAATTTATGCAAAATTAGAGGCTCATGAAAATGATTTATCTGAACTATGTAAATCCATGAAAAAAGGAGATTTGGATGGTTTGAATATTACAGTCCCTTTTAAAAAATTAATAATTCCTCATTTAGATATTTTAAGTGGCAATGCAATAAAAACACAATCTGTAAATACTATTTCTCTTAATAAAGGGAATTTAGTTGGAGATAATACTGATATTGATGGATTTGAATTAAGCATAAAAAAATTAAAATATGATGTTATTGATAAAACAGTCCTGATATTAGGAGCTGGTGGTGTTGTACCATCAATAATCTTTTCGCTCCTAAGAATGAAGGTATCGAAAATATTTTTAAGTAATAGAACCAAAGAGAAAGCGAATAATTTAAAAGAATTTTTCAAAGAGATTAATGTTGTAGACTGGGGAGATTTACCTGATTTTGATATGATTATAAATGCCACAACTATAGGTCTTAATAAAAAGGATAAGTTTGGAATAGATTTTTCTAAAACTGGTCAAAACAAGTTTTTTTATGATGTAATATATGATCCATACCAAACAGAATTCTTAGATGCAGGAAGTGCAAAAGGTAACATAATTGAAAATGGTTTGAATATGTTTTTATTTCAGGGACAGCAAGCCTTTAATATCTGGCATAAAGTTGAACCAGAAATAAATGAAGAATTACTTAAATTTTTAAAAAATTAAAAAATATGAAATTTAAAATTAAACATGATTAGAATCGCAGTAATTGGAGGGATTGGTTCAGGAAAATCTTTTATTTCAAAACTTTTTAGTTACCCAGTTTTCAATGCAGATAATGAAGTTAAATATATTTATAAAAAAAATAAAAACTGCTTCAATCAAATGAAAAAAAAATTACCTAAATTTATTAAAACATTTCCTATCCAAAAAAAAGAACTCATATCAGCAATTAGCTCAAATAAAAAAAATCTTAAAATAATTTCTAAAATTGTCCATCCTTTGGTCAGAAAAAAAATGACAAAATTTATAAATAAAAACAAAAAATCTAGAATGATAATCTTTGATATTCCCTTATTTATTGAAAACAAGCTCAATAAAAAAGAAGATGTAATAATTTTTGTTAATTCTAAAACTTCAAAAGTATTGGAAAGGTTAAAAAAAAGACCTAACTTCAATAAAAAATTGATTAAAAGTCTAAAAGAAAGTCAGTTTATCTTATCTAAAAAAAGAAGATTATCTGATTATGTTATTAACAATAATTTTTCTGCAGAAGTAATGAAAAAAAAAGTTAAACTAATTAAGAAAAAAATTCTAAATGAAAGAAATAGTTCTAGATACTGAGACAACTGGATTATCAGTTAGAGACGGTCATCGTATAGTTGAAATTGGATGTATTGAATTAGATAATTTAATACCAACTAAAAATATTTTTCATATTTATTTAAATCCTGAAAGGAAAGTGTCACAGAAAGCTTTCGAGGTTCATGGATACTCTGATGAGTTTTTATCAACAAAAAAAAAATTTGCTGAAATTGCAGATGAATTCTTAGACTTTATAAGAGACAAAAAAATTATAATTCACAACGCTGAGTTTGACATAGGACATTTAAATAATGAATTATCATTAATTGGAAAAAATAAAATAGATAATTCTAATGTAATTGACACACTGGAATTAGCTAGAAATAAATTTCCAGGTTCTGGAATAAGTCTAGATGCATTATGTAAAAGGTTTAGAATAGATAATTCAAAAAGAGAGAAACATACTGCTTTAATAGACTGTGATTTACTTGCAAAAGTTTATATAAATTTAATTGATCAAAAAGAACCAACTTTAAATTTAGTGGAGAGTAATGAAAACAGTATTTCAGAGAGCAAAGATAATTTAGAATATTATAAGAAAGTAATAGTTCCAAGCAAGGATGAATTGTCAAAACATGACGAATTTTTAAAAAAATACTTAAAAAAAAATTATTTTTAATTCAATCTTTCATTATATAGTTTTTCAAAATCAATTTTAGATCCAAATTGTAAATCAGGTAAACCAGAATTTCTTAGAATAGTTAAAAATTTATTCTCTAACTCAGGATAAATTTTTGTTTGCAAGTCGCATAGAACGATTTTTTCTAAATCACTTTTTTTTATTTGAACATCTATAATTTCAATTGCAGTTGCATATTTTATTTGAAAAAACCCTTTATCCTTTTTAATATTTGGGTTTTCATATGTAAGGGTAGTCAAAACTTCTATCATTTTTCTTTTTAAAGGTTTTGATTTTATATCAACTTTCATAACATATTGAGGTATTGTATTTCTTATTGTAATTAAAGTTTCTGGGCTAGGTATTTCAACCGATAAATCTTGAATGTAACTCACTACTATTTTATATTTATTTTCCATCTTTGTCTTCTATATCCTCGTATTCACCATCAATATAATTTTTTTTATGCTCTTCTTTTTTTGGAGAATATTTTTTTGAATATCTACTTAAAATAATTTTCCTAGTAATAGGAAAAACTAATAAAATTCCAATTATATCTGTTGCAAATCCAGGCAAAATTAATAGTAGAGCGGCAAAAGCTATAGCTGCTCCTGAAACTATTTCATAAAGGGGGAGTTCATTTTTTACTAATTGTGACATCCCTGATCGTAATGTGTTAAAACCCTCATATCTCGCGTACCAAATGCCAACAATTGCTGTTACTAATATTAACAAAATAGTGTTTAACGCTCCGATTTGTGAGCCAACTTTAATGAATAAGTAGATTTCAATAAGAGGTATCCCTATAATAAGTATTAGTGCTGTGTTCATTTGTCTATAATGTAAATTGCAGGTTGAAATTAATCAACATAGTAAATATTATTAGTATATGAGTTATAGCTTCGAGTACATCGATATAATATTATTGGCCATGATAGCTGGTTTCATTTTCCTTAGATTAAGAGGAATTTTAGGAAAAAAAACTGGATTTGAGGAAAATATTAATTCGAGTTTTCCTCACGAAGAGGCTCCAGAGAGAAAAAACTCTCCCATTTTGAATGCTGAAACTTTTGATGATGCAGCAAAGAAAGATTTCTTAAATGGTGCAAAAATTGCTTATGAAACTATTATTACTAGTTTTTCTAAAGGAGATTTAAAGTCAATAAAAAATCTTTTAGCCAAAAATGTGTACGATCAATTTGATGAGGCTATTAAAGATAAAAAAGCAAGAAATGTTACATCAGAAACTACATTTATAGGTATTAATTCTGCAGAAATAAAAGAGCATAATCAAAATAAAAATATGCTTGAAGTAAGTGTTGAATTTGTGAGTGAAATTATATCTTGCATTAAAGATAAAGATAATAAAATTATTTCAGGTGATGCTCAAAAAGTTAAAAAAGTATTAGATACTTGGAAATTTACAAAAGACAGCACTTCAAAAAATCCTAACTGGTTAATAGTAGATACTCAAGCTTAGTTGAAAAAAATAATATCAGATAAAGATAAACAAGACTGGCAAGAGTTTTTAGATAGCACTGATAAACTAGAAAATAAAGATCTAAAAATTTCTTCAACGCCCAAAAGATATATTGAAAGATCTATTGATTTGCACGGTTATACTTTAGAGGAAGCAAATCAAAAGATGACTTCTTACATTGAAGAATGTTATGAAAATGGAGTTAACAAAATTAGTGTCATTACAGGAAAAGGTCTTAGATCTAAAAATTTAAATGACCCTTATCAATCTAGCAATTTGAGTATATTAAAACACTCAGTACCCAATTTTATTAAAGGTAGTGATCATTTAATGAAAAGAATTATAAGTATTGATTTTGAGGCTGTTGAAAACCCGTCTGTTGGAAATTTTGATATTTTTTTAAGAAAAAAAAAATAATTTTTATAAAATAAACTTTGATAGGTCTGCGTCCTTAACAAGTTCACCTATATTTTTCTTTATATAATCAGAGTCTATACTGATTTTTTCACCAGCTCTATCTGTGGCTGTAAAACTAATTTCATCTAAAACTCTTTCTATAATGGTGTGTAGTCTTCTGGCACCTATGTTTTCTACAGTTGTATTTACCTCACTTGCAATCGTTGCAATGGTATCAATCCCATCTTCAGTAAATTCTAAATCAACGTTTTCGGTTTTAAGTAAAGCTTTGTATTGTTTAATTAAACTATTGTCTGGCTCCTTTAAAATTCGTTTAAAATCCTCACTATTCAATGCATCTAGCTCAACTCTGATTGGCAGTCTTCCTTGAAGCTCTGGCAAAAGATCTGATGGTTTTGCTAACTGGAATGCTCCAGAAGCTATAAATAATATGTGATCTGTTTTTATTGGACCGTATTTTGTACTCACTGTCGTTCCTTCAATGAGAGGAAGTAAGTCTCTTTGAACACCTTCTCTTGAAACATCTCCACCAACTCTATCAGTTCTTGCTGAAATCTTATCTATTTCATCTAAAAATACTATACCATTATTTTCAGTTGTGTTTTTTGCAGATTTAATAATTTTATCTTGTTCGATTAATTTATCAGCTTCTTCGTTAAGTAATATTTCATGAGATTCTTTTACTGACATTTTTTTTTTCTTAGCTTTTTGACCCATAGATTTACCAAGCATATCTGAAATATTAATCATTCCAACATTTGCACCAGGCATACCAGGAATTTCGAATGACGGCATTCCACCACCACTTTCAGTTACAGCTATTTCAATCTCATTGTCGTCTAAGTCACCATCTCTTAATCTTTTCCTAAAACTTTCCCGAGTTGCAACACTTGCTTTATTACCTACAATTGCATCAAGAACTCTATCCTCTGCTAATTTTTGCGCTTTAGCGTGAACTTCTTTTCTTTTTTTAACTTTTTCCATTGCAATAGCAATTTCTAAAAGATCTCTAATTATTTGTTCAACATCTCTTCCAACATAACCAACTTCAGTAAATCTTGTAGCTTCAACTTTTACAAATGGTGCTTCAGCTAATTTTGATAATCTTCTAGATATTTCCGTTTTACCAACACCTGTTGGTCCCATCATTAAAATATTTTTTGGAAGAACTTCATCCTTCATATCACCTTCTAAAGCTTGTCTTCTCCATCTATTTCTTAAAGCAATTGCTACTGCTCTTTTCGCATTATTTTGCCCAACAACAAATCTATCTAATTCAGACACAATTTCCCTTGGAGACAGTGAGTTTTGAATATTATTATTCTCTTTTTTTACTTTAGCGTTTGGTAATGTTGTGACGTTTGATTTTTCCATTTAAATTTTTTCTATGTTTAAATTATCATTTGTGAAAACACATATTTCGGATGCAACCTTAATTGCTTTTTTTGCAACTTCTTCTGCTGATAAATCAGTATCCATTAATACTTTTGCGGAAGCTAATGCATAATTTCCACCTGATCCTATTCCAATAACATCTCCTTCAGGTTCTAAAACATCGCCTGTTCCTGAAATAATAAAACTATTTTCTTTATCACCAACAGCCATCAAGGCTTCTAATCTTCTTAAATATTTATCTGTTCGCCAATCTTTAGCTAGTTCAACAGCGGCTCTTGCTAAATTTCCGGCATGTTTTTCTAGCTTAGACTCTAATCTTTCAAATAATGTTAAGGCATCTGCTGTAGATCCAGCAAAACCTGCGATCACATTTCTTTTCTCAATCTTACGAACTTTATTTGCAGTTTTCTTAATTACTGTATTTCCCATACTAACTTGGCCATCTCCAGCAACTACTACTTCATTGTTTTTTCTTACTAATACTATTGTTGTCATGGATTATAGATGGATACTAAATCCTATAGTTCAAGACCAAGCCTAGAATTATTGCCATATTTGAATAATAGATATATACCTTTTTCAAACTATGAAACGTAAAGCCAAAATAAGTAGAAAAACAAAAGAGACTAACATCAGTGTTGATTTAAACATTGATGGTAAGGGTAAATACAAAGTTGACACAGGTATAGGATTTTTAGATCACATGCTTGAGCAATTATCAAAACACTCTTCAATGGATATGAATATTAAAGCTAAAGGTGATACGCACATTGATCTTCACCACACAACAGAAGATACGGGAATTGCGATTGGTGAATGTTTAAAAAAAGCATCAAAAAAGTTTGTCGGAATTAAAAGATATGCTCACGCGATGATACCAATGGATGAAACATTAACTAGAGTTGCAATTGATGTTTCGAATAGACCTTATTTAATTTGGAAAGTAAAATTGAAAGTAGAAAAATTAGGTGAGATGGATACAGAATTATTTAAAGAATGGTTCCAAGCTTTTTCGCAAGCTGCAGGTATCACTTTACACGTTGAAAATATCTATGGCGATAACAGTCACCACATAATAGAGTCTTGTTTTAAAGGATTAGCAAGATCTTTACGTGCTGCTTTAGAAATGGATCCAAGAAATAAAACTACAATACCTTCTACAAAAGGTTCTTTATAAATTTAATGAATGTCACAATTGTTGACTACAATTCAGGCAATATAAGTTCTGTAATAAATTCGTTTAAAGAAGTTGCAAAAGATAAAGTAAACATTGAAGTAACTTCAGATCTTTCAACTATAAAAACTAGCGATAAAGTTGTATTACCTGGACAAGGCTCTTTTAAAAGCTGCATAGATGGGCTTAATAGTATTAATGGTTTGATTGATACTCTTAATGAATTTGTATTAGAAAGTAAAAAACCACTTCTTGGAATTTGTGTAGGTCTTCAAATGTTTGCTGACATCGGCTATGAGGAAGTTGAGACTAAAGGTTTAGGATGGATTTCAGGCAAAGTATCTAAAATTGATAACCAAGCTGGTAAATTTAAACTTCCACATATTGGTTGGAATGAAATTAATATAATAAAAGACAGTAAGATTTTTAATGCAGTAGAAAACAAGTCCCACATGTACTTTGTTCACAGTTATGAGTTTGTACCTGAAGATAAATCTGTAATTTTAGCAGCAACTGATTACTCAACAAATTTTGTTTGTGCTGTAGAAAAGGAAAATATCTTTGGTACTCAATTTCACCCAGAAAAGAGTGATAAAATTGGTCTTAAAATAATTGATAACTTTATAAATTTATAAGATGAAAAAAACCTTCATTGTACTCTTTTTTTTTTCATTATTTTTTAATGAGTCCTATGGAAAAATTTTAGATGTTGGAAAACATAAATTAGAAGTTCCTCAAAAATTTTTTCTAGTTGATGCCACTTCAGTTGATCTTATAAGTAGTATGTGTCAAGACTTTACTACTTGTTATTCGATTGTCGATATTAAAATTAAAGAGATAGTAGATGAGTTAAAAGCTGGAACTAATCCAGAAGATATGAAAGTTTTAAAGCCTCTTTTTAAAAAATATGAAAGATTATTGAATTCAAGCCAGTCTCCTGAAAAATCAATCAAAAGTTTTATGGTGTCATTAAGAAATTTATTAAAAAAAAATAATTCAGGAATGGGATTTGATTATTATAGTACTGATAGAAGTTTAGAAAGCTATTTAAACATATCAGATTATGGGTTCACTTTTGAGGAGTTAGAGAATATGTCCAAAACAGATCTTCAAAATATAGCCAATGAATTAAAAAATGAATTATCATTCAATAATAAAAATTATCTTGCCATAAATGATGATCTTGGAATTAAGTTAAAGCAATTTACAATATCAAAAAATTCCAATGGTACTCCATTTCTTCTAATTCAAGGAGAAATAGATTATTTTATATCTGGAGTTTCAATTAATGCTGATATTTCATATTATATTTCACAGTTAGATGAAAATATATTTATTTTTGATGGATGGTGTTTAGTAAAATGTTCAAAATTTTATGATACTTTTGATCAAATAGTTTACAATTCATTTAATAAAAATAATTTATCAAATCAAATATCGAATTCAAACAATGATGATTTTATAAATCAATTAAAACAATTGAATGAGTTATACAAATCTGGAATTTTAACAAAAGAAGAGTTTGAGAAAGCAAAGAAAAAAATATTAAATTAATGAAAATATTTCCTGCAATAGATATAAAAGATAAAAAGTGCGTGAGGTTAATTAAAGGGGACTTTGATAATAAAACTGAATATGACATGTCTCCAGTTGATCAAGCTGGAAAGTATAAAGACCATGGATTTAAAAATTTACACATAGTTGATCTGGATGGAGCTTTAACTGGAGAGACTGTAAACATTGAAATTATTGAGGAAATTATAAGTAAATTTGATCTTAAAATTGAAATAGGTGGAGGTGTAAGAAATTTTGAAAGTATTCAAAAATACACTGATGTTGGAGTTGATAAAGTTATTTTAGGTAGTGCTGCAATTAAAGATAAAAATTTTTTAAAAGAAGCTTGTCAAAAATTTTCAGATAAAATTGCTTTAGGTCTAGATGCTAAAGATGGTTATTTATCTGTATCTGGATGGAAAGAAAATTCTAATTTAAAAACTTTAGAATTTTTAAAAGATGTGAATGATTATGGAGCTAGTAGATTAATTTATACAGATATTAATAGAGATGGAATGAAAATGAGCCCAAATTTTGATGAAACAGAAAATGTAGCTAATAATTCAAATTGTCCAGTCATTATTTCTGGAGGTGTTTCTTCAATTGATGATATTAAAAAGGCCAAAGAATTAGGAAATAAAAATATTGAAGGAATTATTGTTGGTAAAGCCATATATGATGGTGATATTAAATTGGATGAACTTGCAAAAGAAATAAATGCTTAAAAATAGAATTATACCTTGCTTAGATGTTAAAAATGGAAGAGTTGTAAAAGGTATAAACTTTATAGATTTACAAGATGCAGGAGACCCAGTGGAGCAAGCTAAAATTTATAGTGATGGTGGTGCAGATGAAATTTGTTTTTTAGATATTACAGCCTCAAATGAAAATAGAGATACTATTTATGATGTAGTTAAAGATACTTCTAAAAAATGTTTTGTACCATTAACAGTTGGTGGTGGAGTTAGAAGTGTGGATGATATTAGTAAACTTTTGAACTGCGGGGCCGATAAAGTTTCAATTAATACAGCTGCAGTACAAAATGCTGATGTTGTAGTTCAAAGTTCAAAAAAATTTGGATCTCAATGCATAGTTGTTGCAATCGATGCTAAGAAAAATGGAGATAAATGGGAAGTTTTTACCCACGGAGGTAGAAATAATACTGGAATTGATGCTTTAGAGTTTGCAAAAAAGATGGAAGAGAGTGGAGCAGGTGAGTTGTTGGTCACTTCAATGGATAGAGACGGTACTCAGGTAGGCTATGACATTGATCTTATGTCTAAAATTTCTTCAATGGTTAACATACCTACAATAGCATCAGGAGGAGTTGGTGATCTTGATCATTTAGTGGATGGTATCAAATTAGGCAATGCTAGTGCGGTTTTGGCAGCATCTATATTTCACTATGGTAAATATTCTGTCAAAGAAGCTAAAGAATATTTGGACTCAAAAGGAATACCTGTTAGGATTTGAGATGCTAAATACCCTTGAGAACCTATTTAAACTTGCAAGAGAAAGAAAATCTTCACCGGTTGATGGTTCGTATACTAATAAACTTCTGAGTGATAAATCTTTAAGTAAAGCTAAAGTTTTAGAGGAAATAAATGAATTGATAGAGGCAGTAGAAGAAGATACAAATAAAATTCATGAAGCTGCAGATGTGTTTTATCATCTGGCCATGTACCTTGAAGCAAACAATATTAAAATTGAAGAAGTAATGGGTGAACTAGATAAAAGAAAAAAATGAGTCATAAATTTTATAAATCTGCAAGATCAAGATTACAAAGAAGTGAATTAGCAGTTCCAGGTTCATCTCCTAAAATGTTTGAGAAAGCTCTTAGTTCTGCAGCAGATTATGTTTTTTTAGATTTAGAAGATGCAGTTTCTCCTAATGATAAAATTACTGCTAGAGCAAATGTTATTAAATCTTTAAATGAAATGGATTGGAGAGGTAGTGGTAAAACTATTTCAGTCCGTATAAATAGTTTAGATACTCATTACATGTATTCAGATTTAATCGAGATTGTTGAACAAGCTGGAGAAAATGTAGATACAATTTTAGTTCCAAAAGCAGGAACTGCAAGTGACGTTTACATGGTTGATTGCTTGTTAACTCAAATTGAAACAAATAAAAAATTAAAAAATAAAATTGGAATTGAATGTTTAATTGAAACTGCATTAGGAATGTCAAATATTAAAGAAATTGCAACTTCAAGTGAAAGATTAGAGGCATTACATTTTGGTGTTGCAGACTATGCTGCTAGTTTAAGAGCGAGAACCACTGTTATAGGCGGTCTTAATGAAAACTATCCAGGGGACCAGTGGCATCATGGTTTATCTGAACTAGTTATGACTTGTAGAGCATATGGAATAAGAGCAATTGATGGACCCTTTGGAGATTTTAATGATCCAGATGCTTATACAGCAGCCGCTAAAAGAGGTGCTGCAATTGGTATTGAGGGTAAATGGGCAATACATCCTTCACAAATCGAATTAGCAAATAACGTGTTCTCTCCTCCTGAAGCTGAGGTTATTAAGGCTAAGAGGATCTTAGAAGAGTTAGAAAAGGCAGCAAAAGAGGGTAAAGGAGCTGCTCAGCTTGATGGCAGGATGATAGATGCTGCATCAGCTAGAATGGCCGAAAACATTGTAAATATAGACAAGTTAATCCATAATAAATAAATAAAATTATGGACATTCACGAATATCAGGCAAAAAAAATTCTCTCAAACTTTGGAGTAACAATTCCTAGAGGTGGAATTGTTTACAGTCCAGAGAATGCTGAGAATAAAGCGAGAGAAATTGGTGGATCAAGATGGGTTGTTAAAGCTCAAATCCATTCTGGTGCGAGAGGAAAAGCTGGAGGGATAATTGTTTGTAATACCCCATTAGAAGTTGCACAAGCAACTGACAAATTATTGGGAAAAAAATTAGTTACAAATCAAACAGGACCTGAAGGTAAAATTGTAAACAGAATTTATATTGAAGAAGCTACAGATATTGAAAAGGAATTATATTTAGGATTGGTTTTTGATAGAAGCTCAGAAAGTATTATGGTTGTTGCATCCACAGAAGGTGGAATGAGTGTAGAAGAAATTTCAAAGGAAAAACCTGAAACAATTATTAGATCAAAAATTGAAGTTGCAGTTGGAATGCAAAATTTCCAAGCTAGAGAATTAGCATTTGGTCTTGGAATAGAGCCAGACTTAATTAGAAGAGCTTCTGATACTATTATTGGTTGTTATAAAGCTTTTAGTGAACTTGATGCTACGATGGTTGAAGTTAATCCATTGGTGATTTCAAAACAAAAACAAATTTTAGCTTTAGATTGTAAAATGAGTTTTGACAACAATGCAATGTTTAGAAGAAGTCAAGTTTCTGAGCTAAGAGATAAAACACAAGAAGATTCAAAAGAAATTTTTGCATCGGACAGAGGTTTAAACTATGTCAGTTTAGATGGAAATATAGGTAATATTATAAATGGCGCTGGTCTTGCTATGGCATCTATGGACATGATTAAACTTGCTGGAGGAGCTCCTGCAAATTTTTTAGACGTAGGAGGTGGAGCAACGCCAGAAAAAATAGTTAAAGCATTTAAGCTAGTTACAATGGATGAAAAAGTTAAAGTAATTTTAGTAAATATTTTTGCTGGTATAAATAGATGCGATTGGGTAGCAGAAGGAATAGTAGAAGCTCTTAAAAAAATAGAAGTTAATGTTCCATTAGTTATTAGATTAGCAGGTACAAATGTCGAAAAAGGCAATCAAATTTTAAAAGATAGTAAAATAAAATATATAGAGGCAAATACTTTAGAGGATGCAGCTAATAAAGCAGTTGCAGCGCTCAATAAATAAATCATGACTGTACTCGTAGATAAAAATAGTAAGATAATAATCCAAGGTTTTACTGGTAAAATGGGGTCTTTTCATGCAGATGAGATGATAAAATACGGCTCAAATGTAGTTGGTGGAGTAACACCAGGAAAGGGAGGCTCAAAGCATTTAGATTTACCGGTATTCAATACAGTTAAAGATGCTGTTAATGAAACAGGAGCCGACGCTTCAATTTTATTTGTACCCCCAGCTTTTGCAGCCGACTCTGCGATGGAAGCAGCAGATGCTGGAATAAAAATATGTGTAGCAATAGTTGATGGAATACCTTCTCACGACATGATTAGAATAAAAAGGTATATGAGAAGATATACTAAAAGTTCTAAAATGACATTAGTTGGGCCAAACTGTGCTGGAATTATTAGCCCTGGAAAATCAATGTTGGGAATAATGCCAGGACATATTTATAAAGAAGGAAGAGTTGGAATTATAAGTAGATCAGGTACTTTAGGTTATGAAGCTGCACAGCAACTGAAAAATTTAAATATTGGAGTTTCAACAAGTGTTGGTATTGGAGGAGATCCAATAAATGGAAGCTCATTTAGGGATATTATAGAAAAGTTTGAAACAGATGATGAAACAGACTTAATTTTAATGATAGGTGAAATTGGTGGTCCACAAGAAGTTGCTGCAGGTGAATTTGCAAAAAAAAATATGAAAAAACCAGTCGTAGCCTACATAGCTGGTCTGACGGCTCCAAAAGGTAGAGTGATGGGGCATGCAGGTGCAATAGTCTCAGCCTATGGGGAAAGTGCAATTGAAAAAGTTGAAATTTTAAAAGAGTGTGGAATTACAATTTCTAAAAATCCATCTGTTATGGGTGATACAGTAAAATCGGTTCTAGAAAAAATGTAATTATGAGTTACGATGATAATAATATATTTGCAAAAATATTAAGAAATGAGATACCTTGTAATAAAATTTATGAGGACGAATTTGTTTTATCCTTTCATGATATAAATCCTCAAAAAAAAATTCATGCTTTAGTAATTCCAAAAGGAAAATATGTTGACTTAGACGATTTTAGTCAAAACGCTTCTCCTGAGGAAATGGTTGGATTATTAAAAGGTATAAATATTGTTGCAAAGAAATTAAATATATCTGTTGATACAGGTAAGGGATATAGAGCTCTAGCAAATATAAGTGAGGATGGAGGACAAGAGGTTCCACATTTGCATTTTCATTTATTTGGTGGAGAGAAAATTGGTAAAATGGTCTTGTGAAAATTAATGTAGACAGAAGTTTCTTGGAAATAAAAACAATAGAAAATCTAAACCAATCAAAGAGACCTGGACCAAACTTTAAAATTATTGAAGTAGACCCACCAGATTTTCAATTAAACAAGTTTTTTTATAAACAAATTGGAAGAAATCATAGATGGATAGATAGATTAGCATGGACAGATAAAAAATGGACTCAGTATGTTGAAAATCCAAGAATAAAAACCTTTATTTTAAAGGATAATAATAACTTAGCTGGATATTATGAAACTATCCGAGATCTCGATAAAGATCAGTGCGAAATTGCATATTTTGGAATTTTAGAGGAATATATTGGAAAAAAGTGTGGTGGTTATTTACTCTCAGACGCTATTAAAAGGTTATTTGAGGAAGGAATATCAAGAGTATGGCTACATACTTGTTCACTCGATCATGAAAATGCAATTAAAAATTATTTAGCTAGAGGAATGAAGGTATTTAAATCTGAAAAGATAAATGTTGATTTTAATTAGTATACTTTTGTATTGAGAATATTTTCTCTTCAACGTCAATATTAATATTAATATCACTTAAAAAAGTTTGTATTAGATTTTGATAGATATCTTTAGTTTCCCAACCCATTAAATCTAAACTTACTTTATCGAAAAAGACCCTAATTAAATTATTTTCATGTTCAAAATTAAAGACATAATAAAAAGGATAATTTTTATCATCATCTGCTTCTTTCATTTTTGAAATTAAAAAATTTTTATCAAGTATAAAATTTAAAGGTGTTTTATCTAGTGGATATCTATAGTGATTTGGGATTTTATCCGAATTAATAACTAGGGATCTACCATTTGAAACGAGTATCTTATTATAAATGTCATAATATTTACAAAATATTTTCTTAGGATATAAAATTATACATTCACCTTTCTCAATATTATTATTATCAATCCTCTGAGTAAATTTGAATTGCAAAGAATTTATATTTTCAAAGTGATTTATAATTTTCTGATTTGAAGAGCTGTGTGAGTTAGTATTAAAGAAAAAAATTAATAAAAAAATTATATATTTTTTCATTTGAGTACTTCTCTTTTACCAACATGATTGGCTTGGCTCACCTCTCCATTTTCCTCCATTTGGTCAATTATTCTGGCTGCTCTATTGTAACCAATTTGTAATTTTCTCTGTAAAAAAGATGTTGAAGCTTTCTTTTCAGATTTTACTATTTCAAGAGCAGTATTATATAATTCATCTAAATTTTCATCATTGTTTGAATCACTATTAGTTTCCTTTGCATCTACAAAATTAAGAATTTCATCTACATAGTCTGGTTCAGCTTGATTTCTTAAAAAATTATTTATTTTTTCAATTTCTCCTTCTGATACAAATGGTGCATGAATTCTAGTCATTCTATTTGCAGAGGTCATATAAAGCATGTCACCTTTTCCAAGTAGTTGCTCAGCACCTTGTTCACCAAGTATAGTTCTACTATCAATTTTTGAAGTAACTTGAAATGATATCCTAGTTGGAAAGTTAGCTTTTATTGTTCCTGTTATCACATCAACACTTGGTCTTTGTGTTGCCATTATAATATGAATTCCAGCAGCTCTCGCCATTTGGGAAAGTTTTTGTATGTAGTTTTCTATATCTTTTCCAGCAACTAGCATTAAATCTGACATTTCATCAACAATTACAACAATATAAGGCATAGAAATTTTATGTTTTTCGTTATATCCGTCAATATTTCTTACTCCAACTTTGGTCATCAATTTGTATCTATTTTCCATTTCTTTAACTACCCAACCTAAAACTGAGGCAGCTTTTTTTGCCTCTGTAATTACTGGACACAGCAAATGTGGGATTCCTTCATAAGTTGATAATTCTAACATTTTAGGATCGATTAATATAAATTTACATTTTTCAGGTGAGTGTTTGTATAAAAGGGATAAAATGATTGTATTAATACAAACTGATTTACCAGAACCAGTTGTACCAGCTATAAGCAAATGAGGCATACTACTTAAATCACCAGTTATTGGTAACCCAGAAATACTTTTACCAAGAGCAATAGGGAGTTTTACGTCTTTCTTTTTATAATTAGAATCAGAAATTATCTCACTCAAGAAAACATTCTCTCTTTGAGGTTTAGGCAATTCAATCCCAATAGTATTGCTACCAGGTATTGTTGCAATTCTAGCAGACTCTGAACTAGTATTTCTAGCAATATCCTCAGAGAGATTAATTATTTTTGATACTTTAACGCCAGGAGCAGGTTCAAACTCATATAACGTAACGACAGGACCTTGACTTACCTTTTTAACCTCTCCCTCTACTCCAAAATCTAATAAAATTTTTTCTAAAGTTTTTTCATCAATTTTATTTTCTGATAAATTTTTATCTTTTTTTAAAGGATTTTTTAAATACTCTAAGGTAGGTAATTTATATTTAGTAACTTTTTTTTCTGAATTTAATATATTAGTATCAAATGAAAAGTTTTCTTGGACTCTTGTTTCATTATTTATATATTGAGCTTCATCTAATATATTATCATCAATACTCTCAACAACTCTTTTAGTTGATATTTTTTTTGATTTACTAAAAATTGTTAGAAGAAATTTTAGATATCTAAACTTGAAATTTATACTTAGAAGAAAAAATAATGATATTAAAAAAATTAAGACTATATAACTAATTTGGTAATTTAAGTTTATTAAATTTACAAAGAAAGATTCTGTAAATAAATTGCCTATAAATCCATTATTCCCGTTAATTGTAAGCCAATATGTTTCAGTATGGAAAACAGTAAAGAATAATGTTCCTATTATTGAATATATGATTATAAAAAATAAACTTTCAATAATATATAAAATTTTTTTATCAATTATTATGGATAGAGATATAAAAAAAAAAGAAATTGGTATTAGTAATGATATCAAACCGATTGATTGATATAAAATATCAGAGACATAGCTACCTTTTGCGCCTAGTAAATTCTTAATTTCTGTATTCTCAGGAAAAATAAAGTTAGGATCCTCAGGAGAGTAGCTTATTAATGACGCTAGAAGTAAAATAGACAAACATAATGTTGATAAACCTATTAGTTCAGATAATCTTTTAAAGAGAAAACTAGTTGTATTATCTACTAAATTTTTAATTTTCATTTTCTTATTAATGATTTGTCACTTTGTATCATTTAATTTTTGTTGATAAAATTAAATAATATTATGAATATTTGTCTATTAGGAAATAACTTAACTAATCTAGTTCTAGCAAACATATTACTAAAAAAAAAGATCAATGTTGATATCATTTCTCAATCCAAACCATCAATATTAACAAATACTGTCAGAACAATTGCAATCTCAAACGAAAATTACAAATTTTTAAAGCAAAATATTAAAGGTATTTCAAACTTCGGCTGGCCAACAGAAAAAATTAAAATTTATTCAGCCAAAAATAAATCATCTGAGTTATTTGAGTTCAAAAATAAAAACCAAAGTAATTTTTTTTTATTAAAATACAGTGTGCTTTATAATTTGATGAAAAGAAATAAATCTTTTAAATTCATTTATTTAAAAAATTATAATCTCAATGATATTAAAAAAAGAGACTATAATTTAATTATTAACTCTGAACAAAATAATTCAATTACAAAAAAATATTTTCAAAAAAAAATAGAAAAAAATTATAAATCTTTAGCACACACAGCAATAATAGATCATAAAAGAATTGAAAATAAAATTGCTGTTCAAATTTTTACAAAAAATGGTCCTTTGGCATTTCTACCTTTATCTAATAATCAAACTTCTATTGTTTTTTCAAATAATTCTACAAAATCAATTGATAAATTAAGTCTTCTTCAAATAATTAATAAGTATAATCATCATTATAAAATAAAAAAAATTAGTGAGGTTGAATCTGTGGGTATCAAGTTTTTAGTACTACGAGAGTATTTTTTTAAAAATATTTTGTCTTTTGGAGATTTAATACATAAAGTTCATCCACTAGCCGGACAAGGATTTAATATGACTATCAGAGACATCAAATCGTTGTCTAATATTTTAGATGAAAATATTAAGTTAGGAATCGACGATGGAGAAATAATTGCTGAAAAATTTCAAAAAATTAATAAGCACATAAATTTCATGTATGGATTTGGAATTGATACTATAAATTCTTTTTTCAAATTCGATAGCAAATTACAAAATAATTTATCAAGACCAATATTTAAAATTTTAAAGGGAAACAAATTTTTAAACAAATATGCAACATTCTTGTCAAACTAGTTTTTGTTATTAATCACTGTAAGGTTTTGTTATTAAAGTTATCTAAAATATAGGTATTTAGAATTTCTTCTAACTTTTCTTTTCTATTATTTAGATCTTTACTTTCAAGTAAGACTTGTTTTTCCTCTAGTGAAAAAGGAGAGGCCATTGATAGCGTATTTATGGTTTGATCAAGACTTTGTTTTTCAATCTCTTTCCAATTTATTTCGTACCCTTGCTTTTTAAATAACTCCTTTAAATTTTGAAATATTAGTTTTAGGTCGGAAAACTTAATTTCATTAGTTTTTTCAACCAAATCTGTTGAAAAATCGTCATATTTAACATTACATTCTCTGTACAAATTGCCATTATCGATTTCCTCTATTATCTTGAATCTGCATATTCCATTCAGAATTATTAAATATCGTCCATCATCAGTTTCATTAAAACTAGTAATTTTTCCTGCACACCCAATATTATGCAGATCAGGTTTTTTTAACTCACCAGTTTTTTTTGGTTGAATCATGCCAATAATTCGGTTGCTTTTCATACTTTGATCTACCATTTCAATATATCTTGGTTCAAAAATGTTCAATGGAACGGTTGTGCGAGGAAATATTATAAAGTTAGATAAAGGAAAAACTGGTAATATGTTTGGAAGATCTTCTTTTTTCATAATAATTAAAATATAACATAAAAATAATGAATTCAAACAATTTAGATAAAAATAATATATTAAATTTATACAAAGAAAAAAATTACAATAGTTTTATTAAGTCAGGATTAAAATTATTAAAAAAAAACCCTAAAAATTATCAATTAACATATTTGATAGGTTTATCTTATGTGAATCTTCAAAAGTATGCAGAAGCTGAAAAGTATTTTGATAAATTACTATATGTTCAAAAAAAGCCAGAGATTTTTTTTATACAAGCAAATATTCACAAGCAATTAAAAAAGTATGACACTGCAATAAGTTATTTTGAAAAAGCAATTCAACTAAACCCAAACTTTTCTGAAGCATATAATAATTTAGGAAATACAAAAAAGCGTGTAGGTAAAATTGATGAAGCAATTTTTTGTTTTGAGAAAGCTATTCAATTAAAAGAGAATAATATCGAAGCATATCTAAATCTAGCGAATATATATAAAGAAAATAGACATTTTAATAAACTAATTAAAATTTATGAAAAAATATTAAGTTTTAATCAAAACGATTTAAAAACTTTATATAATTTAGGTAGCGCTTATCTATTTTTAGGCAATATATCTAAGGGAAAATATTATTTTGAAAAGATTATTCAAATTAACAACAATCACATTCCAAGTTATAGAAATTACATATCAGTTACTAAAATAACAAAAACAAATGAAATATTTAAAAAATTAGAGCTTTTAAGTGAAGATTTTTTTTCAGATGATGATAAAATTTTGTTTTATGATGCACTAAGTAAAGGATATTTTGATCAAGATAATGATGAATTAGCATTTAAATATTTAGAAAAATCAAATTCTCTAAAAAAGAAGAATTCAAAATTTTCATTTAAAAAAGCAGAGATAGAATTCAAAGATACAAAAACTTTTTTTGAAAAAATTGATAATATTGACATTAATTATAAAGATACATTAAAAAGTAGGCCAATTTTTATAATTGGAATGCCACGATCTGGTACTACACTTATAGAGCAGATATTGTCTAGTCACTCACAAATTTATGGAGCTGGAGAGTTAGATTTTTTGCCTAAAATTATAGATAAGCTAGGTATAAAAAAGCCTGCTAGTCTAGAGAATTTTTTTAAAGAGATGAGAAATTCATATTATGATCAAATTAAAAAAATTTCTGATGACAATTATATTATAGATAAATTACCAGCAAATTATAAATGGGTTGGATTTATAATTAATGCTTTTCCAGAATCAAAAATTATACATATTGAGAGAAATCCTATGGCTGTATGTTGGTCTAATTACAAAACATCATTTGTCGATAGTGGTATGGATTTTAATTTAACTCAGCAAGATATAGCTAAATATTACTCATTATACTTAGATACTATAAATTTTTGGAAATCAAAATATGCAAAAAATATATTTGATGTTAATTATGAGAATTTTGTAAATGATTTTGAAACTAATTCTAGGGAAATTTTAAATTTTTTAGATTTAAAATGGGAAGATGAGATAAAAAATTATAATAAAAATATGAGACCTGTAACAACTGCGTCTTTTCAACAAGTTAGGGAGGGTATAAAAAAAAATACTTCTCTGTCTTGGAAAAAGTATAGCAATTATTTAATGCCTATGCAGGAAACTCTCAACAATATGAATATAAAGTTTTAATAAATATTTATGAATTTAGATCCAGTAAAAAAATTAATGTACGAACAAGATTTTACTGCGGCTGAAAAACTTTTACAAAAAGGATTAAAAACAGAAAAAGACAAGTTTATGATTTTTTATTTTTTAGGCCTTGTACATTTTGAATTGAGAAACTTAGATAAGAGTATTCAATTTTTCGAAAAGTCTTTAAATTTAAGACCTAACAATATCTCAGTATATATTAAATTAGCAGTTTTATATCAAACAATGGGTGATACAGAATCATCAAAAAATAATTATTTAAAATCTATAGAGTTGGATAGTAATCAGATAAGAAGTTATTACGGCTTATATCAGCTAAAGCCAAAATTTCTTAAAGATGAGTATTATGATAAGATAAAGAATATTTCACTTCATGCAAAAGAGAATTCTACAGATCTTGCAATAAGTAAATTTTTACTTTCAAAGTTTGAAATAACTAAAAAAAATTTAAAAAAAGAACTTACATTATTAGAAGATGCTCATAAAACAATTTTTAATGCAAATTTACAGTACAACAGAGAGTCTGATTTTTATTATAAAAAAATTATGCAAAAGTTCCACAATAAAATAGAATATTTGAATTTAGATAATTCGGATAAACAAAAATATACAAAACCAATTTTTATTATTGGTCTTCCAAGAACTGGATCTACTCTAATTGAAAGTATTATTTCAACTGCTAACAACAATTATTTATCATTTGGAGAAAGTTCTTTTTTTCATATGGGTATCTTGGAACAAATAAAAAAAAAAAATCTTTTTAATAATGAAAACTACTTTAATGTAAACATTATTGAATTAGATCTGAAAGAATTCAAAGAATATTTATACAAGAGATACTCTCAATTTAGCCCCTCAGAAAATGAAAAAGAAATTATTGACAAATCTTTAGACAACTTTTTTAATATTGAAACAATATTAAAAGTTTTTCCAGATGCAAAAATCATAAATTCTACAAGAAATATTTACGATAACATAATTGCAATTTACGAAAAGCTTTTGGCTAAATTATCATGGGCTCACACAATTAAAGATATACTAGATTATATAGATATATATTTAAGAATAATGGATTATTATAAAAAAAAATATCCACAAAATATTATTACAATATCCTTAGAAAGTTTGAATAATGACAAATATAAAGAAACGAAAAAGATTTTTGAATTTTGTGATTTAAATTGGAATGAGGAAATATTCGAATTTCATAAAAGAGATAATTTATACATTAAGACTAGCAGTAATGTGCAATTAAGAACTGGAATTCAATCATATGACTACAATAAATATAAAAGATATTACTCGTTATTTGAGAATTATAAAAAAAACTATGATTGGTTAAAAAATTAAAAAAATTTCAGTCACTCTAATGGTCATAGTAGATTTCTAATTTTAATCATTTTGCCTATTGCTTAATCTTACAAAAGCTACTAATTTCAATACTATTAGAATAGGCGGGCATAGCTCAGTGGTAGAGCGTCTCGTTGCCAACGAGAAGGTCGTGGGTTCGAGTCCCATTGCCCGCTCCAAAATTGCTAAAAATATTTGGAAATGAATATTTCAAATTACAAAGATGAATTAAATCAGTTAAATAAAATTGTAAAAAGTTACAACGTTAATTCTCTGAAAGACGCTTTATTATTTGCTAATAATAGTAAATTTAAACTTCCAAATTTAAATAAAATTCCACAATATCATAATATAGTAGGGCTTATAAATTTTAGACTTAATGATTTAGAAAATTCTATATTAGACTTTAAAAAAGCAATAAATCTTGATCCGAATTTTTATTCTGCTTATTATAATTTAGGTTTATTATTTTTTAAAACTAAGCATTTAAAAAAATCTTATAATTTTTTAAATAAAGCAATAATTATTAAAAATGATTATAAATTAGCAAGAGATAAAATAATTGAAATACTCTCCTTTTATGAACCTGATGATGAAAATTCAAATTTTATAAGTGATATTGATAAAAAAGTTAAAAAAGTTCCTTACGAAATTGATTTTTCAAAAGGAATAACTGATCAACAAATTATTAATTATTTTAAGAATTGTAAAAAAGTTGTACTAAATGATTTAAAAGATCTTTCTTATAATAAGGTTCAAATTTATAGAACTAAATCAATTAATCTTAATTGTGAGAGGCATAAGGCAATCTTTTTTAAATATAATTCTATACCAAAATATTGTTTTGAGTGTTATAAAGTAGTGATTGAATCAAAAAATTTTTATGATTTGGTGAAGATGTCCCTAATTTTTGACCAAATAACTTACTTCCATAAGTTTAACAGAAAAAATATGATAGATAAAAAATCAGAAACTGATATTTTTAAAAGTATTATATATTGTCAAAGTTTAGAGGAAGTTTTTCAAGTAGAAAATGAAACAAAAAAAATTCTTAGTATTTATTTTGATGAACAAATTTTAATTGAAAGTAAGAGAGGCTGCCATGAGTATGCTTCAAAATATCCTGAATATAAAAAAATTTTTAAAAAAAAATCAGAAATGATGCATATGCCAAATGAATGGCTAGATAATGAAAAGAAATATGATTTAGAAAATACAAAAGATGGTATTGAGAATTCTGGAGTTTCTCATGATACGATTAAAGGAATTTCTTTAAATAATTTTCTTGTTATGAATAATTGGTTTAATAATCAAAAAATTTTTTTTTAAAAAAGACTAATATATCTATTGCTTACAATTAAAAAATAAATATTATAACGGACATTAATGACTGATTTAGCCGATAAAAAATGTATTCCATGTGAAGGAGGAATTCCAAGTTTTAATATTGAGGAAATACATAAATACCTTAAAAAAGTTGATGGTTGGGATGTCAATTCGGTGAATAAAAAGGATTATTATATTATTAAAGACTTTAAGTTTAATAATTTTTTAGAAAGTCAGTCTTTTGTTAATAAAGTTGGAGAAATAGCAGAGCGAGAAGGTCATCATCCCGATATATGGTTTGGTTGGGGCTACGCTAAAATTAAAATACAAACACACGCAATTAATGGATTACATGAAAGCGACTTTGTACTTGCTGCTAAAATTGATAAAATTTAGTTAATTCTAGTGTTTAAAATGTCTGGTTTTAGAAAATACCAGTATGATGCCCAATTTATCTGCAAATTTAATGATTTCTTTATCACGAATAGATCCCGAGGGTTGAATGATTGCACTAATTCCATTTTGAACTAATGTTTCAATTCCATCTACGAATGGAAAAAATGCATCTGATGCGCCTATGATTATATCATTTTCACTAATTTTTTGAAATCTTTTCATTTTCTCTATTGCTATTTTACAACTATCTAATCTACTTGGTTGACCTGATCCAATTCCGACAGTCGAACTATTTCTTGTTAAAACAATCGCATTAGATTTAACATTTCGACATACATTGAAAGCAAACATTAGGTCATCTAAAATTTTTTTTGAGGGTTTGATTTTAGAGACAACTTCAAAATTATCTCTAGTAAAAAATTTGTTATCTGTGCTTTGAAGTAGTAAAGAGTTAAAGTGACTAGAAGTGTTATAAAAATTTTGTTCACTTAATTTTGATGCATCAATTAATCTTAAATTTTTTCTCTCCTTTAAAATTTTTAGAGATTTCTTATCAAAACCTAGTCCTATAATTACCTCTAAAAATATTTTATTAAATTCTAATGCTATTTTTTTATTAATTTTAAAATTACATGAAACAATTCCCCCAAATGCACTTATGGGATCACAAGCCAGAGCTTCTTTATAACTCTTTATTTTATTATTATTTATTGAAACACCGCAAGGGTTTGCATGTTTTACAATTACAGTCCCATTATTTTTTGGAAGTGTTCGTGAAATATTTAATGCTGCATAAATATCATTATAATTATTATAACTTAATTTTTTTCCACTTAATTGTAATATGTCTAAATTGTTATTTTTACTATAAATTGCTGATTTTTGATGAGGGTTTTCTCCATACCGTAATACTTCTACTAAATTTCCATGAATAGTCTTCTTTTGAGGGAAGTAATCATTATTCAGATTGTTTAAATATTCTGAAATTACAGAGTCATAATAAGCCGTTAAATTAAATGCTTCTCTAGAAAATTTTTTTCTAAGTTCCAAACTTGTGGAACCTTTATTTTTTTCTAAATCTAAAATAAATTCTTTGTATTGATTTGGAGAAGTTAAAACAGTTGTATATTTATAGTTTTTTGCTGCAGCTCTAACAAGGGTTGGGCCACCAATATCTATATTTTCAATTAGTTTATTGTGATTTTTTGTACTTTTTAATGTTTCTTCAAATGGGTAAAAATTAACTATAACTAAATCTATTTCTTCATAATTATTTTTTTTGAGTTCTTTTTTGTGTTTTTTATTATCTCTCTTACTCAAAATACCAGCATATAACTTTGGATGAAGCGTTTTAACCCTTCCATTCAAAATTTCATCTGTTTTAGTATATTCTGATATATCGGTAAATTTGAAGCCTAATTTATTAATCTCTTTAGATGTACCGCCTGAACTTAAAATGTTAATCTTATATTTTTCAAGGGTATTTAATACTAATTTAATTTCTGATTTATCTGAGATAGATATAATTGCTTTTTTAATTTTATTACTCATATTTTACTAATTTGCCATTCAATTAACTGTTCATTATTTTGAGTAATACCTGATATGAAAATATTTTGGTTCTCAATATATTTATTTTTATCACCAAAGTATAGCCCAGTTTCAACCCCTATCAATCCATCTTTTGAAAAGAATCTCCAGCCAGAGTTTTCTAATTCAATTAAAACTGATTTATTATCTTGAAGCTTTGTAACTTTAATATTCGGTAGGAGATGAAACCTTATTTCAAAATTTGTTACCTTAAAATTATTTTTTTTAATAAGTTTTTCTTTTCCAAAAAGAGTAAATTTATCTATATCAAATTCTATGTTTCTTTGATGAATTACCCCGTATTCTGATAAATATCCATCATGTGAACATTTAATACCCCAATAATTTTTTTCATAAGTCACTTCATTATCGAATGTTTTAAATCCTTTGGTAACTATACTAGGACCTTTACTATTTTTTTTAAAATTACAGGTTGAAGAGTTATCTAAAATTAGTGTCGAATGAGTTGCAGTTGATTTTGAAATTAAATTCAGTTGGTGGTTATGATCTTGAAAATAACCAGAGTTAGTAATTAGTTTTTTACCTTTAAAAAAAAATTCAAATGATAATGGTCCACTTTGATAATTTTCAGAATAATTTCTTGCTGGGTTGCTCCCAGTATCCATAGCAAGGAGTGCATTTCTATTTTTTAAGATTGTATAACCAGATATGTTGAACTTATCATTTTTAAACTTGTATCTAAAAAGAGACAAATATTCATCAAAGTCTTTATTATTAGAATTATTATTTCCATTAAATAATAAACTTTGCCCTAGCGACCCCCAAAGAAAATCATATGATTTACCAAGGAAATGAATAATTTCATTCAGGTATTCTGGAATATCATTTAAAGAATCTTTTAAAAGTTCTCTTATCAAAATAAAATATTTTAAATAAAAAACCATCTGTCTTATATTTCTTGATTTTGGAAAGTAGTTATTATCAAAAGAAGTATTAATAATTTTTTTAAGTAAATCTAATCCATACTCCAAAAACCTGTTGTTTTTATAAGCTATTCCTGTGAGAGTTATCGCTGTACACCCTATCATTTTGTCGTTGAAATCTGGGGATCTGTCAATTTCATTCATTAAATGATTTACTTGTTTACTGATTATTTCGTTAAAACTATTTTTATATTTATTTCCAGATTCATCATAAGTTATTTTTGAATTTGATATCCAAGCTATTACTCTTTTAGAAAGAATATCTATTTCCCAACTTTTCGTTTCGTAGTTTTGGTTCTTTTTAATCCAATTTTCAATAATTGACTGTGTAACTTCATTAGATGATTTAAGATCTATTGAAAACAACCAATAAAAACTATGAAGTTTTTTAAAATCATTGTATCTTAAATTTTTATTTTCCCATATAGATTGAATATTAAAATCCTCAATCTTCTTTTTTTGTTTTTCATATTTTATTAATAAACTAAGTATATTAAGACTTGGACGATAAACTAAATCATTCTCATCAACTCTTGAAATTCTTTTATTATAAATAGATGAGTTTAAATAAATTTTTCGTATTTGGTTTTTAAAAATAAAATAAAATTCATTGATATAATTTAAAGAGCTTTTTAAAAACATTTTACATAGATTTTAATTTTTCAATATTGGTTTTAATATCCCCATCGTTCTCTTTAAAAACTGTGGTTCCAGATACCAAAATATCAGCTCCAGCTTCCAAAACTATTTTTGAATTACTAAAATTAATTCCTCCATCAACTTCAATATCAAAGTGATATTGGTTTTTATCTTTTATTTTTTTCAATTCTTTTATTTTATCTAATACTTCAGGCATAAATTTTTGCCCACCAAAACCAGGGTTGACACTCATAACAAGAACTAAATCAATATTATCTATTTCATCAATTATAGTTTTTATTTTAGTTTTTGGATTTAATGATACACCAACTTTTTTACCAAATTTTTTTATCAAACTAATAGACTCTTTTAAGTTCTCAGTTGCCTCAGGATGAATAGTTATTATGTCAGCACCAGCATTTGCATAATTTTCAATGTACTCATGTACTGGAGAAATCATTAGGTGCACATCAAATGGAATCTTGGTATATTTTCTTAAGTTTTTTATTACTGGTGGTCCTATTGTTAAATTTGGAACAAAGTGACCATCCATTACATCGACATGAATTAAGTCAGCTCCACCTTCTTCTAACTTCTTAATTTCATTGCCAAGCTGGCTGAAGTCAGCAGATAATATAGATGGAGAAATTTGAATTTTTTTCATTTGATACTAAAAATATTAGTATCAATTTTTTATTCTATTTGAATTAATTTTTACTAAATATTCTGTATAATTCCTGAGCAATTTCACTCTCTAAAGGAAAAGAAAGCATGCCCATTACTGAATAACCAAGTAAATAAGGCATTAAATAGAAACGTGCCATGTAAAAGAACCAAGCTACATATAGCGGCACTAAAGGCCCTACCAAAAAGCTAGGGGTAATTGGTCTAAACACATTTATAAGTGGATTTGTAAGTTTTACAAAAACTTTCATAAAGAAGAATTGAGAGTCCTCTCTTTGAAAAATATTCATTGCTACTCTACCAATCAATGTCCACATGATTACACCTAAAATGTAATCAATTATATAAACTAGAGGGTGAAAGTTAGCAGACATAATTCTTAGAAAAAAAGGGGCGAATTTAATCGCCCCTAAGTTTTTTATTGATTATTTCTGTGCTAGTACCGTTTTACCACTTGGTACACGTACATCATCAACCATTTTCTGAGTAGCTGCATCTGGTGCTGCAGTTATTAAACTGACAACAATCATAGAAACTAAACTTACAGCCGCTCCAACTATTCCAAACGTAAGTTGTGTTATGCCTAAGAAACCAGATCCTCCACTTCTTACCCATATTAGGTAAGCAGTTCCAGATATAAGTCCTAGTAGCATTCCCGCAACAGCGCCTGGTGCATTAGCTCTCTTCCACCATACACCAAGTACAAGTGGGAAGAATAGTCCTGACATAGCAAAGTCAAATGCCCAAATAACCGAACCTAAGATACCTTGTATCTCTAACGCGGCTATTGTTGCTCCTGCGAAACCAATTAATACAAGTAGTACCCTTGCAACAATTAGTCTTCTCGCTGTCTCAGCTTTTGGATTAATTATTTTGTAGTAAATATCATGAGATAACGCATTTGATATTGCTAAAACTAATCCATCTGCAGTTGACATTGCAGCTGCCATACCTCCAGCAGCAACTAGACCTGAAATTACATAAGGTAATCCTGCAATCTCTGGTGTTGCTAATACAACAGCTTTACCACCCATAAAGAACTCGTTAAGCTCAAGAGTTCCATTACCATTAAAGTCACTGATAAACATTAAGTTTGCTTGGTTCCAGTTTTGATACCAATCAATAGATTGAACTTCCGCAATTGTTTTACCAATAATTCCAGTCGGTAGCGTTGGGTCAATTAAAGATAGTTTAGATAATGTAGCTAACATCGGTGCAGAAGAATAAAGTAGGAAAATAAAGAATAGTGACCAACCTACCGATCTTCTTGCTGTTCTTACACTTGGAGTAGTAAAGTATCTCATCATAACGTGAGGTAATGATGCAGTTCCTGCCATCATACACACTGCTAATGAAATAAATGCCCAAGGAGTTGCATTAACCGAAGAATGCGCTTTAGTTATTCCAGCTAAACCTTTTGGAACTGTTGCTAAATCAGCAGCAGAGTTTTTAACAAAACCAAATTGACCTTCTAGTTCTGCGATTCTTGCAACTTCATCAGCTAACATAAAGTGTGGGAAGAAACCTGCTCCCAACTTACTGCTAATCCAAAATACTGGAAGTAAGTAAGCTATAATTAATACAATGTATTGAGCTACTTGCGTCCAAGTTACAGCTCTCATTCCACCAAGCATTGAGCACATCAAAATACTTGCTAAACCTACATAAACAGCTATTCCAAATGGAATATCTAATGCTACAGATGCAATTGTACCTGTTGCATTAATTTGTGCTGTTACATAAGTGAATGAGGCTACTGTTAAAACTATGACTGCACTAAATCTTGCTAAGTTACCACCATAACGTGTTCCTATAAAATCTGGAACAGTATAACATCCAAATTTTCTAAGATACGGTGCTAATAACGAAGCAACTAGTACATATCCACCAGTCCACCCAACAAGTAGAGCCATATATCCATAGCCTTTGAAATAAATTCCACCTGCCATAGCAACGAAAGATGCACCTGACATCCAGTCAGCAGCAGTTGCCATACCATTAAAGACAGTTGGAACTTGTCTTCCAGCTACATAATAAGCATCAACTTGTAGTGTTCTAGATAACCAACCAATTAAAGCATAAATCAAGACTGTAAAAGCTACAAAAAAGATACCAATCAATTTTGCAGACATTCCAGCTTGTTCAGCTATTGCCATCAGAATTATAAATACAAGAAATCCTCCGGTATATATTCCGTAGACCTTTGGTAAATTATCTATAAATTTACCTTTTATCATTTGTCACCCTCTCTTTCAGAAAACCCGAACTCATCATCTATTTTCTCTTGTCGACCTGCAAACCAGAAAATTAAAATGACGAAGATCGCAAGTGATCCTTGACATGTAAACCAATACGTTAAAGGATATCCAAATGGTCTAATGCTAGATTCTTGCATTTCGGCTCCGAAGAGAAAGATGCCAATTGAGAAAACAAACCAAATTGCCAATGTAATAAAAAGCAAATTTCTGGTTTTTTCCCAGTGTTGTTCTTGTTTTGACATTTTTTTCTCTCCCTATAGGTTAAAGAAATTACCTTACTGATAATCAAATTTATTTAAACCCTTAAAAACACTCGAAATTGTGGCATTTTTACATTATACATCAACATATTAGGTAGATAAATGGCCCTCAAATACAGATTCAATCTTAAAGATATAAAACTTGAAGATTTCAAAGTTTATTTAGTTGCGATGTTTAAGGGCATTTTGCCTAAGAAAAAAATTAAGAATATTGATGATCTTAAGCAATTTATTCAGCAAAAATCTGCTTGGGTATCTCAAGTTACTTTATATAACTATTTAAAAACTAGAATGGGAACCAAGTGGGTGCTGCATTTTGATGACGAAAAGTTTTTAACTTCAATAAATACTGCAAAGTGGAATATTTATGCAATATCTCTTCAAGATTTGTCATTTTATACAGTTTCATATTTAAATGTTTTTTATAATTTTCAAGAAATTAATAAAGCTTCTGAAATTTATAATAATATTTTGGACAAAGAATTAGAGAATGGTATGCCCAAAGAAATTGTCGATGAGGCAAGAATAAGTTTTAAAAAAAGATTAGATCAAATTAAATGGAAGGAATATTATAAGTCTTGGCCATTTAATGAAAGTGCTTTGGCTTTATATAACTGGGCTCCTGTAGCAAATGAATTAAAAACTTTAGATAGGAAAATTGTTCTGAATTCAATGATTTTAAAATGGGATAATATTAAAGAGGAGTTTTCGAAATTAATAAAGATCTAAATATTTTTTCTATTGTCTACCAAACTGTCAACAACTGAAGGATCCGCTAAGGTCGTTGTATCTCCTAATTGACCATGTTCATTTGCAGCTATTTTTCTCAAAATTCTTCGCATTATTTTTCCAGATCTAGTTTTTGGAAGTCCTGGAGCAAACTGAATTAAGTCAGGTGTAGCAATTGGACCAATTTGTTTTCTAACCCAAAGTTTTAAATCTCTTTCCAAATCAAGAGTACTTTTTTCTCCCGCATTTAAGGTTACATAACAATAAAGTCCATTCCCTTTAATATCGTGTGGGTAGCCAACCACTGCTGCTTCTGCAACTTTAGGATGAGCTACAAATGCACTTTCTATCTCTGCAGTACCTAGGTTATGTCCGGACACTATTATGACGTCATCCACCCTGCCAGTGATCCAATAATAACCATCTTTATCTCTTCTACATCCATCTCCTGTAAAATATTTTCCATCAAATTGTGAAAAGTATGTATCAATAAATCTCTGGTGGTCTCCATACACCGTCCTCATTTGTCCTGGCCAAGATTGTGCTATACATAATCTTCCTTGAGCTTCTCCTTTTAAAACCTTACCATCCTTATCAAGTATTTCTGGCTTAATTCCATAAAATGGTTTTGTCGCAGAGCCAGGTTTTAAATCTATTGCACCTGTCTGAGGACTAATTAATATTCCTCCTGTTTCGGTTTGCCACCAGGTATCAACAATTGGACATCTACTATCTCCAACTGTTTTAAAATACCATTCCCATGCTTCAGGATTTATTGGTTCTCCAACTGTACCTAAAAGTTTTAAAGTTTTTCTGGAAGTTTTTTTAACAGGTTTATCTCCTTCTCTCATTAGAGCTCTTATTGCTGTAGGAGCAGTATAGAATATATTGACTTTATATTTATCAACTATTTGCCACCATCTAGATGTATCAGGATATGTTGGTATTCCTTCAAACATTATTGTTGTGGCGCCGTTGGCTAGTGGACCATAAATAATATAGCTGTGTCCAGTCACCCATCCAATATCAGCAGTACACCAATAAATATCTTTTGGTTTGTAGTTAAAAATATATTGGTGAGTCATTGATGCATAAACCATATATCCACCAGTCGTATGTAGAACTCCTTTTGGTTTTCCTGTTGAACCAGATGTATAAAGAATGAATAGAGGATCTTCAGCACCCATTTCTTCAGGTTCACATTTGGATGATACTTTCTTAGTCATTTGATGATACCAAACATCTCTATCATTAAACCAATCTATTTTCTTAGTACCAGTTCTTTTTACCACAATACATTTTTTAACATTTGGGCAGCTTTGCAGGGCTTCATCTGTAATAGATTTCAATGGAATTGTTTTGCCACCTCTAACTCCTTCGTCTGCAGTTATTACATAATCGGACTCACAGTCATTAATTCTACCTGAAATACTATCTGGAGAAAAACCACCAAATATTATCGAGTGAACTGCACCTATCCTAGCACATGCTAGCATTGTATAAGCAAGTTCAGGTATCATTGTTAGATAAATTGTAACTCTATCACCCTTTTGAACGCCCAAATTTTTTAATCCATTTGCTGCTTTTGAAACCTCTTTATGAAGTTCCTTATATGTAATTTTTTTTTGTACTTTAGGATCGTCTCCTGCCCATATAATTGCAGTTTTGTCAGCACTTTTTTTTAGATGTCTATCAATACAGTTCACTGAGGCATTTAAAGTACCATCATAGAACCATTTAATATGAACATCATTTTTACTATATTTGACGTCTTTAATTTTTTTATAAGGTTTAATCCAATTAATTCTTTTGCCTTCTTTTTTCCAAAATCCATCGTTGTCTTTAATCGATTCATTATATTTCTTTATATATTGAGATTTATTAACGGTAGCTTTACTTATCCATTCTTTCTTAGTTTTATAAATTGTTTCTTTAGGTTTTTTAGAGATTACTTTTTTTTTAACTTTTTTTTTCTTAGGCATGATTTTTTTTTAATTAATTCTACCCATCTTCAAAATTATTTTCCAGCTTTTAGTATCAATGGGCATAACAGACAGTCTACTTTGTCTAATTAGGGATAAGTTCTCTAAAGCCTTAGTTTTTTTGATGTTTTCAAGTGTTACAGGATTTTGAAGCTTACTTTTAAATCTAACTTTAACAGCAACAAACCTTTTTTCTTTATCCGTTGGATCAATGAATGATGTTTTTATAACTTCAACTATACCAACTATCTCTTTTCCAATATTAGAATGATAAAAAAAACAAAGATCTCCCTTCTTCATTTTTTTTAAATTATTTGCTGCTTGGTAATTTCTTACCCCATCCCAGTCAGCTCCTTTTTCTCCAGCTTTGATTTGTTGATCAATTGACCATACATCTGGCTCTGATTTCATTAACCAATATTGCATTTAATTTTTTTTCTTTTTCTTTTCTTTTTTAAGCTTTCTTTTTTCCTTTAAAGAAAGTTTAGCTTGTTTCATTACGCTAGCATCCTTAAATGATTTACCACTATATCTTTTCGACATTTATAATCTAACTCCCGCTCCTTTTAAAAACTTTGCTTTTTCGTCAAGTGGTAGTCTTGGACTTGCAGGAAGATCTAAATTATCAAATTTTTTGATTTTATACTTTTCAAGACCAACAAGCGCAATCATAGCTGCATTATCCCCACATAATTTTGGTTCAGGGAAAATTGGTCTAAAATCATTCTTCCTACATACTTTTATTAATTTTTTTCTAATACCCTTGTTGGCAGCAACACCTCCAGCGATTACAAAAGTTTTATTTTTCTTTTTACTAGTCTTTTTGAATTCATCAAATGCTATTTGTGTTTTTACTTCTAAAATTTCTTCAATTGTTTTTTGAAAAGATGCTGCAAGATCATATTTTTCTTGTTTAGATTTTATAGTGCTTGATATTCTTAAAATGGCCGTTTTAAGACCTGCAAACGATAAATTACATCCCCCTTTATTTATAATTGGTTTAGGAAGTTTAAATTTATTTGCATCTCCCTGTTTTGCATAACCTTCTAACTTCGGTCCTCCTGGAAATTCAATACCTAAAAGCTTTGCAGTTTTGTCAAATGCTTCTCCTAAAGCATCATCAATTGTTGTTCCTAATCTTTTATATTTTCCAAGTCCATTAACACTAAGATATTGCGTATGTCCTCCTGAAATTAATAATAATAAATATGGGAAATCTAAGCTTGTGTTGAGTTTCGGACTTAACGCATGCCCTTCAAGATGGTTTACGCCAATAAAAGGTATATTTAGGCTTGCAGATAATGCTTTGCCAAAATTTAAACCAACAGTGAGGCAAACAATTAAGCCTGGGCCAGATGTTGAAGCAATTGCAGAAACATCTTTTAAATTCACACCGCTTTCATTAATTGCTTTTTTTGCAATTAAATCAATTTTTTCTACATGAGATCGTGCAGCAAGCTCAGGAACTACACCTCCAAATTCTTTGTGAATATCAAATTGACTTGAAACTACGTTAGATAATATTTTTATCTTACCATTTTTATCTTCTTCTATGATTGATACTGCAGTTTCATCGCAACTTGTCTCAATTCCGAGGATTATTTTTTTTTCATTCATAAATATTTATAATTAATACAATTAAACTATAAGAATGTAATAAAAATAAGAATTATGAAAAGGGATAAATTTATTATTGGTACTCGAGGAAGTCAGTTAGCTCAAATTTATACCGAAAAAGTGATAAACGATCTTAAAAAAGTTACATCTACTTACATAGAAACAAAAAAAATAATCACAAGTGGGGATGAAAACCAAAAGGATAGGTTGTCAAACATTGGAGGAAAAGGATTATTTTCAAAAAAAATTGAAATAGAATTAATCAATCATAATATTGATATAGCTGTTCATGCTTTAAAAGATATGCCATCGATTGAAACAGAGGGGCTAACAACAAATTTTTATTTAAAAAGAAATTCGCCCAATGAAATTTTTATTAGCAACGACAATATAAATTTCAAAGATCTTAAACCTAATTCAATAATAGGCACTTCTTCTTACAGAAGGGAATACCAATTAAAAAGTATTAGATCAGATCTGAAATATAAATTAATAAGAGGAAATGTGGATACTAGGATAAAGAAATTGGAGAATGGAGCTTACGATGCAATTTTACTTTCTAAAGCTGGTATTGAAGCTTTAGGTTTGACAAATAAAATTACACATGAATTTAATACTGAAGAATTAATACCCTGTGCTGGACAAGGTATAATTGCTATACAATGTAGAGAAAACGATCAAGAAATAATTAATATCTTAGAAAAGATTAATGATGATCAGTCCAGAATAATTGCAAATGCTGAAAGAAAAGTCTTAAAAATACTCGAGGGTGACTGCGATACAGCAGTTGGTGTGTATGCAAAGATTGATAAAGATCTTGTAAATATAAAAGCTGAACTTTTTTCAGTAGATGGCAAACAAAGATTTTTTGTTGAAGAAAGTGAAAATAAAACAATGGTTAAAAATTTAAGTATTAAGATTGGAGAAAAATTAAAATCAGAGTCAAAGGGATCTTATAAAAGATAAAATGCATATTTTATTAACAAGACCATTAGAGGATTGTAAAGAATTAATATTAAAATTTAGTTCTTTAGGACATAAAGTTTCTCATTTACCTGTGATAAAAGTTGAACCAATTAAATACAATGAACCTGACTATATCCAATTTAAGGGAATAATATTTACAAGCTCAAATGCGATTAAAAATTTAGACTTAAATAGAGTTGATAAAAAAATTGAATGCTATTGTGTTGGCTCTGCAACAGAAAAAGTTGCAAAGCTAAACGGTTTTCAAAATATAATCTCTGCAGAAGGAAACGTAAGTAATTTAAAAGAATTAATATTACAAAACTTTGACCCAAAGAATGGATTACTTCTTTATGTAAGTGGTGAGATAGTTTCTAGTAGGTTAGATAAAGATTTAATTTCTGAAGGTTATTCTTTAAAGAGATTAATTAACTATACGGTTTCATCAACTCAAGAAATAAAAGAGGAATTTAGAGAACAATTAAAAGCCTCAATCCCTGATATAATTTATGTTTATTCAGAAAATAGCGCTAAGAGTTTATTAAATTTACTTAAAAAATATGATCTTTTAGACAGTTGGATGGATACCAATTTGATGTGCATGGGTGAAAAAGCATCAGCAATTTTAAATGAGATAAAGTGGAAAAAAATTTTTCTATTTAACTCTGGTGAAGAAGAGTTTTTGCTATATAAAATTTAGTCATGGGTGTTTTTGAGAATTTTTCAGGACTTTTTTTGTCTGTATGGCAAAAGGGAATTTTAGGCGTAAACTTTGTTGAGATCTTAATAGGTCTTGGAATATTCTTTATATTCTTAGTTTTTAGAGGGTTAATTAGCAAATTAATCATTAAAAAATTAGAACTAATTACTAAAAGAACTACAAATAAACTTGATGATACCTTCGTTAAGGCAATGGAGGGGCCAGCTAGATTTCTTCCAATTGTTCTTGGAGTATTTTTTGCAAGTTATTATATGTCTTTCGCGGAGGATACGAGGTTATTTTTAGACAACGTAAATAGAACGTTGATTACAATTTTACTTTTTTGGATTATCCACCAAATAATTGAGCCAATCTCTTACATATTAAGTGGGTTTGATAAAATTTTAACTAGGGAATTAATTGGTTGGATCATTAAATCACTTAAAATTTTAATTTTAATCTTAGGTGCTGCAGCAGTTTTAGAGTTATGGGGAATTAAAATTGGTCCAATTATTGCAGGACTTGGATTATTTGGTGTTGCAGTTGCTTTAGGAGCACAGGATTTATTCAAAAATTTAATATCAGGAATTTTAGTTCTTGTAGAGAAAAGATTTAAGATGGGTGATTGGATTGAAGTTGAGGGTATAATTGAGGGTGTAGTAGAAAAAATAGGTTTTCGATCAACCGTTATAAGAAAATTTGACAAGTCTTTAGCAATTATTCCAAACTTTCAGTTTGCAGAGAATGCTGTAATCAATAAGAGTCAAATTACAAATTGGAGGATTAGTTGGACGATAACACTTCAGTATGATTCTACTGTTGAACAATTAAAAACTATACGAAATGAAATAGAAGATTTTATAAATGGTTCAGAAGATTATGATACTAAAGTTGGTGTTTCAGTTAGGGTTGATAAATTTGCTGATAGCTCAATAGATATGTATGTAAGATGTTATACAAAGACAAATAGTTGGAGCGAGATGTTGTTGGTTAAAGAAAGACTGGCAATTAAAATTAAAGAAATTGTCGAGGGTAATAAAGCATCTTTTGCTTTCCCAAGCACTTCTGTATATGTAGAGAAGAAATGATAGCTATTTTTTATTTAGCTTTACAATTATTAAAATTGTATTCTTATGTAGTAATCGCTAACGTTGTTATAAGCTGGTTAATAGCTTTTAATGTTTTAAATACTTCAAATAGATTTGTTTATTCAATTTTAGAATTTACCTATAAACTCACCGATCCAATTCTCAATAAAATCAGGGGTTTTTTACCTAGCCTTGGTGCTTTTGATATATCGCCAATAATTCTTCTTTTGTTGATATGGTTTATAGAAATGTGTATGAAGCTCTACATAGCACCACTTATTTTTTAATAATCATGATTTTAATAGACGGAAAAAAACAATCTGCTGAACTAAGAGAAGAACTAAAACAAGAAGTTGAGGTTTTAAAACAGAAACACAATAAAGTTCCAGGTCTTACAGTGATATTAATTGGAGATTTAGCTCCAAGTCAGATTTATGTAAGAAATAAAGAAAAATCAGCAAAACAAGTTGGCCTGAAATCAGAAGTTATAAAATATCCAGATACAGTAGATGAAAAAACTGTTTTAAATAAAATAGAGGAACTTAATAAGGATGAAACAGTTTCAGGAATTTTGGTTCAATTGCCGCTTCCAAAACATATTAATAAGCAACATGTTATTGAAACTATCTCACCACACAAGGATGTAGATGGTTTACATCCA
>CABYVU010000007.1 GCA_902522525.1 uncultured Pelagibacteraceae bacterium | reverse complement strand
TAGTACTGACCTACTCCCCAGATAGTAAAATGAATTCGCAGAACTCAATTAGAAATCTTTCTGAATTAAAAAAAGATTTAAAATCATTAAAATGGGTTCATAATGTTGTTACACTTTTAGACATTCCCTTGTTAGAAGCAACAGATGATAGTTTAATTGAACGTATTCAAAATTTTAAAACGTTAACAAGTAAGAATATAAATAAAGACCGTGGATTTAATGAAATCTTAAACAGTCCAGTATTTAGAAACTTTGTGATTAGTGAGGACGGAAAAACAAGTGGTATCATTGTGTATATAAAACCAAATAAAGCAGAAAAAGAGATAAAGACTGATAAAGAATTAGAAAATTATAAAGATAAAATTAAAAAAGAGCGACATCAAAATATTTTAGAAATTAGAGAAGTCATAAAAAATCATAACCAAAATACACAGATTTATCTCGGAGGTATTCCAATGATAGCAGATGACATGATGACATTTATTAAAAATGACATTGTTACATTTGGAATTGGGGTATTAATTTTTATAATCTTAACACTTTGGTATGTATTCAGAAATATAACTTGGATAATAATTCCAATCAGTAGCTGTTTCTTTTCAGTTGTATTTATGACAGGTTTTCTGGGTTTGGTTGGTTGGAAAGTTACGGTAATTTCATCAAACTTTATCGCGTTAATGTTAATTCTTACAATGGCAATGAATATTCATATGAGTACTAGATTTTTGCAATTAAACAAACAATTTCCAAAAAAGAAAAAAATTGAAATTTTAATTTTGACAACAAGAAAAATGATTTGGCCAATATTTTATACTGTCTTGACAACGATATGTGCTTTTATGTCATTAATTTTTAGTGACATAAAACCAATTATAGATTTTGGATGGATGATGACTTTTGGACTAATAACCTCACTAACAATTACATTCACACTTCTACCTTCATTGTTAAGTTTTGTTCAAAACTCAAATGTTCAATTAACTGAGGAAAAGGAGTCAAAAATAACAAACTATCTGGGAATATTGTCAATTAAAAATAAAAATTACATATTTAGTTTAACTGGAATAATTATATTTTTAAGCATATTTGGTATCTCAAAATTAGAAGTTGAAAATAGTTTCATAAATTACTTTGATAAAAATACTGAGATTTATAAAGGCATGAAGTTAATAGATGAAAAGCTGGGTGGAACAACTCCATTAGAAGTAATTTTAAAATTTCCAAAAGATGAGGATGAAGAAACTGATAGTGAGAATGATTGGGGAGATGAGGATGAAAATGACAATAAATATTGGTTTACAAAAGATAAAATTAAGAAAATAACTCGAGTTCACAATTATTTAGATAATATCGATGCTGTTGGTAAAGTTTTATCCTTTTCATCAATAATTGAAGTTGCAACAAAATTAAATAATAATAAACCACTTGGAACTTTGGAAATGGGTGTTCTTTATACTAAAATTCCAGATAATATTAAAAAAGAAATAGTAGACCCATATATATCTATAGAAAATTCTGAAGCTCGAATAAGTTTAAGAATAAAAGACTCTTTAGATGGATTAAGAAGAAATGATCTAATTAATCAAATTAATTTTGATTTAGAAAATAAATTAAATATCAGTAAAGATGAATTTAAACTTGGAGGTGTGCTTTTATTATTCAATAATTTACTTCAAAGTTTATTTAAATCCCAAATATTAACTCTTGGTTTTGTGATGGTTGGAATATTTGTTATGTTTTTAATTCTTTTTAGAAATATTAAAATTTCACTAATTGGCGTAATACCAAATTTTATTGCAGCTTTTTTTATTCTAGGGATAATCGGGCTGGTGGGCATCCCTTTAGATATGATGACAATCACAATTGCTGCTATCACGATTGGTATTGCTGTAGATAATAGCATTCATTATATTTATAGATTTAGGGAAGAACTGACTAAAATAAAAGATTACAATAAAACACTTAAATATTGCCATGCAACGGTCGGTGTTGCAATACTAAATACATCTATAACAATTGTATTTGGATTTTCTATTTTGGTTTTATCTAATTTTATTCCAACAATATATTTTGGAGTCTTTACTGGGATAGCGATGCTATTAGCTATGATTTCAGTTTTAACATTATTGCCATCTTTACTTTTAGTACTCAAACCTTTTAAGATTAAATAATTAATGGAAGTTGTAAAAGATTTTTTTACTGATCTATATACCTTTGATATTATTTATTTAGTTTTCACTGTACTATCCTTGATTACATGCACAAAAAAAGGTTTTTTGTTGAGCATTTTGTCAGCCTCTAAATGGCTTTTAGCTTATGTGGTTACTCTATTTCTATTTCCAAAAGTAAAACCATATTTTGAGGATATAATTGATAGTAAATATGTCCTTGATTTAACAGTTGGTATAGGATTATTCATAATAATTATTTTTTTAATTTTATTGATAAATAAAGGGATTAATAGAGCAGTCACTTACTCTGGGTTAGGGAATCTAGATAGAATCTTTGGTTTCTTTTTTGGATTTATTAGGGCTTACGTTATAGTTGTATGTATTTATACAACTATAGACATCATCTATAACCACAAAAAATGGCCAATTAATTTAGATGATGCTTTTACGTATGCATGGGTTGAAAAAGGTTGTAACTATCTTATAAAAGAGTTTCCTGATAAAAAAGAATATGAAGAAACTAAAGAAAAAGTTCAAGATATATAATCCTAAAATAAAAGAAGAATGTGCAGTATTTGGAATAAGTAATTCTACTGATGCCTCTACCCTCACAGCTTTAGGTCTACACGCTCTCCAACACAGAGGTCAAGAAGGTTGTGGAATTGTTTCTTATGATGGGAATAAATATCATTCAGAAAAAAGATTTGGATTAGTTGGTGATAATTTTAATGATGAAAAAGTAATAAAAAAACTGCCTGGCAAATATGCAATTGGTCACAATCGTTATTCAACGACAGGTGGAACTGCTTTAAGAAATGTTCAACCCTTTTTTGCTGATACTAATGCGGGTGGTATAGGTGTTGCACATAATGGAAATCTTACAAATGCAATTACACTAAGAAACAAATTAGTTGAAGACGGTGCAATATTTTATACTACATCTGATACAGAGACTATTGTTCAATTAATTGCTAAATCTAAAAGAAGCAAAACAATTGATAAAATTATTGATGCTATTTTTCAAATTCAAGGTGGATACTCACTTGTAATGATGACACAGAATACACTTATTGGTGTTAGAGATCCATACGGAATTAGACCATTAGTGATTGGTAAATTAAAAAATTCATATGTGCTTGCTTCGGAAACTTGTGCATTTGACATAATTGGAGCAAAATTTGTAAGAGAGGTTGAAAATGGAGAAATTGTTTATATTGAAAATGATGAATTAAAAAGTATTAAACCTTTTCCTCCAAAAAAAATTAGACCATGCGTGTTTGAGTACATTTATTTCTCTAGACCAGATAGTATCTTAAACGGTAAAACTGCATACGAATACAGAAAGAATTTTGGGCAACAATTGGCAAAAGAGGACAAAATAGAAGCAGACTTAGTTGTGCCTGTCCCAGACTCAGGTAACGCTGCAGCACTCGGATATGCTGAAGAAAAAGGTCTAAAATTCGACCTAGGTCTAATTCGAAACCACTACGTTGGTAGGACTTTTATTGAACCCTCTCAACAAATTAGAAGTTTGGGAGTTAAGCTAAAATTGAATCCAAATATCTCAGTAATAAAAAATAAGAGGATTATTTTGGTTGATGACTCACTAGTAAGAGGTACTACATCGTCAAAAATAGTAAAAATGCTATACGACTCTGGAGCAAAAGAAGTTCACGTGAGAATAGCAAGTCCCGAAATTAAGTTTCCTGATTTTTATGGAGTTGATACACCGACAAAAAAAGAGCTTCTAGCGGCTAACAAATCTACAGCTGAAATATGTGAATTTATAAGGGCAAAATCATTAAAATTCTTAAGTTTAAATGGTTTATATTTAGGAATGGGATTTGAAAAAAGAAATGAAAATTACCCTCAATTAACAGATCACCACTTTACAGGTGAATATCCTGTGAAGATAATTGACGAGCTTGGTGAAGATAAAGTGACCCAATTGTCATTATTAAGTACTGCATCGAATAATTAAAATGAAAAAAGTAAGTTTTACTGAAATGAAGAACGGTACTAGAGATGACTATAAACTTTTGGAAAAATTAGAAAGCCAATATGAAAGAAAAACAGCAGATAGAATTCTAAATTATTTAGCTTCACAAACTACTACACTTGAAGGCTATCAGATAACAAGATTAGAACATTCATTACAAGCAGCAACAAGGGCATATAAAAATGGTGAAAACGAAGAAATGGTCGTTGCCACATTATTACATGATCTTGGAGATGAATTGGCTCCTATGAATCATTCTCAATACGCAGCATCAGTAATTAAACCTTATGTTTCAGAAAAAACTTATTGGATAATTTTACATCACGGTCTATTTCAAACTTATTATTCTGCAGAACATTTAGGTGGAGACAAAAATGCAAGAGAAAAATATAAAAATGCAGAACATTATCAAGCAACAATAGATTTTTGTGAAAAGTATGACCAATCTTCATTTGATCCAAATTATAAATCAATGACTTTAAAAGAATTTGAACCAATGGTTAGGAATATTTTTTCTAGAAAACCTTACTACCATCATTAAATTGTCTAATATCTTAAAAAACGAAAAAAGTCCTTATCTTCAACAACACAAAGATAATCCAGTTGATTGGTTTCCTTGGAATAAAGAAACCTTAGATAAAGCAAAAAAAGAAAAAAAACCTATATTTTTAAGTGTCGGTTATGCAAGCTGCCACTGGTGTCATGTTATGGCCCACGAGAGTTTTGAAAATGAAGAAACTGCAAAACTAATGAACGAAAAGTTTGTTAATGTTAAAGTTGATAGAGAAGAAAGACCAGATTTGGATTATGTTTTTCAAAAAAGCTTATCAATACTAACTGGAGCTCAAGGTGGATGGCCATTATCAATGTTTTTAGACGAAAATGGTGTGCCTTTTACTGGTGGCACTTACTTTCCACCGAAGGAAATTCAAGGAAGGCCTGACTTTAAAAAAGTCTTAAATAACGTGCATAAAGTGTACAATGAAAACAGAGAGAAAATTCTAGCTCAAGCACCACAAGTTAAAGAAATATTCTCAAAAATTAATCAAAGATCTGCAGTTTTAAATCAACCTTTGGAACCATTTGTTGAAAAAATTATTAATTATTTAGATGAAAATAACGGAAGTTTCAAAGGAGCTCCAAAGTTTCCCCAATTTTATTTATTTGATGCAATGTTTTATTTTTATTTAAAAACTAAAAATAAAAATTATTTTAAACCTGTTGAAATTTTACTTAATAATCTTTGTTCAAAAGGTATTTATGATCAACTAGAAGGAGGAATTTCAAGATATGCTGTCGATGAAAAATGGATAATTCCTCACTTTGAAAAAATGCTTTATGACAATATACAATTTATTGATCTCTTGACTAAATTTTATCAAAATACAAAAAATGATTATTTTAAAAATAAACTTTTACAAACAATTCAATATTTTAATAATGAATTTAAAAACAAAGAAGAATTATATGGTTCAGCATATGATGCTGATAGCGAAGGTGTTGAAGGAAAATATTATGTTTGGTCATATACAGAATTAAAAAATCTTTTAAAGGATGATATTAAATATTTAGAAAATAATTATGAAATTTCAGAAAGTGGTAATTTTGAAGGAAATAACATCCTGGTAGAAAAAAATATAATACCTAATGGAGACAAAAATAGCCTAGATCAGATAAAAAATAAATTACTTAATATTAGAAAAAAAAGAGTAAAACCATTTTTTGACGATAAATCTCAAACTGATTTAAATGCATATATGCTCCAAGTTCTTCTCAAAACTTCAGTAAATTTAGACGATGAAGATTTAAAAAGTAAGACGATAAAAACAATTGAAATATTAAATAAAAAATTAAATCAAAAAATTATTCATTGTTATGAAAATAAAGAAATAGAGACTTTTCTTGAAGACTACGTATATTATGCTTTACTTATGATAACTCTATATGAAGTTAATGCTGACAAAAAAGCTTTAGAAAAATCAATAAAAATAATGAATGATACTTGGGAATTATTCTTTAATAAAGAAACGCAGCTGTTCCAGAAAAATATTATTAAAGATAATGATTTGTTTGCAAGTCCACTAGACTTAAATGATAGCAATATACCAAATGGTAATAGTGTTTATCTACTAATTTCAAATAAATTATATTCAATTACAAATGATAAAATATGGTCTGAAAGAAATGAGGTTATTAAAAAATCATTTCATCAGGTTTTAAACTCTTATTATTCACAAATGTTTAGCTTTATTAAAACCCTAGATATTTGCGATAATAGCTTATCATTCACATTCCATGGAACATCGCAGTCTATTAAGGAAATGCAGATTTATTTACAAAAAGAATATCTAGGAGTTGCAACATTTGTTTACCAATTAAATAATGATACAAAACCAAGTGTTATTATATGTAAAAACCAAACTTGTTCTAACAAATTAACTAGTATAAGTGAAGCTGTTGAATATCTAAGTAAGAGTGATTAAATCATTAATATGAATAAAGATAACATAATAGATCATTTTAAATCAGGAATTAAGGAGCCTATTAATACTAAAATTGGTGTCGAGCACGAAAAATTCCTTTTTTATAAAAAGAATAATAAAAGAATTAATTATTCTACAATTAAAGAGATTTTCAAAATTCTATATGAATTTGGCTGGAAACCATCATATGAAGGTGAGAATGTTATAGCGTTAAATAAAGATAATAAGAGTATAACTTTAGAACCAGGTAATCAAATTGAGCTTGCAGGTGCTCAATTAAATAATATTCATGAAGTATGCTCTGAAGCTAATAATTATTTGTTTGAGCTTAAACAAGTTGTAGAAAAATTAGATTTAAAAATAGTAAGTGCTGGATTTGATCCAATATCTAAGTTGTCTGAAATTCCAAACAATCCTAAAAAAAGATATGAAGTAATGACAAAGGATATGCCTAAAGGTGGGTCGCTCAGTTTAGATATGATGTATAGAACATCTGGAACGCAGTTAAATCTAGACTACACGTCTGAGAATGATTTTATAAAAAAATTTAAATTAGCAAATAGTTTAGTTCCATTAAGTATTGCACTTTTTGCAAACTCATCAATTGTTGAGAAAAAAGATAGTAAATATTTATCATACCGATCAAAAGTATGGCAAGAAACATCAAGAGGTGGTCTTCCAGAAATTTTTTTAGAAAATGTTGATTTTGAAAAATATGCTGATTTTGTACTGGATTATCCAATACTATTTATAAAAAAAGATAATAAATATTTATCTGGAAAAAATTATAAATTTTCTGATTATATGAATGGTAATATTCAAGAAATAAATAATTCTTTACCAAGTATTGACGATCTTGGATTGCATTTAAGCACTATATTTACAGAGAATAGATTAAAACAATATATTGAATTAAGGTCTATGGATACTTGTGGTTGGAACTGTATCTGTGCTGGTCCTGCTTTTTATACTGGTCTTTTATATGGTAATTTAGACGAAGCATTAGAATTTGTTTCAAAATGGGAAAAGAAAGATTTATTAAATGCGTATAAAGATGCGCCTATGAAAGGACTTGATACAAATTTAATGGGTAAGGATATGATTTATTGGATCTCTAACTTGTTAAAAATTGCCGAAAAAGGCTTGGAAAAGAGAGATTTTATTGGAAAAAGCGGTACAAACGAAACTAAATACTTGGAACATTTAAATAAGATTATCAATAATAAAGAAACAGTCGCCAGTCATGTTATAAATAAATTCTCTAAATTTCAAAATTTAGAAGATTTATATGACAAATAAAATAATAGGCATACAAGGCGATAAATTAGATAAAATTAATATATCTTCTGACACATCAATATTTTTAGCTCATGAAGCTCAGAAACTAGGATATAAAATATTTTATTATACTCCCTCAAACTTATCTATCATCAAAAATAAAACATATGCAAATGGAGTTTTTGTAAAATTTAATTATGAAAGAAAAAAATTTTATAAAATTTATAAAAAACAAAAAATTGACGTTGAAAATCTTAAATTTATATTAATTAGACAGGATCCTCCATTTAATTCAGAATATTTAATAACTACTCTTATTTTAGATGACTTAAAAAAAGCAAAAGTAATAAATAATCCAACTGCTATCAGAAATGTATCGGAAAAACTATACTCAAAGCATTTTATCAAATTTATGCCTAATACTTTGTTTTCAAATAATATGGAAGAAATTAAGAAATTTTATAAACAAAATAAAAGCATGATTATGAAACCCATTAATGGATATGGTGGTAATCAAATTCATCTCATTAAAAATAAGTTTAATAAAAAACTTATTTCAAATTTTTTAAATAAAAATGGTCATTCGATGTTTCAAAAATTCTTAAAAAATATATCTAAAGGAGATAAGAGAGTTTTTATTATTAATGGTAAAGTATGTGGAGCAATCTCAAGAGTTCCTAAAAAAGGTTCATATTTGAGCAATATGAGCAAAGGTGCTGTGCCTAAACTTACAAAACTTACAAAACAAGAAATAAAAATTTCAAAACTTATAGGAAAAAAATTAAAGAATGATAATATTTATTTTGCTGGAATTGACTTCATAGATCAGAAACTAAATGGAGATATTAACGTAACGTCTCCTACTGGATTAAAAACATACTATGACCTTTCTAAAATAAATCTTGCTAAGATATTTTGGAAAGGTTTAGGAGCTTGAATAAATTATCAGATCAAAAGAAAGGTTCACTACTAGCGTTCGTAGCTGTAATGTTCATTACGCCTGACTCATTACTTATTAGGCTTTCAGACATAGAAACATGGGGAATGCTTTTTTATAGAGGAGCCATACCTTTCTTTATAGTCTTAATTGGACTACTATTATTTTATAGGCAAAATTTTATTAACGCCTTTTTAAAAGTTGGTATAGTTGGTATATTTTACGCAATTAGTTTTTCTATTTGCAACATCACTTTCATTGTATCTATTCAAAATACTAACGTAGCCAATACGTTAATAATGATTGCTTTAGCGCCAATGCTTTCAGCAATACTTGGGGCAATATTCTTAAAAGAAATGCCTAGTAAAGGGACTTGGATCGCCATTTTCATCACATTTTTGGCGGCTTTGTTTATTTTTTATGACTCGCTACAAGTTGGTAATCTTTTTGGGAATTTAATGGGATTTGTTACAGCTGCAGGATTAGCAGTAAATGCGGTTCTAATTAGATATGCCAAGGACAGAGATCTTTTGCCGTCTGCTGTAATGGGTAAATTAGGAGTTGCGGTATTTGCTTTCTTTTTTGTCGAAAACTTTAATTTAAATGGAACCGATCAAATTTACATACCAGTAATGTGCATTATTTGTGTAGCCTTACCTTTTGTTTTAGTAACAATCGCACCAAGATTTATACCAGCAGAGGAAGTAAATCTATTTTTCTTATTAGAAACGATAATAGGTCCAATTTGGGTTTGGTTAGTTGTCAAAGAGCAGCCAACCCTTGAGACAATTATCGGAGGTGCCGTGATCATTATTACTTTGGGGATCCACTCATTTATAAAATTAAGAGAGAATGAAAAATAATTAATTAATTTCTTGATTTAATATCAAATCATCCATAGATAGCGAAATTATGGAAAAGATACTTAAAAACTCCTGGGCATTATTCACGGGCATGGGTCTAATTATGATAGCTCATGGATTTCAAGTTTCTTTACTTGGAGTAAGAGCAGTTCATGAAAGTTTCAGCTTAACAGCAACCGGCTTTATGTTGTCTGGATATTTTGTAGGCTATTTTATAGGAGCAAAAACAGTTCCAATTTTAGTATCAAGAGTTGGTCATATAAGAGTATTTGCTGCTTTTGCATCAATTGCTTCTATCGTTGTTTTAGTACACTCTATAATCATCAATCCTTTTACATGGTTTCTATTAAGAATTGCCTCAGGTTTTTCAATGGTATGTTTATATACAATTGCTGAAAGCTGGTTAAACGACCGAGCAAGCAATAAAAACAGAGGAAGTGTTTTATCAATTTATATGATCGTTCTTTACGCATCTATGGCGATTGGAATGTTTTTTTTAAACTTCAGTAAACCAGAAAATTTTCAGCCATTTATACTTGTTTCTTTATTCATGTCATTGTCACTTGTTCCAATATTATTAACTAAGAAAAAACCTCCAAAATTTAAAAAAATTATTGGAATGAAAATTAAAGAACTTTATGAAGCCTCTCCTTTTGGAATGGTAAGTGCACTTTTATGTGGAATTTGTCACTCTGCAATGTTTGCTTTAATTGCTGTTTATGCAGCGTCAATGAATTTTAGTATTTTTGAAATTTCTTTTGTAACATTTTTAATAGCTATTTCTGGGGCTATTTCGCAATGGCCAATTGGTAAACTATCAGATATTTATGACAGAAGAACAGTTACAGTATATTCCACATTTGCTTCGGCTTTCTTTGCGTTATGTGCAATTTTTTCAGTGGGCACGATGCATTTACCTGAAGGTTTAGCAAGCTCGAAGTTTTGGTTTTATATTTTTACAGGTTTATATGCTTTCTTTAGTCTTCCTATGTTTGCATTAATATTTGCTCACACTAATGATTTTATAGCTAAAGAAAAATTTGTAGCTGCAGGTGCAGGTTTACAATTTACCTTTGGAATGGGTGCAATTAGTGGACCTTTTTTATGTTCTATGTTTATGGATTTTATAGGAGAGAATGGTTACTTTATATTTCTAATTATATTTCACTGTTTAATAGGAGCATATGGAGTTTACAGGATGAAAGTTAGAGAGGTTGTTGAAAACCCTGACTCTCAATTCACACCTCTTCCAACAACAATAACACCTATTGGCTTAGAACTTAATCCAGCGACAGAGCCTATCGAAGACCCGATAAAACCAGTAGAAACCGAAGAAACAGTTATTGTAGAGAATAACCCTTCCCAATAATTAAAATCTTATTTAAAACTTTTATTCTGCTAAAATAGTTTATGACTAAAACTATAAATCTTGGAGTATTGGGTATTGATCATGGTCATATCTTCGACATGCTTGATGAGATGCTTAAAGAGGGATGTAGTTGTAATTATTTTTGGACACAAGGTTCTCCCTTAACTTTAGATGAATTTAGAAAAAAATATCCTCAAATTAAAAGAGTAGATAATAAAAGTGATATTTTAAATGATGATACAATTGATATGATTTTAATTTCATCCATTCCTAAAGACAGGGCAAATCTATCTATAGACGCAATGAAAGCTGGAAAAGATGTAATGGTTGACAAGCCAGGATGTACAACTCTTGAGCAACTTAACAATCTAAAACAAACAGTTAAAAGCACAGGAAAAATTTGGTCAATTAATTTTTCAGAAAGATTTCATGTAGCTGCTGTAACAAAAGCTGAAGAACTGGTCGCTGATGGTAAGATTGGAAAAGTAAAACAAACAATTGGTACTGGTCCCCACAGGCAAGGTAATTATGAAAGACCAGATTGGTTTTATGATCGTGATAGTTATGGTGGAATAATAACAGATATAGGCTCACATCAAATTCACCAATTTTTAGTATTTACTAATTCAAATGAAGCTAAGGTAAACCATGCGTTAGTCGAAAATACGACTAAGAAAGAATTTGTTGGTTTTCAAGATTTCGGGGAAGTTAATCTTACAGGAAGTGGTGGTCATGGATATGTTCGTTTAGATTGGTTTACTCCTGATGCACTTCCTACTTGGGGAGATGGAAGGTTATTTATACTAGGTGATAAAGGTTTTATTGAAATTAGAAAATATACAGACCTAGCAAAATCTGAAAAAGGAAATCAATTATTTTTGGCAAATAATGATTATGTTAAACATATTGACTGTTCGAATGTAAAACTTTCCTACTTTGCTAATTTAATTCAAGATGTTTTGAATAGAACTGATACTGCTTGTTCACAAGAACTTACTTACTTATCAATGGAACTAGCAATTAAAGCTCAAGAATTAGCTGAAAAAAAATGAAAAAATATCAGGTAGCAATAATAGGAACTAACATAGGAGCTAAGCATTTTGAAGATTTTCAAAAAGTATCAGACCGATTTAGTGTTCATACATTGTGTGGTTTAACTAGAGATGCAATAGACAAAATATTGGCGTCAAATAATGATACTAAAATGTCATTAAACTTTGATGATGTATTAAAAGTAAAGGAAATAGATATAATTGACATTTGTCTCCCACCCCATTTACATTTTTCTGCGTGCAAAAAATCTCTTGAAGCTGGAAAGCATGTAATTTGCGAAAAACCATTGGTTTCAAGTCTTAAAGAAATTGATGAGCTAGAAAATATTTGTAAAGAAACAGGAAAGATAATTTTTCCTGTATTTCAATATAGGTATGGATTAGGATTTTCTAAATTTAAGGCACTAATTAAGTCAGGACTTGCTGGAAAACCTTTAATCGCCTCATTGGAAACTCATTGGAACAGAGGAAAAGATTATTATTCAAAACCTTGGAGAGGTACTTGGGATGGTGAACAAGGTGGGGCAATATTAAGTCATGCTATACATATTCATGACTTGGTGAGTATGATACTAGGCCCAGTTTCAAATGTATTTGCAAAATTAACAACAAGAGTAAATGATATTGAGGTCGAAGACTGTGCGTCTTTATCAATTGAAATGGAAGATGGAACATTGGTTACTAGCTCAATCACCCTAGGTGCAGCAAATGATACCAGTAGACTAAAATTCTGTTTTGATGGACTGACAGTAGAATCGGGAGCATCTCCAGATAAACCTTATAATCCAGCTGACGATGAATGGGTATTTTTACCAAGAGCTCCTATTTCAAAAAGTCAAATTGAAGAAGTATTGTCAAAAGTCGAAAAACCTAAATCATGGTACGCAGGAATGTTTGATGAAGTAGCAAAGAAACTAGATGGCTCTTCAAGTGATGAGGTAACATTGTCAGATGCTAGAAAATCATTAGAGTTTGTAACTGCTGTTTACCAATCTTCAAGACAAAATATAAATATCAAACTTCCAATTGATAAAAATAATCCATTCTATAACTCTTGGTTACCAAAAAATTAAAAGAATAAAGAAAATGTGAATAAAGTAGCTCTGATGAAGGTTGTTCTAATTAAAAAATATATTAATGTAAGTAGTATTAAAAAGTATGCCTTCATTTGATGTTATAAGTAAAATCAATTATCAAGAGTTTGATAATGCTCTTGCTAATTGTTTAAGGGAAATTGCTAACCGATACGATTTTAAGGGGCTTAATATTTCTATTGAAAGAAAAGATAAAATAATAACTACACTAGCTCCAGATGAATTAAAATTAAAACAAGTAAATGAATTGTTACAAGTTCACCTTATAAGAAGAAAAGTAGATCCAAGAGTATTAATTATTAAAAATTCAGAGGGTGCAGCTGGTGGAACTATAAGGCAGGTTAGTGAATTAGCTGAGGGTATAAGCCAAGAAAATGCTAAGAAGATTATTGCTGATGTAAAAAAACTAAAACTTAAAGTCCAAATTAAAATTCAAGGAGAAGAATTAAGAGCTCAAGGAAAGAAAAGAGATGATCTTCAAGAAGCAATATCTGCCATAGAAGCAATAGATATAGGGCTTCCGATTGAATTTATTAATTTTAGAGATTAATTAAACATGATTGAAATTATTTTAGGTATATTAGTAATTGTTGTAGTGGGTTTTTATTTATTTAGACCTACTTCAAAACAAGAAGAGAAAGATTTGAAATCTAAAAATAATTGGCGAGGTGGATTTTAAATGGAAAAAATTTTTGGGATTGTTGTTCTAATCTTTTTTACATGTAATTTAGGTTATACAGAGCCTGTTACAATTAAAAAAACTAAGTGGCATCACATGGATATCAAAGAGCATTTTGAAATAGTCGATAAGAATGTTCGTGCTGGTAAATCAGCTCAAAAGTTTGAAATTAGACATGGTGAATGTAAAAAACAAGATTGTAAATGGGGTGCTCAAAGAACAGAAAGACATTTAAAAAAACTTCATTACTCAAGTAAAAAATTTAAAGAACCAGTATTTTATGCTTTGAGTATCTATATACCCGAAGATTTTGGATACGATTTCGTAGCATCAAAGATGTCTTTGTTTCAAGCTAAAATGAAAGGTGTAGATATGCCATTATGGATGGTTTCTACACAGGGTTCAGGCTTTCAAGTGAGATTAGGTCACTATAAGAGATGCCATGTATTCTCTTTTAAAAAAGGTAGTTGGAATGATTTTATAGTTAAAACTAATTATAGTAGAGAAAGAATTAAAGGTGAAAAATATTTTGAGCTATGGTGGAATGGAGAACAGATTAATGAGTGCACCCATTATATTCCATTTGTAAAAAGCAAACATATTAAAGAGTCCAAAAGCCATGGGTGGAGCAGTAACAAACAACAAATTAATATGAGATATGGTATTTATAAATTTAGAGTTGGTGATTACTTATCTCAAATAAATAGAAATAAACCAAAGGGAATGAAGACCATGACTCAACCAAGTGGTCAAAAAAATATAATAAAACCTTTTAAATATAAATGGGAAAATAAAATTCCAACAACCGTAATGCTATTTGATGAAGTGAGATTTGGTAAATCCTATGATGAAGTAGATATAAATAAGAACAAACCAGTTGATTAATAAATTAAAAAATCTTTTAAGTTTATGGTTCTGTGTTGTAGGATTTTTTAGAGAAACTAGTCCTGAAACTTGAACAATTTGAGATAAATTAGTTGAAAATCTTATTGATTGGGAATTTATTGTGTCTATATTATTTTAATTTATTAATGAAAGGAAAAACTATGAACTTTGTTGGAACAACAACTTATGAAGGAACTAAAAAAGATGCAGATGAATTATACAGTATATTTAAAGATGATCTTGCAAAATGTACTTCATCATTTGAATGGGCACACATTCGTGAAGGTAAAATGATTTTTATTGCAAATGTCACTGATGAAGAAAAATTTTATGCCTTATTTGAAGATCAAAGGTCTAAAGACTGGAACGCAAAGTTTAATGCTAAAGATGAAGCTTGGAAACTTGAGAAAATTATGTAACCAGTTCCCAAACAAGAGCTTTTTAAGGTAAAACAATAAAAGTGAAGGTGTGAACAAAGAAAACGCAAGTAAACTCTGGAAAATTATTCAGGAAGCTGGCGATTATTTGGGGTGCTAGTGGTACACACTACCTCACACTACCTCACACGACTTCACACTAGTTATGCGGTTAAAAAAAATTTAATTAAAAATAATTCGCCTAAAGACTCATCAATTTAAGCAAAAAACTATGCCACAGACTAGGCCAGATTTAGATAAATCAAATCACTATTTTAAAGCAAATAGACTCATGGTTCAGGATTTGTTAGTCTTGGATCATGGCAAAAGCTCAAACTACAGGACGTATAGGAGAATTGTCTGTTGAATTGGAACTTACTAGTAGGAATTGGTTAGTTGGTAACTTTAACTCTAATATACAAAACGCAGCCGTATATGATTTATTTGCTGTTAAAAAAAATAATAAAAAACTTATAAGAGTTAAATCATATAGTTTATTTGATAATGACAAAGGTACTATTCAATACACTTCAAGAAAAACAGGAGAAATATTTTTAGATTTACTCAAAGATAATAAAGATGACTTTGTAATTCTTTGTGGAGTGAGCAATGGCAAAGTTAAAGAATACTTTATTTTACCAACCCTAGTTGTTGATAAAACACTTAAAGAATCTAATCGAATTTATCATTTAGGAAAGAAAAGAGATGGATCTAAACGTAAAGTAACATCTCACAGAGCAATATTTCTTCAAGAAAGCAAAGATCATTATTGGTGTGGATGGAGAAGAAAATGGGATAAGTATCTTAATAATTGGAGTATATTGGATAAATGAAAAAAATATCAACCTATATAACATTAATTATAGGAATTGTTGTAGCGTTGTATGTTTTCTTTTTAGATCGTGATGGTTATTACAGGAACTTAGAAATGACTAACAATCCTCATAATTCTTATTTAGTTCAATTATTCTTAGATGATACTCTTGGAATGGATGATGACATTGCAACAATAGTGTGGTGGATTTTATTTGTATTGTTTGTTTGGTCCTGGTGGAGCTTAAGGAACTGTATCTCAGTTATATTAAACAAATTCCATAAGAAAGTGTAGAATGTTTGAATTTATTTGGTACATATTATTTGGGTTAGTCATCTTCACAATAGGTGCTTATATTTGGACCTTGTTCAATGGCTCAAGTAAAAAGAATAAAAAATCAAAAAAGAATGAAACCAATTCAGATGAAGAATGGCGTAATGATCCAAGATTTAAATAATGATAAGTGAAGCAAACAGCAGGTATTTAGAAAAATGGAAAGATTTTCCAGGACCATCTATTTTTAAATTTGCCTTCGCTTTAATTGGTGGTTTAGCTTGGTTTGAATTACTTAATCCAGAGTTTAAATTTGTATCACATGTATTGATGGATATGTTTGGTAGCGGAAACATGATTCTTGGAGTGATAGCTTTTTCTGGAATATTTGGTGTAGCTGCTTGTGCTCTTCTATGGTTCCCCAGTTATATATTCTGTTGCATTAAAGCTATTAACAGAAGACCCAAATGAAACAAAATAAGATTGCTAGATTTTTAATTCACTTTGCAGGTTGGTCCGTTGTGATGTTATTTATATTTTGGATGTCAGGTCTAACAGACTACTTCTCAAAGGATGCGATTAATACACATGGTGCTACAGGGTATAAAGCAATCTTGACTTGGTTAGTTGCAAGTGCTTGTTGTACTCCAATGACATTAATAAGAGACAAATAGTATCCTGGATAGATGGATTTTAAATGAGAAAGCTTTTAGAGTCTTGGTTTTGGGTTGTAGGATTTTATAGGATAACTATGCCACAGACTATGCCAGGTTTAGATAAAACAAGAAATGGGACAGTGTGAACAAAGAAAACGCAAGTAAACTGTGGAAAATTATTCAGGAAGCTGGCGATTATTTACAAGGACAACTTCCAAATCATCCTAATCATCCTAAAGGCAGAAATCCTTATGCACATGTCGCAATTTGCGTAAAGAGTAAATTTAATGCAAGTTATAAAGATATTGAGGATGAAAAATTTAATGAAATAGTAAATTATATAAATTTCCTTAAAGAAAATCCTAGCTAAATTAAGATTTAATTATATTTAAAAACGATTCTACATCATCTGGATGAGTATTCCAGGCGGCAACCAATCGAACGGCTTTATCTTCCCACTCGTTATCGTTAATTTTATAACCATGCGAATTAAATTGATCAATTATTTTTTTTGGTATTTTTACAAAAACTTCATTTGCATCTGTAGGGTAAGCTAATTCAATATTTTTGTACTTCAGTAAACCTTGGCTTAATTTTTTTCCCATGGCATTTGCATGCTTCGCATTTTTTAACCAAACCTCATTTGAGATATAAGCATCTAATTGAGCTGATACAAAACGCATCTTTGATAGTAAATGCCCTGCTCTTTTCATTAAAAAAGGTAAATTTCCAACTAACTCTGGTTTAAAAAAAATAATGGCTTCTGCTGCTAGGCATCCATTTTTAGTTGCTCCAAATGAAAGTACATCAATTCCAGACTTCCATGTCATTTCTGCTGGAGTACAGTTTAATGAAACTAACGCATTTGCAAATCTTGCACCATCCATATGAATATTTAGATCATGTTTATGAGTAATTTCTGATATTTTTTTTATTTCATCTAAATTGTAAGCAACACCTGTCTCACATAATTGGGTAATACTTACTGATGAGGGTTGAGTATGATGTACAACACCTTTTCCAGAGATGTTTCTATCTAGTTCCTCTGCTATTATTTTTCCATTATTACCGTCCAGATTAACTAACTTTGCACCTCCAGTATAAAATTCTGGAGCCCCACATTCATCTACATTTATATGGGAAAGTCTATGGCAATAGATATTTCCAAAAGAAGGAGTCATAGTTGATAAGGCTAAAGCATTAGCTGCTGTGCCTGATGTTGTTGGAAATACTATAACTTCTTTTTCAAATATTTCTGAAAATTTGTTTTGTAAGTTTTTCGACAACTCATCATTACCATATGGAGTTTTATCATCCTGATTAGCTTTAAGAATTGCATTTAAGACTTCTGGACATGCACCTGTAACATTATCTGAAGCAAATTTTACTCTTTCTCTTTTTGTTTTTATCTGAGTCACAATTATTGCTTTGGAAAATAATCTTTTAATTCACCTTCTCTATAAACATCTGCTGTACAACAATGTAATCCACCTCCAAATGCATAAGCGTCTCTAAGCTCAACAGGAACAACCTCCATGCCTAATTTATCTAATTGTTCTGCTTGGTATACTTCACTTTTTTCTACACATACAGTTTTAGGATCTAAAACTAAAACATTCATTGATAGCCATGTTGAAGAGTAACATAGAGGAGGAGGCTCGTTGTGTGCAGGTTGAGCACTATCAATAATTTCCCATCCGTTATTTTCAAACAATTTTCTTTGCTCTTTAGGAAGTCTTCTTTGAGGATTGTTAATTATTAAACCCTCCTTGATAGGTGTAAAAGTTGCATCTATATGAATTGGGTAAGGATCACCTGGAAAATTTAAAGCATGAACCCTATGATCTTTATAATGTCTTTTTAACCAATCAATTCCTTTTAAATTTGTAGTAAAGCCATGTTGTACTACTAAATCTTTACCAAATCTTAAAACGTCAGCGGCATCAAATAGTGGCTCCTCCTCAGTGGTTACAAAATATTTATTTTCTGTCCATTCCAGTCTTTTTTGAATTCCAATTTTATCTGATAAGTAATCCTCTCTATAATCCTCATCAGTTAATCTAGGTTTAGGCGCAGATTCGTGTCTCATATTTGGATCTGAATTATAATATTGTTTTAAAAGTGGTCGGTAACATAAATATTCAAACCATCGGCATCGATAACTCATCGTAGCCTCTAAAATTTCATTACCTACAGTTAACAAAACATCTCTCGGTGGCATGCAACCAAACATCGTCTCTGCTTGCCAATCAGGTGTAGATGTTTTTTGATTAAAATCAATTGGATCTGGTCTATCAACTTTAATCCCTCTTTTTTTTAATATATTTGAAAAATTATCTAAAAGTTGATTTGCTTTATCTACAGTATCTTTAGTTCTTGGACCAAATTTTCCTCTCATATCGCTGTCTTCTGGAACTTTGGCATCTAATGCTGGCTCAGGGGCAGGTATACAAGTACCATCTGCTTTACCTACTATTACATGTTTCAGTGGATCCCATTCATTCCAACTATTAACAATTACTTTTTCATCATTCATTTTAATTTAAACCTATAAATCTTCTATTAGACTGCATAATGAGGCTATAGTAAAAAATTGACATAAAGATAAAAAATCCACCAATAATAGTATTCGTCGATGGGACTTCATTAATTCCCATCCATGGTAACCACACCCAGAATATTCCACCTATTACCTCAGTAAGTGAGAGTAAAGTTAGATCAGCTGCTGGAATATTTTTTGATCCAATTGAGTACAAAATCAAACCCATGCATACTAGAGTTCCATGAGTAGCAAATAAGGCTTCATTTTTTCCACTAGATAGAAAATTAGCATCGTTCGAAATAAGTATTACAGCAGAAAATATGAAACAGAACAATCCCGCAAATGCTACAGTAGTAAATTTTGGTGTTTCTTTTCTCCATCTAAGTGAAACAGAAAAAATTGAGAAACCTAATGCAGAAATAAGTCCAAAAACAAGCCCTGGCAATGAATTTTTACCTGAATTGTCAAAAGCCATTATACATATACCCGCTGCTGCAACTACAATCGCAATCCATACTGTTAATGAGATTTTTTCTTTTAAAAACAAAAATCCTAATAGTGCTGTTATAAATGGCATTGCCGCAAGACAAAGTAAAGTGATAGCTGCTGTCGTATTAGTAATTGACCATATAAATGTTATCATTGCGGTACCAAGACCAATACCTCCAATTAGACCTGATATACCAACTTTAAAATAATTTTTATAAAACTCTTTTCCTTCCTCGAGGAACAAATACATATTAAGCAAAAGAAAAATAACTATTCCTCTAGTAAATAAATATTGCCAAGGAACTGTTTCTGGCTGATCGATGTGTCTTACAACATATGGACCAAATGACCAAAAAATACCAGCAATTAAAACGATTGGGATAGCTACTTTAGGATTTTTTAAGTTTAGCATGTGCTATTTTTTTATTTAAGAAGTATGAAAATATAAATATAAATTTGTATAATAACAATCAAATAAATACTCAAATTGATGGATATAAATATTTTAAAAATAGCTTCTGATACCAAAAATAATAAACATATCAATAATTGCACTCATTCAATGAAATATAAAAGTCAAATTTGTGGTGATGAGATTGAAATTTTTTTAATTATTAAAGACAATGTTATAAAAGATTTCTCTTATCAGTCTCAATCTTGCATATATTGCAATGCATCTGCAAATTTAGCTACAAAAAATTTTAAAAAAAAAAGTAAAGATAAAATTAAAAATTTTTTAAAATTATTAGATCAGTTTAATGATAAAAAAAATATATCATTTCCAAGTGAATGGAAAGAGTTTAAAAAACTCTTTGATAAAAAAAATTATGCGAGAAAAGAATGTTTAACGCTTCCAATAAAAGCATTAAAAAAAGTAATACAATAAATGAATAAAGATAAAATTTTAAAATCTTTTTTTGCATTAATTTTTTCGACTATTACAATTGGTGTTCTCACTTTATTAACTTATAAAACTAATTTTGGACTTTTTTTAATTGCATCATTTGGATCCTCAATGGTTCTTTTATATGGCTATCCAGAAAGTCCATTTGCAAAACCTAAAAATATATTATTTGGTCATCTAGTAACTTCAACAATTGGAATTCTATTTTATAATTTTATCCCGTTACCAATTTATATATCAATACCTTTAGCGGTAGGTCTTGGTGTTGGATTGATGATTTTGCTAGATGTAACCCACCCTCCAGCTGGAGGAAATCCTATTATAGTCATATTGGGCTCAGTATCGTTTGACTATTTACTCTCCCCAATATTAACGGGATGTTTGATTATAATAGCCTTTGGAATTGTTCTGAATAAATTCGTTGCTAAAAAGAAATACCCCTAATCAACTACTATTCGTTTGATTGATGTTCTAATTCTATGCTACACTTTAATAAGAAAATATCTATAGAGAGATTTTAAAACATAAATATTAGGAGAAAAAATGAAAGTACTTTGCGTGTTATATGATGATCCTAAAGGTGGTATGCCTAAAGCTTACCCTTTATCGGATCTTCCAAAATTAGAAAAATATCCTGATGGAATGACTTTACCTAGTCCAAAAGGTAGGGATTTCACACCAGGAGAATTATTAGGATGTGTATCTGGTGAATTAGGATTAAGAAAATTTTTAGAGAGCAATGGTCATGAGTTAGTTGTAACTAATAGTAAAGATGGAGAAGGATGCGAGGCTGATAAACATATAGTCGATGCAGATATAGTTATTTCTCAACCATTCTTTCCTTATTATTTAACAAAAGAAAAGATTGAAAAAGCAAAAAACTTGAAAATGGCAATAACTGCGGGAATTGGTTCAGATCACGTAGATTTACAAGCAGCAATGGATCATAAAATTGATGTCGTAGAAGTTACTTTCTGTAACTCAAGATCAGTTGCTGAGCACATAGTAATGATGATAGTTTCACTTGTTAGAGATTACCACAACCAACATCGAATCGTTAATGAAGGTGGATGGAATATTGCAGATGCTGTTCAAAGATCGTACGATGTTGAGGGAATGCATATTGGAACTGTAGCAGCTGGAAGAATTGGTTTAGATGCACTCAGAAAAATGAAACCATTTGATGTTCATCTTCACTATTTTGATAGGCATAGATTACCTGAGTCAGTTGAAAAGGAGTTAAATCTTACTTTCCATGAAACTGTGGAGTCTATGGTTAAAGTATGTGATGTTGTAACAATCAACTGTCCTCTGCATCCTGAAACAGAAAACTTATTTGATGATGAGATGATAGGTAAAATGAAAAAAGGTGCATACATTGTAAATACTGCAAGGGGTAAAATTTGTAATAGAGACGCAATAGCAAAAGCCTTGAAGAGTGGACAATTAAGTGGATATGCGGGAGACGTATGGTTTCCTCAACCAGCTCCAAACGATCACGTGTGGAGAACAATGCCAAACCATGGAATGACACCTCATACTTCTGGAACATCACTATCTGCCCAAGCTAGATATGCTGATGGTGTAAGAGAAATATTGGAATGTTTCTTTGAAGGTAGTGAAATACGTAATCAATACTTGATTGTTAAAGACGGACAATTAGCTGGAATGGGAGCGCATTCTTATAGTAAAGGAAGCGCTACCGGTGGTTCAGAAGAAGCGGCAAAATATCAAAAAAAATAGAGTTTTAAATATAAATTATTAAAGGTAAGCTATCATCATTAAGATAGCTACCTTTAATGAAAAAACTTTTATCAATAATTTTCATTCTTATTTCTTCAATAAGCTTTGCCAATTCTCCAAATTTTGAAAGAGCTTATTTTGCTGGAGGATGTTTTTGGTGCATGGAGGAGTCTTTTGAAAATATTCTTGGTGTATCAAAAGTAATTTCTGGATACTCAGGTGGTACTACCGAAAATCCTACATATAAAGAAGTTACTTATGGAAACACAGGTCATTTTGAAGTTATAGAGGTCATATATATCCCAGAAGTAGTTAGCTACGAAAAACTTTTAGAAGAATTCTGGATTAATATTGATCCTTTTGATGCTGCAGGACAATTCTGTGATAAAGGATATAGCTATAGATCAGTGGCATTTTATCAAAATGATAAGCAAAAAAACTTAATAGAAAATAGTATTAAGGAAATAGAGAAAAAATTTAAAAAAAAAGTAGTAACTTATGTTAGAAAATTTGATAAATTTTATATTGCGGAGGCTGTTCATCAAGATTATTACCAAATAAATTTTCTTAATTACTTAAGATATAAAAAAGGATGTAGACGCGAAGCAATATTAAATACTATTTGGGGGTCTTAAAATGTCTGTTGTTAGTAAATACGTATCTTTAAAAAATTATATTCCAATCGGCTTACCACAAGAGACAGATTTTGAAATAAAGTCAAAAGAAATTTCAATTAATGATGAAAAAAATATTTTAGTATCAAATTCATGGATATCAGTTGATCCATACATGCGTGCAAGAATGACTGAGAGAAAAAATTATAAACCACCATTTAAAATCGGTGAAGAAATGGAAGGGTATGCAATTGGTAAAGTAGAACTCTCAAATGATAAAAATTTTAGTGTTGGAGATTTAGTATTCAGCAGTCTTGGTATGAGAGATAAATTTGTTTGTAGTTCTGATGAATTAAAGAAATTAAAACCAATTGATATACCTATACAGTCATACTTGGGTCCACTTGGAATGACAGGTCATACAGCTTACATTGGACTTTTCAAACATGGAGAATTGAAATCTGGGCAAACTATATTAGTCTCCTCTGCTGGAGGTAGTGTTGGATCTACAGTTTGCCAAATTGCAAAAAATCTTGGTTGTAAAGTTATTGCAAGCACAGGGTCTGATGAAAAAGTTGATTGGTTAAAAAATGAATTAAAAGTTGATCATGCTTTTAATTATAAGAAAGTAGAAAACCTTGTATTGCATTTCAAGGAAATTTGTCCTGATGGTTTTGATCTTTATTTTGATAATGTTGGTGGAGACTTTTTAGAGTCCGCTATTTTCCAAATGAAAACATATGGTCGTATTGTGATTTGTGGAAGAATTTCACAGATGAATGCAACAAATCCTGGATCTGGTTTGAAAAATATGGCTTATGTTTTAGTAAAAAGACTTACAATAAAAGGATTTCTTATTTTTGATCACGATAATGAAAGAGAGCCATTTGAAACTGAAATGTCAAAATGGTTGGCAGATGGTAAAATAAAATTTAAAGAAACTATCTACGAAGGAATAGAGAATGCTCCAAAGTCATTTATTGATTTATTAAACGGTAAAAATATTGGTAAAATGCTTGTCAAAATTTAGTTTAGAAATTTTGTGACTTCAAAATCCTCAATAAATGATTAAAACATTTCCTTTACTATTTATATTGCTATGGTCATCTGCATTCATCTCAGGTGATATTATAGTTCAGAATGCATCACCTTTTGCAGCACTTGCCTTTAGATTTGGAATTGTAACAATAGGTTTCTTCTTATTCGCATTACTTAAAAAAGAGATAATTTTTACAAAAGTGAGATATATATTAGAAAGCATAACTACCGGCGTATTGTTTCATGGATTATATCTTGGTGGTTGTTGGTACGCTTTTCATGTAGGAGTTCCTGCAAGTGTTGTAGCATTAATTGTTACTCTTCAACCGATATTAACTAATTTATTATCAGGACCAATCTATAAAGAGGTAATAGGATGGAGGCAGTGGGTTGGTATTGCGTTTGGTTTTGTAGGCTCTTTGCTAGTACTTGGAGTAGATTTTGGAGAAGAGTTTCCTAAAGATGGATTAGTAACTTGTTTTATTGCCCTTGCTGCAATCACTACAGGAACCTTGTGGCAAAAAAAACTAAGTGGTAATGTCCCATTATCAGTTAATAATGGATTTCAAGCTTTTGGGGGCTGTTCTTTTAATTTAATTTTAATATCAATATTTGAAACTCCTTATATAAATTTTACAACAGGATTTTTATTAGGGATGACACATCAGATTATTCTAGTGTCGTTTGGAGCCTTTACAATTTTAATGTTTTTAATAAAAGCAGGTTCGGTAAGTAAAACTTCAACATTATTTTTTCTTGTCCCACCTACAACAGCTGTGATGGCCTATTTATTTTTAGGAGAAAAATTATCTAATATTGATATAGCAGGATTTATACTTGCAACAATTGGCGTTTATATTGCAACTAGAAAGTAAGTGAAAATTTTAAATTTTATAAAAAAATTTTATCGACCTTTTGTGTTAACTTATCTTTTTTTTTCAATTGGGATAAGTTTTTATCCATCTTTTGAATTTTACTCGTTTAAAGGACAATTATTGATTTTAGCTGTATCTATATTTAACGGAATACTAGGAGTTTATATTAAAAAATTATAAAACGTAAGGTTCCGGTCTAGCATTACTTTTTAAAACTCTTTCAACATCAAAAACACTTATATCTATTGATTGGTAGCTACCTGTTGTGATCAATTCAGTCAGAGCCCTTCCAATACCTGGTGCCTGCATTAAACCTCTTCCAGTGAAACCAGAGGCTAAATAAACATTGTCATATTTTGGATGTTTGCCTACAACTGCGTTGTTATCAAGTTTATTACAATCATAAAATCCTGCCCAACCACCGGTTAATTTTAGTTCTTCAAAGGCTGGAACTCTTTTTGCCAGAGCAGGCCAAACTAATTCTTCAAAATCATTCCATGCTGGTTCTAAATCTTTCGCATCAAATACAGATATAGGTGAACCTGCTAAGAACTCTTTACCCTCTGGTCTCCAATATACACCTGTTGTTAAATCTCCAGTTAGTGGCATATCAGGAAAATGTTTTGGACATTTAACTCGAAATACAGTGTGCTTTTGTGGTTCAACTGGAATATCTGATAACAATTCTTTAGTCCAACATCCTGCTGCTGAAATGATAGTTTTTGCATTTATCTCAGACAAATTTTTAACCTCACCTTTAAGAAACTTTGCGCCTAACTCAATTGCTTTACTTTTTAAAGCACTATGAAACATAAAAGGATCAATCCAACCTTCACTTTTATTATCAGTATATGTAGCTGTTTCTATACCTTCGTTATTTATATATGGAAAAATTTTATTTAATTCTGAACCTTTAATATTTTTTGTACCAGCATCGCATTCTCTATGATTTTCCAAAGCTTTATATTGTTCCTCTGCATGTTCTGGTCCAAACATTAAAAGGTATCCATTAGGAACCATGCTTGCCGTTGGGTTTGGATTTTTTTTTGTTTTTAACAATTCTGGTATTTTAAAAATGAATTCTCTAGCAAACTTACCTAAAAGTATATTTTCTTTTTGAAAAAATTGTCTTCTAAATCCACCTAAAGACAAAGGAAATGAGGCAGTCTTATATGTAGGGTCTCTCTCAATTACCTTAACTTTTCTACCTTCCTTTGATAAAAAGTATGCAGTAGCAGCGCCTATTATACCTCCACCAACTATGACGACATCATCCATAAATTTTAATATATACTATTTTCTTTGCATTAACCATAAAGCATCTTGAGATAAAAAATAAATTTTTCCGTTAGAGGGATGCACTTGAATGTCTCTAATTCTTCCAATTTTATTTTTAAAAATAACCTCTTCTTTTACATTTGATAAGTCTTCAAATATCAGTTTTCTTAAGGATTTATCTTTTAAAGAAGTGATTAAAGCATGACTATTCCACTCATTAAATTCGTCACCTTTATAAATAGTTATTGCGCTAGTTGCTATTGAGGGTACCCAATATTGAATAGCTTTTGTAAATCCAGGTTTCCATTTTGGGCCAATTGGAATTCCAGAATAATTGGTTCCTCCCCATCCTAAAATTTTCCATCCATAATTTTCACCTTTTTTAACTTCTCCGAACCAATCTCCACCTTTTGCCCCATGATTACTCATGTAAACTTTTCCATCAAATTCAGAAAGTGCCATCCCTTGAGGATTTCTAATTCCAATTTGATAAATCTCTGGCAACCAATCTACCATACCCTCAAACTTTGGATTATCTTTTGGTATACTTCCATCTAAATGAATTCTTATAATACTACCTGGATGCTTTGAGGCGTCTTGTGCAATCATACCTTGTCCTCTCTCACCCGCAGAAGCAAATATAAAATTATCTTTGATAACTAATCTTGATCCAAAATGATAACCAGAGTCTATTGGGGGATTTGCTTGAAAAATATTTTTAAAGTTTAATTGTTTCCTATTAAATTCTGCTTTTGCAATAGAAGTGCTAGTTTTATATCCACCTCTATCTTCAGTATATGAAATCCAAATATTATTGTCTTTATGAATAATATCTAATAAGCCTCCTTGACCATGGACAACAAAGTTAAGTTGATGACTAATTTCTTGAACTTCTCTAGATAAAATATTTACAATTTTTATTTTGCCGCTTTTTTCTGTAATTATTATTTCATTACTATTAATAAAAGAGGATCCCCAAGGTGAATCTAGGTTAACTAATTTTTCTAATTTAAAGTTTTGTGAATACGATTTTGAGGCAAATACGAAAAAAAGAATTAAAACGTATATTATTTTTTTCACTTTATGAAAGTTTTGATCTTCCACCATCAACTGCAATTATTTGACCCGTTACCCAGGAACTTTCCTCGGTAAGTAAAAATTTTGCCAAAGCTGCTCCATCTTTACCCTCACCTAGTCTTTTAAGTGGGTGGGCTTTAGCTATTCCTTGAGCAATTGCTGTATTTTTTAACATTGGTTGAGCTATCTTAGAATTAGTTAAACTTAGAGCAACACTATTAACTCTTATGTTTGGAGCAAATTCAGCTGCTAATGATACAGTTAGTCCCTCAATAGCTGCTTTGGTTGATGCTATTATTGAATGATTTGTAAAACCTCTTTGAGCTGCAACTGTTGAAAATAAAACAATTGAACCATTATTTTGTTTTAGGTTATCCTGATATCCTTTGATTAAGTCTACCGCAGAATAAAAATTAAGTTTCATACATTTATTGAAATCATTCTCAGTTGCCATCTTTAAAGGCTTCAAATCTATAGACCCAACACAATATGCTACACCTTTGATTTCTGATATGTCTGATTTAATTGTATCCACGAACCCCTCGTGTAATACATCTGCCACAGTATAAGAAGAGTTCAATTTCTCAGCTAAATTTTTAAGTTGACTTTCATCTCTTCCAACTAAATGAATTTCTTTACCAGAAGAATACATTTGCTCTGCTAAATTGGATCCGATAGAACCTGTCGCACCGACAATTAGATATTTTTCTGACATATAATAATTAATGAAATTATTTTTTATACTTGGAAATCAGTTATTTCCATTAAAAAACCTCGACCGCTTCAAAAAAGACCACCTATTTTTTATGTCAGAAGACTACCAATTATGTACATATGAAAGACATCATAAATTAAAAATTCTACTATTTTTATCTTCAATGAGATCTTATGCGGATAAATTGAAGGAAAATAAATTTAAGCTTAATTACTCAAAAATTGATTCTACTGATTTTAAAAAGGACTATACGAAGAAATTAGAAAAATTGTTAAAGATGAATAAGATAAAAGAAGTAACTAGTTTTGAAATAGAGGATAAATTTTTTGAAACAAAAATAAATAATTTTTTAAAAAAACAAAATATTCAGTGGAATATAATTCGATCGCCAATGTTTTTAGATAGTCGTGAAGATTTTAAAAAATATTTATCAAAAACAAAAAAACCCTTTATGGCAAAGTTTTATAAAGAAAAGCGAGAGAGATTAAACATTTTGTTAAACAAAGATGGTACACCAGAGGGAGGAAAATGGAGTTTTGATGAGGATAATAGAAAAAAACTGCCAAAAAATATCTTAATACCAAAATTTCCAGAAATTAAAGAAACTAAACATACAAAAAGTTTAAAACCAATTATTGAAAAATTATTTAGTAAACATCCAGGTGATACCAAAAAATTTTGGTTTGCAACTGAATATAAAGATATTTCAAAATTATTAGATTTTTTTATTAAAGATAAGTTAAACCTATTTGGTGATTACGAAGATGCTGTTGATCAAAAAAATAATATTTTATTTCACAGTGCTCTTAGTCCGTATTTAAATCTAGGTTTAATAACGCCAGACATTATCATTCAAAAAATAATGACTTATCACCATAGTAAGAGTGTGAGACTAAATTCTTTAGAAGGTTATATAAGACAAATAATTGGTTGGAGAGAGTTTATGAGAGGAATATATCAAAATTATAGTAAAGAAATGGAAAGTGGAAATTTCTTTAAACATAATAGAAAAATGAAAGATACATTCTATGATGGCAGCACTGGTTTGGATCCTTTAGATCATGCAATTAAAAATGCTAGCAAATTTGGTTGGTCGCACCACATTGAAAGATTAATGATATTGTCAAATATTATGAATTTATGCGAAGTTGAACCAAAATCAGTTTATAAATGGTTCATGGAAATGTTTGTTGACTCATCTGATTGGGTTATGGTTCCAAATGTTTATGGAATGGGTTTGTTTAGTGATGGTGGAATTTTCGCAACTAAGCCTTATATCTGTGGATCAAGTTATTTTATGAAAATGATGGATTTTAAAAGGGGCAACTGGTGTAATGTTATGGATGGTCTTTATTGGCGTTTCATAGATAGAAATAGAAAATTTTTTTTGAAAAATCCAAGGTTGTCTATGATGGTAAGAATTTTTGATAAAATGAAAGAAAATAGAAAAAAATTAATATTATCAGAAGCAAACAAATTCATTAAAGATAATACTTATGGGAATTAAAGTTTATTTTAACGATTCTTGCAATATTTGTAGAATGGAAATAAATCATTATAAAAAAATTGCAAATAGTGATTTGGAGTGGATAGATATTACAAATAATGATGAGGCTATAAAAATAACATCTAAGTCGCAAAAAGAGTTGCTCAGAAGGTTGCATGTAATAAATGATGGTGAAGTTATTGGAGGTGCTAAAGCATTTATTATAATTTGGTCAAAAATACCAAAATATAAAATCCTATCTAAAATTTTTTCAATAAAACCCTTATTTATTATTTTTCATTATATATATGAAATTGCTGCATTTTTCTTATTTTTAAAAAACAGAAAACAATTAAATGAAAAAACAAAATCTACCAACTAAGGTATGCAAAGTTTGTAACAAGCCTTTTTCTTGGAGAAAAAAATGGAAACTTAATTGGGAAAAAGTTAAGTATTGCTCTAAGAGATGCGCCTCTAGTAATTAATTATTGTGTATTGCTTTTTCTAGGATCTTTAAGTGATTTTAAAATTTTTGATAGCCCCGTAATTTTTAAACTATAATAAATCACATAAATTAAAGTTAGTCCTAAAGCCATGGTAGATAGAAACACAAAGATGGCTGTCAAAATTTTTTCTTGGAACCAGTTCTCTACTCCAGAGTTAGAATAATAAAGAATATTCCAAAACGCGACGAAAATTAACTCATATATGATTATAATTTTGAACATATGGTTGATATAGTTCTCAATATAATTAATACTATTCAATTCTTGTCGCATGTCGATAAAAATTTATGAGATAAAACAAAGAAAATAGATGAAAAAAGTAATTTGGATAACTGGCGGTAGCAGTGGAATAGGAAAAGCAGTTGCATTAAAGTTTGCAAATAAAGGATGGCAGGTAATTATATCATCAAGACGTGAGGAAGTCTTAAAAGATATTTCAGATAAAAATGAAAATATTGATTACTTGAAATTAGATATTGTTGATTATGAAGCATGTCATTCAGTTTTTAAAACTATTGTTGAGAAATACAACAAGGTTGATATTTGTTTTTTTTCTACTGCAATTTATGAGCCTGAAAAAGAGAAGGATTTTGATCTTCAGAATATAATTGATGTTACAAATGTGAATTATATTGGAACCATAAACTGTATTAAAGCTGTTGAAAAATATTACAAAGAAAAAAGGCAAGGAGTTATATCTATTGTATCTTCTACTGCAGGATACAGAGGATTGCCAAATTCAACTGCCTATGGGCCTGCAAAAGCAGCTCTTATTAATTTAGCAGAAAGTTTATATCTTGATTTTCAAAGATATGATGTTCGCGTATGTCTAGTCAGCCCTGGATTTATCAAAACAAGACTTACGGATAAAAACACATTTAAAATGCCATTTTTAAAAACCACACAATATGCGGCTGAACAGATTTATGATGGTTTAATAAATAAAAATTCATTTGAAATAGCTTTTCCTAGAAGTTTATTTTTAATATTAAAATTTTTTAAGATTTTGCCAAATGGGATCTACTTATATTTGATAAGAAAAATGACGAAGCTTCAAAAAAAATAAATTTAATCTTTTACAAACATCACAGTTAATTCTGCAACTTTAATACCAAACTTTGTCATTTTTGCTCTATTAATTGCTACTCTTTCATCTTGCATAAAGATCCAATCATCAAAAGTTATTTTCATTTCTCTTCCTTTTACAGGAACTAACAGTACATATTCAAACTTAAATGCAGGACCATAAGAAAAACCTTTTGCAGTTCCAACTACATCTCCAGCAGTGCCTTCATAGTTATGTTCATCAATTTTATTGATTGTCCATTGCCTATTTTGAATTTCTCCATCGTTCCAAACAAATTTTTCGTCAAGTATTAATTGTTTTCCATCCCACTTTCCATCTAGGTCTGCAGAAAATTGTCTTGTTACTTTACCTGATCTATTTTGTAAAATTCCCCATGCTTTTACATTTCCAGATAAATACTCTTCTATTATTAATCTAGGTTTTTGGTTTTTGAAATCTTCTGGTTTCATTGCTTGGTTTGATGAACAACTTGTAATCAATACTGTAATTATTATCAATAAGAAATATTTTATTTTCATAATATTATTTATTTTTGAAGAGCAAATTGGATTAAGTCTATATTTTTAGATTTAAATCCAGCTTCACAATAAGATAAATAAAAATTCCACATTCTTTTAAAAGTATTGTCAAAGCCTTGAGATGAAATTTGTTCCCATTTTTCTAAGAACTCTTCTCTCCAAATATTTAGTGTATTTGAGTAATGATCACCATATGAATTACAATTCTCAAACTTTAGTCCAGATTGGTTTGCAAGATTTACTAACTCATTTTTACTAGGTAAAAAACCACCAGGAAAAATATATTTTTGGATAAAATCAGTTTTACTTTTATATCTATCATAGATAGAGTCATCTATGGTAATTGATTGTATAGCTGCTGTTCCTCCATCAACTAGGTTTTCTTTGATAATATTAAAATAGTTTTTTAAATAACTCTGCCCTACTGCTTCTATCATTTCTATAGAAGCTATTGAATTATAATTATTTTTAACATCTCTAAAATCTAACATTTGTATATTTATTTTTTCATTCAAACCCTCTTTATGAATTCTTTCTTTTGAATATTCGTATTGCTTTTTGGAGATTGTTATACAATCTAACTTTACGTCATAATTTTTTCCAATATATTCTGCAAATCCTCCCCACCCACAACCAATCTCAAGCATCTTATCGCCTGATTTAGGCCTAACAAGACTCGAAAGTTTTTTATATTTATTTAACTGAGCTTTTTCCAAATCATTACTATCGTCAAAAATTGCGCTTGAATAAGTTAGGGTTTTATCAAGCCATAATGAGAAAAATTCATTCCCTAAATCGTAATGCTTTCTAATGTTTTCTTTACTCCTAGATTTATTATTTTTAATAAACAAACCTTTGATTTTATTAAATATTGAAAGATCGAAAGAGCCAGAAAATTTATGAACTATTTTTATATTTTTTGCCGCTAGCTCTATAAGATTAGTTAAATTATTTGTCTCAAAATAATTATCCATATATGCTTCTGCCAGACCTACACTTCCATTTTTGATTATTTTAAAAGTTAACCCTGGTTTATTTATTTTTAGATCAGCTTTTAATCTTTCATTACTATTTCCGAAAGCATATTCTTTTCCATCATGGTTTATTATTTTTAAATTTCCATGTTTAATAAATTTGAGTGAGTTAAAGACAATTTTGTCTGATAATTTATTCAAATTCACTTTTTTCTACCGAACTATTATTTTTTATATTTATTTTTTTTTTAATAAACTTTATTCCTTTTAACCATAGTTTAAATGCCTCATAGTGGATAGCGACAATAACCTTAAATGTCATCAGGGGGTGAAAAATATAGGAAACGAATAGATTTTTATTACTAAATTCTTTTGCAGTACCGTCCTGGGATGCGAATAAAAGTTTACCATCATTATCAGATTGGTCAATTATAACTGATATTTTATCTGAGGGCTTATTTACTCTAAATTTATAATTACACTTCATATCTATGAAGGGCGATACATGAAATTTTTTTACACAACTATTTCTTAAAGTTTCATTATCCTCAGCTTTGAAAATGTATGTGTGTTGTTCGCCAAAAGTATTTTTAACCTCATAAAATATAGAGATTATTTTATCGTACTTATTATATATAAAAAAAATACTTAGAGGATTAAATACGTAACCTAGGATTCTTGGATAACAGAATAATTTGATTTTAATCTCTTTATTATCGACACCAATATTTTCTAGTTTTTTTTTCACCCAGTTTTTTAAAGATGTACCATCTCTATCCCCATGGTCTTTGTCAAAAAAACTAATGATATTGAATTTATTGTATGAAAATAACTTAATTTTATTATCAATTTCATTTAGATCATCTAAGTCTATCAATAATGAAAAAACCCTATATTTAAAATAATGATTTTTAGGTTTAAATCGTCTGTGTATTACTTTTCCTACGTATATCTTAGAGCTTTTAAGCATTTATATACTTAATCATATCTATTGATGATTTTATACCATCTTCATGGAATCCATATCCAAAATAACTACCACAAAATAAAATATTATTTTTATTTTGAATTAGGTGAAGATCTTTCTGGCTATTGATTGCATTTTGATCAAAGTAAGGGTGTGTAAATATAACTTTTCGGATTATTTTTTCTTCGGGTATCTCAAAATAAGGATTTAATGTTAAAAAAATATTTTTACTAATATCCAAATTTTGTAATAGGTTTAACCAATAAGTAATTGAATTTTTTTCACTATTCTCAGACTCGATCGAGGAATTCCATGAACACCAGGCACTTTTATTATTTGGCATATAACTTATATCCTCATGGACTATGGCCTCATTTGTTTTATATTTAAAATTACTTAAGATCTTATTTTCTATTTCTTCAGGATTTTCAATTAAAGAAAGGGCTTGATTAGCATGAGTAGCCAATACGACTTTATCGTAAGTAAAATATTCATTTTTATCTCCGTAATAAACCTGAACTCCTGATCCAATTCTTTTAATTTTATTGATATTGTAATTTTTATAATATTCACCACTGATTTTGCTTAGAATTTTATCTACATATGTTCTACTTCTTTTGGAAACTGTGAACCATTGCGGTCGATCTTTTAATTTGAATAATCCATGATTTTGAAAAAATTTAAAAAAAAATTTCAATGGCATTTGTTTTGCCTCGTAAGGGGGCATTGACCATATAGCTGATACCATAGGAATAATATGGAATTTGATAAAATACTCTGACAATTTTAAATTGTCTAAATAGCTGCCTAAAGTAATATTTTCGTTAATTGAATCTTGGTTTTCACTTTGTTTATAAAAACTAATTATAGTAAAAAACATCTTCAAAAATTTTATATTTAACAAGTTTAATTTATTGCTAAAGATACCAGAAAGACCTTTTCCACAATATTCTATATTTGAGTCTCTGACAGATACTGAGAATGACATATTGCTTTCCTCTATAGCAATATCATTTTCTTGAAAAAAATTTATTAAATTTGGATAGGTTTTTTTATTGAATACAATAAAGCCTATATCAACAGGGACTATACTATCTCCAACATTAACATCAATAGTATGAGAATGACCTCCAAAATGGTCTTCTTTCTCAAATAGATCTACTTTATATTTTTTAGATAAACTATACGCTGCACTTAGACCTGATATACCAGAGCCTATAATAGCTAATTTCATTATTGAGGATTATATTTATTTTCTTTTGTAAAGGATGAGACAAATTGTAGAAAAACTGCAAAAATTATAATGCTTCCTCCTATTAATACGTAGAATGAAGGGTTTTCATTTACAAATAGCCAAGCCCAAAGAGGACCAAGTATTGCCTCTGTAAGCATTATTATGCCGACCATAGCTGAAAGAGTTTTTCTCGCACCAATTGTTATTAAGATAAAGCCAAGTCCTATTTGAAATGTCCCAGACAAAAATGCTAAAAACATGTCATTTAAAGATATAGAAATTTTTGTTGAAGCTAAAAAACCTATTATCATTGCAATTATTCCTGCAACTAATTGTAAGGGCACCATATCCACATGAGGATATCTTCTCACAATTAAAATTAGAGTTGCGAAGGTAATTGGCATTACAAAGGCAACAATATTTCCAGACATTTGTCCACTTGATAGAGTATTTCCTAGCATTAAGATTAATCCAGAAATTGCTAAAATAATAGAAGCTAAAGTAATTTTTGAAATTTTTTCTTTCAAAAAAAAATATCCAAATATCGCTAGGAAAATTGTTTGTGTTTGTATTATGAAATTTGTATTTGCAACGGTTGTATTGTACATAGCAAAAACATAACTGCTAAATCCAATACCCAATATAATTCCACCAATTAAGCCAGGAATTCCCGATATATAAATTTTTTTAAATACCTCTCTTTTGTAAGTTACAATTAAAAAAATAGTTACAACAATTATAAAAAAAACCTGTCTCCAAAATAAGATTTGCCATAAAGTTGATCCTTCAAATGATTTAACAATCAACCCTCCAAAACTTAGACAAAATGCACCAAAAAAGATTAATAATGGACCTGGTATCTTTGAAATAAAATTCATTTAAAATTGGAAATCAAATTTTGAGTTTCCATCTCATACAACTTAAATATAGTTTCTGCATCTTTTAAATTAATTTCTTTAAATTTAATTTTTGATCCTGGAGGTATTTGTACTAGTTTGTCATAATCAGCACTTATTACAACTCCAATCTTAGGATAACCCCCTATAGTTCCATGATCAGATAACATAATTATTGGATCCCCATCTGCAGTGATTTGTATAACACCCTTCACTAATCCTTCTGACTTTATATTTGTATTTTTAATATTACTAATCTTAGGTCCTTTAAGTCTTATTCCCATACGGTCACTTAATTTGGTTACATTAAATTCATCACTTAAAAATGAATCTATTGCATCCTTTGAAAAATAATCAAAATGGGGTCCTTTTATTATTCTAATATTTTCAATTTTAGAATTTAGGTATTCTATTTTATTTTTTGGTAGTATTTTTTTTATATTTTTTAAATAAATTATTTGTCCTTTCTGAAGTTTTTCCCCACTATTCGCGCCAATTTTAGCCTTAGTATTTGTGGAACAACTATTTAAATAATAATCTACCTCAAATGTGCCTCCAATAGATAAATAACCATATACTGATCGATTGGTAGACAGTATATCTAAGCAATCATTATTCTCTAAAATAATATTTTCGTAACAACTAAATTCTAAATTTTTGTTTTTTCTTATAATTTTAAAATTAACATCTCCAGTAACATTGATGGAAATATTTTCTCCTATATATTTCAATTTTGGACCTTGATATGCAAATTCTAGGACTGGATTATTTATTTCATTGTTTGAAATGGTATTTGCTAATATAAAATTCCTATTATCCATTGCTCCACTAAAAGGTATGCCTATATGATAAAAATTATTTCTACCATTGTCTTGAAATGTAGAATTGATACCTGGTCGTAATACCTCAAAATAGTTTTTATTCATATTTTTTTTCATACTCAAGTTTAGAAATCGGATAAAATGATATTGTATCGCCTGGGTTGATTAGATTAGGTTCAGTATTTTTTTTATTATCAAAAATATCAACTGATGTTTTACCAATTATATTCCAACCACCTGGACTTTCAAAAGTATAAATATTACAAAATTGCTCTGTTATACCTATGGAATTTTTTGGGACCTTAACTCTTGGTGTTTCTAAACGCCTTGCAAAAAGAGATTTATCCATATCTCCTAAGAATGGCATTCCCGCAATAAAACCTGTCATATAACAATAATAATTTTTAGAAAAGAATGTTTCATAAATTTTTGCTTCATTTATCTTTAATAATTTTTGTAAACGTTTTATATCTGGTGCAAATTCCTCTGCACAACAAACTGGGATTTTAATAAGATTATTTTTTGAATTATTATTTTTTTTTAATTCTAGATTTTCAACTTGTTTTTTTAATTTAGCAAAACTCGTAAGTTTTAAATCGAAACTAATTACTAGTTTATTATAACTAGGTGTAATATTTGTAATACCTAAAAAATTACTATCTCTTAAATTGTTAAAATAATTTATAACATTTCTGTTAATTTCTTTATTTACCTCAGTACCAAAGTCACAGTACAATGCTGCGTCACCAAGATTTGATATATTTTTAATCATGTCATGTTATACTTTAAGCTTTATAGTATGGAAATTAATTTAAATTGTGATTTAGGTGAAAAATCAATGCATCATTCAAATAAGAATGATCCCGATTTACTCAAAATAGTTAATTCTGCAAATGTGGCTTGTGGGTACCACGCTGGAGATGAGGAAACTATGAGAGAAGTTGTAGAGATTTCAAAGCAAAATAATGTAAGTATTGGTGCACATCCATCATTCAATGATCCAGAGAACTTCGGAAGAAAACGGATTAATCTTGGTGCTGATGAGATTGCTAAGCTTGTAATAGATCAATATGAAATTTTGCAAAATATTGCCAATAAATTAGATGAAAAGGTTTCTCATATTAAACCACATGGAGCCTTGAATAATATGGCTTGTGAGGACCTTGAACTGGCAACAATTTTGGCAAAAACTATTTATAGTATTGATAAAGATATAATTTATTTAGTACCAACAGGTTCAAAAATGGAAATTGCAGCTAAAAAATTAAATATGAAAATTGCATGTGAAATTTTTGCAGATAGAAATTATGAAGACGATGGAACGCTTGTATCAAGAAGTAAGGATCATGCCCTAATAACCGACCCAGAGCGAGCTAAAAAACATGTATTCAGCATGGTAAAAAACCAAACCCTTAATTGTCACAGTGGAAAACAAATACCTTGTGAAATCGATTCAATTTGCATACATGGAGATAATTCAAGCTCTCTTTCTACTGCAAAACAAGTAAGAGAAAACTTGATAAAAAATAATTTAGAATTAAAGCCTCTAAATAAAATGAAAAAATTTATATAATTATGATTAAAAAAATATTTACTCTTTTCATATTCTTTTTTTTAACTGTTGAAACTTTTGCTGCTGGAACAAGTTCATCAGACAAAAAACCGAGCTATAAAAATGCTGTAAAAATAATTGAAGCAGCTAAGAAATACGAATCCAAAAATAAAATGGATAAAGCATTAAAAAGATACGAAAAAGCTCAAAAAATTTTATTAAAACTCGACAAAGAAAAGCCTTTACAAGCTGATACACTAAATTACCTGGGTTTTACAACTAGAAAACTTGGGGACTTTGAAGCAGGAGAAAAATATTACCTACTAGGTTTACAAGTTGAACCAAATCATGTTGGAATAAATGAATACTTAGGTGAATTATATGTCGTTACAAACAGAATAGATTTGGCAAAAGAAAGACTAGAAGTTTTAAAAGGTTGTAATTGTGAAGAGTATCAAGAATTAAAAGAAATTATAGACGGATCAAAAAAATCAAAATATTAGTTTATATTTTGAATCATTTGCTCAGGCATCCATAAAGCTATTTGAGGAAACAAAACAATTAAGATTACCGCAAATATCATCAACAAGAATAACGGAAATGCACTCTTGGCGATGTAGCCCATATCTTTGTTAGCCATACCTTGCAAAACAAATAAATTAAAACCAACTGGAGGGGTAATTTGTGCCATTTCAACAACTATAACTAAAAATATACCAAACCAAATCATATCAAAACCAGCCTGCCTTATCATAGGTTCGATAATAGCCATTGTAAGTACAACTGCTGATATTCCATCAAGAAACATCCCTAAAATTATATAAAAAATCATTAATACGAAAATTAAAACATATGGTGATAATTCCATATTTTGTATCCAAATTGCTAGATTTCTAGGAAGACCAGTAAATCCCATAGCGAGTGATAAAAATGTTGCTCCAGCTAATATGAATGCAATCATGCACGAGGTTTTTGTTGCACCAAGTAAAGATTCTTTAAAAGTTTTTAAGTTCAGACTTTTTTGAAAATAAGAAAGTATTAAAGCACCCACAACACCCAGAGATGCTGCTTCAGTTGCTGTTGCAATTCCAGTATAAATAGAGCCAATTACACCAAGGATTAATAAAATTACAGGTATTAACTGTTTTGATTTACTTAATTTATTTAAAAATGAGTAATTTTCTTCAGTTAACGGCATTTTATTTTTATTTAACAAAGACCAAATGATTACATAGCCCATAAAAATCAGAGCAATCATTATTCCAGGAATTATTCCAGCTATAAATAGTTTAGCAATAGACTCTTGAACAGTTACTCCATAAATAATTAAAATAATTGAAGGAGGGATTAGTAATCCTAAAGTTCCAGAGCCCGCAAGACTTCCAAGTAAAATTTTTTCAGGATATTTTCTTTTTCTTAACTCTGGAATTGACATTTTTCCAACTGTAGCGACTGTTGCAGCTGAGGATCCAGATATAGCTGCAAACAATGCACATCCAACAACATTGACATGTATTAAACCTCCAGGAAGTTTCTGTAACCAAGGAGCCAGTCCCTCAAATAAATTTTCAGATAATTTAGTCCTAAATAAAATTTCTCCCATCCATACAAAAAGAGGCAAAGCAGTCAGAGTCCATGATGATGATGCACCCCAAATTGTTGTGGCCATCGCATCTCCAACTGGTCGAGAAGTAAATAAAATCATTCCAATAGAAGAAACACCAATCATGCTTATTGCTACCCATATTCCAGAGCTTAAAAAAAGTAGTAAAACTGTAATAAAAAAAATAGCTAATAAAATTTCAATCATTATTATTAATTTTTAAGATTAATAGATGAAAGGCACATATAAAAAAAAGTGTTGCTCCAATAGCGACGCTACATTGAGGTATCCATATTAAAATTTCATCAGCACCTTCACTTCTTTCCTCAAACTCGTATGAGATTTTTAACATTTTGATAAAATAATATGACATATAACCTGCAAATATTGTTGTGACGACTAAGCTCCAAACTTCTAAAAATTTTTTTTTAAAACCCGTAGACTTTTCTAAAAATAATGTGATTCTTATATGACCCCCATTTACAAATGTATATGAAAGAGCAAAAAAAGATGAGGCAGCCATACAATACCCTGAGTATTCAGCTAACCCCCTTATATAAAAACCGAAAATTCTAGATGCAATTCCGGTTAATATAAAAACTGCAATAAGAATTAAAAAAACTGCAGCTATATATCCTGAATAATTATAAATATTATTTAATGATTTATTTAATTTCTGTAACATAAAAAAGGCTGTTTTTTTTAAACAGCCTTTTTTATTATATTTTTTTTATTTGTATGCGGCAAGTACGCTAGCACCTGTTTTGCCAGCTTTTTTCTTCCATTCTTTTGCCATTTTTTTTCCAACTTTTTGGAAATGTTTTTCCAAATCAGCATTTACTTTGCCTACTACCATTCCTGCAGCAGCTAGAGCTTTTTTATCTTCTATATTTCCAACTCTAGAAAGCATCCAACCTTTTTCTTCTGCAGCAGCAGCTTCTCTTTTAATTAGCATTTGAGTATCAGCATCTAGTTTATTCCAAGATCCTCTATGTGCAACAACCATATTTTTTGGGAACCAAGCAGCGATATCATAGAAATATTTAACACCGTTCTCCCATATTTTGCTATTTTTACCAGTTGTTGGCGATGTAATCATACTTTCAACTGCTCCAGTTGAAAATGCTTGACTGATTTCAGCCGCCTCAATTTTAGTTGGAGCCATACCTGTGAGCTCTGCAATTCTAATTGTTGCAGAATTATAAGCTCTAAATTTTAAACCTTCTAGATCTGAAACACTATTGATTTCATTTTTGCTATATAGTCCTTGTGCAGGCCATGGCACAGCATATAAAAATACTAATCCTTTTTGGTTTAAACTTTCAATGATTGCTGGCTTTGAAGCTTGATAAAGTTTCATAGCATCGTCATATGAAGTTGCTAAAAAAGGTTGTGAGTCAATTTCAAGAATAGGGTCAACTTTTCCCAATGCTGACATAAATCTTTCGCCCATCTGTGCTTGACCAGTTCTTACCGCTCTAAAGATTTCTCCACCTTTAAATAATGATCCACCAGGATGTGTAACTATTGTAAGTTTTCCTCCACTTTTCTCTGAAACATTTTTAGCAAATTCTGCTGCATTTGCTGAGTGAAAGTTGCTCGCACCATAAGCTAAAGCCATATCCCACTTTTCAGAAGCATTTACATTTGCTATTAACAAGACAGAAAATAAAATAGAAAACAAAGTTTTTAAAATTTTCATTAATCCTCCTTAATTTTTAAAAAGTACATCTCATTATGTATTATTTGTTAAATCAATAAAAATTTTTTCCATGTTTTATTGAAAAATTTGAAATTGTTACTATTATATTGTTATCTTGATCGAAGAAGCCATTATTTTACTGCAAATTATCTTTATAGATATTATATTAGCAGCTGATAACGCCATAATAATTGGTCTAATTGCGGCTAATTTTGTCCCAAAGAATAGAAAAAAAATCATATTTTGGGGAGTGGTCGGAGCTTTAATTTTTAAAGTTTTATTTGCAGTATTTGCGACCTATTTATTCAAATTTTACTTCATAAAAATTCTTGGAGGTTTGCTTCTAATTTGGATAGTAAATGATCTTAGAAAAGATCTTTTACAAGCTCAGAGACAAATTAAATCACCAACAAAAAAATCCTTAGAACCTTCATTTGCAAAGGGTATGTATAAAGTGCTTTTCGCAGATATAACAATTAGTTTTGATAATGTTATAGGTGTTGTTGGTGCTTCTAAGGGTAATTTTGGGTTTATGATTTTTGGTTTAATTTTATCTGTAGTCCTCACAGGTGCTATGGCCACTTATTTAGCAAATTATATTCAGAAACATTTATGGGTCGTCTATATTGGAATAGCAGTTATTCTTATACTTGCAATACAGCTTATTATTGGTGGACTTGTTGACTTAGAAATTCTAAAAATTAATGAGGAATTTAAAAAGTATTTTTAGTAAGAATGCTTTAATGATGGATATGAACCTCTTTTCACATCTGACCCAAATTTTTTAACTGCATTTCTAATATTACTTTTAAAATTAGCATATTTCTTAACGAATTTTATTTTACTATTAGTCAAACCTAATAAATCGTCTAAAACCAAAATCTGACCATCACAAAACTTTGATGATCCAATTCCTATTGTTGGAATTCCAATTGATTCAGTTATTTTTTTGGAAAGTTTTTTCTCAATACATTCTAGCACAATAGCAAAAACACCTGCTTCTTCTAAGATTTTTGAATCTTTTAATAAATTTTTTTTTTCTTTTTCAGTCTTACCTTTATATCTAAATCTACCTCTTTGAGATTGTGGAGTTATACCTATGTGACCCATTACTGGGATTTTATTATTTACTAAATGTTTAATTATATCCTTGATCTTACTACCTCCCTCTAATTTGATACCATCACATTTTGTTTCTTTAATTATTTTTTTACAATTTTTTAGCGCCTGCAATTTATTTTTATAAGTATTAAATGGCATATCTACAATCATTAAACTTTTTTTTACTCCTTTTCTTACACTTTTAGAATGTTCAATCATCATAGATAGATTTACTTTTCTTGTTGTATCAAAATTATATAAAACAGAACCCAAGGAGTCTCCAACAAGTACAAGGTCTGTGTATTTATCAACTTCTTCAGCAATATTTTTTGAGTAGGCTGTTAAGCAGACTATTTTTGACTTATTTTTTTTTTTTAATATAAGCCTACTTATTTTCAAAGGCATAAATATTTATTACCAAGTGCCCGTATTTTCCATAGATTTCCATGGCTCTATTGGTTCCAAGTAGCCATCTTGAAGTATTTCAACAGAAATTTTATCTGGAGATCTGACAAATGCCATATGGCCATCTCTTGGTGGTCTGTTAATTGTATAACCCATGTCTCTTAATCTTTGACAAGTTTCATATATATTTTCAACTCTGTACGCCAAATGTCCAAAGTTTCTTGAACCATCGCCCAAACTATCTCCATCCCAATTGTATGTTAATTCTATTTCAGCTTTCTCATCATCTGGAGCAGCAAGAAATACCAAAGTATACCTGCCCTTTTCGCTGTCTTTTCTTCTTGTTTCTTTAAGACCTAACCCTTCACAGAAAAATCTTAAAGACTCGTCTATGTTTGAGACTCTAATCATTGTGTGTAAATATTTCATATAGATTACTTATATAGTCTTATTATTCCAATTCAATAGTACTCGGTGGTTTTGAAGTAATATCATAAACTACTCTATTAATACCTCTTATATTATTTACAATTTGATTAGATACTGTTTGCATAAAAGATTTATTAAATTGAAAGAAATCAGCTGTCATTCCATCTTCTGATGTAATTGCCCTTAAAAGACAAAGAAACTCATAAGTTCTATTATCTCCCATTACACCAACTGTTTTTACAGGAAGTAATGCAGCATAAGCCTGCCAAATCTTGTTATATAGGTTATTTTCTTTTAAAGAATTGATAAAATAATTATCAGCCTCTTTTAAAATGTTTATTTTTTCTTTAGTAATTATACCAGGCATTCTTATTGCAAGACCTGGTCCTGGAAATGGATGTCTAGAAATTATTTCATTACTCAATCCTAGTTCTGATCCTAACTTTCTAACCTCATCTTTAAAAAGGTATTTTAGTGGTTCTACTAATTTAAGTTTCATTTTTTTTGGTAAACCACCTACATTATGATGTGATTTAATTTTTGAAGTTTGACTTCCAGTCACAGATTTACTTTCAATTAAATCGGGATACAAAGTTCCTTGAGCTAAAAATTTTACATTTTTAATTTTATTTGCATATTTTTCAAATATTTTGATAAAAAGATTTCCTATTATTTTTCTTTTTTTTTCTGGATCAGATATATTTTTTAATTTTGATAAAAATAAATTTTCAGCATTCACATAAATTAGATTAATTTTAAATTTCTTTTTGAATGTATTTACAACTTGCTTTTCTTCATCTTTTCTAAGTAGACCAGTATTTACAAAAATGCATGTTAATTTTTTTCCTATTGCATTTGATAATAATTTAGCGACTACACTACTATCTACACCACCAGATAAAGCACAAATAACCTTAGAATTTCCTACACTATTTCTTACTTCATTTATTAACTTTGTTTTCTGATCTTTTGGTGACCAATTTTTATTTAATTTACAAATAGAAAATAAAAAATTTTTTAGTATTAATTTTCCTTTAATTGTATGACTTACCTCTGGGTGAAATTGAATGCCAAACATTTTTTTTTCTATATTTTCAATTATGCACATCTTAGAATTGTTACTTTGTGCAATTATTTTGAAGTTTTTTGGTAATTTTGTTACTTGATCAGCATGACTCATCCAAACATTATTTTTTCCTTTAGAAAAAAAATTTTTTGTTAACTTACTTTTTTTAATTTCTTTTACCTCTGCTAGTCCAAATTCTCTATATTTTGAATTTCTTACACTTCCTCCCATTGTTTTTGAAATTATTTGATGTCCAAAACAAATACCTAGTACAGGAATCCCTAATTTAAGAAGTTTACTATTAAACTTTACTTTTTTGCTTTCATAGACATTCAATGGGCCGCCAGATAATACAATACCTTTGATATTTTTTTCAAAATTTTGGAACTTTTCTATTTTTTTGTGACTTATAATTTCACAATAAACTCCCAGTTCCCTTATTTTTCTTGCGATTAATTGTGTAAATTGAGAACCAAAGTCTACAATAAGTATCTTATTGAGAGTGTCCTCAAGACGCATCTTTTATCTCAAAATCCTTTAATCGACTTTCTATTGAAGCAATTTTTTCACACATATCTACACAAATTTTCTTAAAATCTTCACTTAATTCATCTGCTTTTGAAAAGTTTGATCTTTCTAACTCCATATCAATTAAAAGGTACATTGCTTCTTCGTTCTTAGGATCTAAAAGTAAAGTAGTTCTTATATTTTTTTCTTCTTGTCTTTTATCATCTTCAATTTTAAAAATTTTAGCTAAATAGAGGTAAGATTCCGAGTCTTTTGGGTTGTAAACAATATTTCTATGGAATAAAAATTTTGAGTCTTCATATTTTTTCTTATCAAACAAGTCTTTTGCTTGATTAAAAAAATTATTTTCATTTGCTTTAGCTAAAATACTAAATAAAAAAAATATAAATATTAAAATTAGGTGTTTCATAATTATTTTTTTATTACATCTATATTATGTACCATACTTTCATAAAAACCTGCTTTAGTAATTTTTACGAACTGTGGTTTTTTTCTTAAATCGATCACTTTCCTAGCTCCCATATAGCCCATGGAAGATTTCAAGCCTCCAACTAAGTTATAGATTATTTTATCAACGTTACCCTTATATTTAATATATCCCTCTACTCCTTCTGGTACATATTTTGATGTATCCTTTTGTTTTGATTGAAAATATCTATCTGCTGATCCTTTATTCATTGCACCTATGGATCCCATACCCCTAAAATATTTATATAATTTGCCGTTTTTTTTTATTTTTTTTCCAGGTGCTTCGTCAGTTCCTGCGAACAATGAACCTATCATAACTGCATCTGCACCAGCGGCTAACGCTTTTGCAATATCACCAGAAAATTTAATACCTCCATCAGCAATTAATCTTGTTTTACTTTTTCCAATGCCCTTTTTAACATTTAATATCGCACTTAATTGTGGGACTCCAATTCCTGCTACAAGTCTTGTTGTGCAAATAGATCCTGGGCCAATCCCAACTTTTATAATATCTACACCTAATCCAACTAAAAACCTTGCACCTTCCTCTGTAGCTATATTTCCAGCACAAATTGCTGTTTTTTTTGGACGTAATTTTTTGATCTTTTTTATTGTATCTCCAACTTTTTTGGTATGACCATGTGCAGTATCTATAACTATTATATCAAGATTCTCTTTCAATATTTTTTCAGCTCTTTTTAATTCTTTTTCACTTGCTCCAACTGCTGCGCCTACGAGTTTATTTTTTGATTTTACTTTTCTAATTTCTTTGATTTGTTCCTCAATATTTAAATTTCTATGAATTATTCCTAATCCTCCAGCTTTTGCCATTGCAATACTCATCGATGACTCTGTGACAGTGTCCATTGCAGAGGATAAAAGCGGTATTTCTATCTTTAGTTGATCTGTCAAATTGACTGAAGTGTTTACTTCACTGGGCAGAATTTCTGAATAATTTGGAGCTAAAGTAACATCATCAAATGTTAAAGCTTCTTTAATAGTATCCATGTCCTTATATAAATGATTCTTAAAAAAATAAAAGAGTAACTATCTTAAATTTCTACAAATTATAAAATTTTCCTTAGAGTCTTTCCTGCTTGAAGGTGGCTTAAAAATATCAACATCTTTGAATGATTTTTTGCCTAATGCGACAATCTCGTTAAAAGATGATCCCATAAAAAGTTTTGAAATAAAACTTCCTTTTTTATTTAAAAGTTCAACCGCAAAATTCATTGCTTCAATACATAATTCACCTGTGACTAGTGAGTCTACACTTTTATTACCTGTAGTATTAACAGCCATATCAGACATAATCAGATCTACTTTCTTACCAAAATAATTCTGAATATTTTTTTTATGATGCTCTTCAGTGAAATCTCCTTTTATATGCACTAAATTCCTGATTGGCTCAATATCTTTCAGATCAATAGAAATTATTTTAGAATTATTAAAATTTCTTGATATATACTGAGACCAACTACCTGGGGCTGCACCAAGATCTACAACTAAAATATTATTTTTGATTATTTTAAATTTATCGTTTATTTCTTGTAATTTATATATAGCTCTAGACCTGTAACCCTCTAATTTTGATTTCTTTACGTAAATATCTCTTTTTTGCTTAATGATCCAATTCTTTGAAAATTTATTCTTTTTCAACTAATTCTCAAATCTTAAAGATTTTTCAATTATATCTCCATCCAATGTTTTAATTTTGGATATATAATTTTTATTATTTCTTATATTATCATTATTTTTTCCTGCTAAGTGAATAATTCCTATTTCATGGTTTGGTAAATAAGGCTCAACAAAAGTATTTTGTTTTTTGTCAAATTTAATAGCCTCAATAAGAGTCCAATTACAATAAGCTGGTAAAATTTCTACATCTAATTTATCAGAATATATTGTTATATTCATTGCTATTTGTTCTGAACCCCAAATTTTTCCTGAGGATAAAGCTTTTTTTAAATTTTTCTGCCATGCTTCCCAATGAGGAGCATTTTCTTCTAAGCAAAATAATCCAATATTTAAATGGGGTTTAAGTGCAACTTCTCTTGAAATTTTTTCTGAAAAACCAGATGATTTAGCGTGTTTGTAATTTTGTGATTTTATTTTTGCAAAACCTCCCCATACCCAATCTGCTCTTAAAACTCTTCCGTAAGATCTATCTGCTGATGTTGCTATAGCTAATTTTTTATTCTCACAGCCCTTAAAGTAAAGATCGATTGCATACCAAGAGTTTACCCATGCATCTGCATCTATCCATAAATATTTTTTATATCCTGGAAAATAATTTGGTAAGAATGCTCTTGATACCTGACTCTTCAACCACTCTCTTCCTTTTACCTTAAAATTAGGAACTTTTATATCCCACTGAGCCTTCTTGATTTGAAATACTTTTTTTTCTAATATTTTAATTTGCTCCTCAGTTAATCCTGCATCCATAACGCAAATATCAACTGTTTTACTTTGTTCAAATCTATTAATTGAGTCTATTAATTCATTAAGAAGATTGAAGTAATTTGAATCTGCTAGTGAGATTATTGTATTTTCCCGCATTTATAACACATCTTCATGATGATCAGTGTCATCTCTGATGGCTTTCTCATTTTTTTTAATCATAAGATAATGCATTGAACTTATTGGCACCATTATCAAATAAATTAAACCTGAAATAACAATGGCATTAAAAGTATAAACAAGAATTAAGCCAAAATATAAAATTATTCCAAATAACAAAAATATTGATGTACTTCTTGGCACCACAATCTTTTTAAAAGAATAAGTTGGTATTTTGCTTATTAATAATATTGAAACAATAATAAACAGAATTGGTACAATAATTTGATAATTTAAGTTTAAAAACTGAAAATCACTAATACTTAATATTAGTGGCATTAAAACTAGAACTCCTCCTGCAGGAGATGGTATACCTTCAAAAAAATTATCTTTCCAAGAACTCTCCTCATTTGATGAAACATTAAATCTAGCAAGTCTAAGTGCTACGCAAACAACATAAATTAATGAAATTAACCAACCTAATCTTCCAGTTTCAGACAAAGCCCAAAAATACATAATAAAAGCTGGGGCAACACCAAAACTTATAACATCGGTAAGCGAATCTAATTCCTTACCAACTTTAGAAGTTCCTTTAATCAATCTTGCAATTCTACCATCTAATCCATCAATGATCGCAGCTACTATAACTGCTATTATAGATAATTCAAATTTTCCATCAAATGCAAACTTAATTGAAGTCAATCCAATAGATACTCCAACAAGTGTTAAAATATTTGGCAAGATAACTCTTGTTTTTTTATTTGAAACTAATTTAATATTTTTATTTTGTTGCTCCATTAAACTATTTTTTTGCAATTAAAGTTTCACCTGCTAAAGTTTTTTGATCAACTTTTACCAATGGAGTATAGTTTTCAAAGTATATATCTGCTCTACTTCCAAATCTGATCATACCTATTCTTGAGCCTTGTTCTACAAGTTCATCTTTTGAAACTTCTGTCACAATCCTTCTTGCGACAAGTCCAGCTATTTGTACAACAATAATATCTTCTCCATCAGAGTTTTTAATTTTATAATAATTTCTCTCATTATCTTCACTTGCTTTATCTAACGATGCATTGAAAAATTTTCCAGGTTTATAAAGTATTTCTGATATTGCTCCTGAGCAGGGTGATCTATTTACATGACAGTCAAACACATCCATGAAAATGCTTATTTTTTTCATTTGTTTATTTTCTAAACCAAGTTCTTTTGGACCAGTTGTATCCATTACTTGTAGCACAACTCCATCCGCGGGACTTGTGAGATAATTATCATCACCTATGGAAACTCTTTCAGGGTCTCTAAAAAAATAATAACACCAAATAGTTAATACCAGCCCGATAAAACCAAGAAATCCATTTATGAAATAGAGAATTATAGTTGCGATTACAAAAATAATGACGAATTTGTATCCTTCATTGTGTATTTTTGGAAATATTTTACTCATGACAATCCTATAATTGATAATTTTGGATTAATATGTATACAAAAAGAATAAATTCAACTATTAAGATATATCGAAAAGATGAGTAAAATTAAGGTAAAAAACCCCATTGTGGAGCTTGATGGTGACGAAATGACCAGAGTTATATGGAACTTCATTAAAAACAAACTCGTTCTAACTTATTTAGATCTTAAAATTGAGTACTACGATTTGGGAATGGAAAGTAGAGATAAAACTGAAGACAGAATCACAATAGAATGCGCTAATGCAATTAAAAAGAATGGAGTCGGTATTAAATGTGCAACGATCACGCCCGACGAAGCAAGAGTAAGGGAATTCAATCTCAAAAAAATGTGGAGATCTCCAAATGGTACAATAAGAAATATTATTGGAGGAACTGTTTTTAGAGAACCAATAATTTGTAAAAATATTCCAAAACTTGTACCCTCATGGACAGACCCATTAATTATAGGTAGACACGCATTTGGTGACCAATATAGAGCAACTGATTTTACGGTACCTGGTAAAGGTAAATTAGAAATTAAATGGACAGCTGAGGATGGATCTGATGAGAGAAAATACGAAGTCTTTAACTTTCCAGGTCCAGGGATTGCATTATCAATGTATAATTTGGATAAATCAATAGAAGACTTTGCAAGATCTTGCTTTAATTATGGATTAATTAAAAAATGGCCAGTTTATCTTTCTACTAAAAATACTATTTTAAAAAGATATGATGGAAGATTCAAAGATATTTTTCAAGAAGTTTTTGAAAAAGAATTTAAAAACAAATTTGATCAAAGTAAGATTACTTATGAACATAGATTAATTGACGACATGGTAGCATGTGCCATGAAATGGCATGGTAAATATATTTGGGCATGCAAAAATTATGATGGAGATGTGCAATCAGATACAGTTGCTCAAGGATATGGATCTTTAGGTTTAATGACAAGTGTATTGCTTGCTCCAGATGGCAAAACAATGGAAGCTGAGGCTGCACATGGGACAGTAACAAGACACTTTAGAATGCATCAACAAGGTAAAGAAACCTCAACAAATCCTATTGCATCTATTTTTGCATGGACAAGAGGTTTGGCTCATAGAGGAAAATTAGATGGAAATGAGGAATTAATAAAGTTTGCAGAAACACTAGAAAAAGTATGTGTTGATTGTGTTGAAGAGGGCTCAATGACTAAGGACTTAGCTATTTTAATTGGACCTTCAACAAAGTATTTAACAACTAATCAATTTTTAGATACTTTAGATGGTAAGTTAAGACAAAAACTAAATTAAAGTCTTAATTTTTTCAAAAGCCTCATCAATTTTATCTTTAAATTGGCCACCTGCTTGTGCAAAATCTTTTCTACCACCACCACCTTTACCACCAATAATTTCAGATCCTGTTTTAGCAAATGTTACTGCATCATACTTGTCAGTAAGCTTATCAGTTATCCCAACTGCAAGACCTACTTTGTCTTCTAAACTAGCAAAAACTATAACAATTCCTGTTTTAAGATCTTTTTTTCCAGCATCAACCAATTTTCTTAGCTCTTTGGGTGGAAGATCATCAACTTTTTGAAATCTTATGCTTATATTATTAATTTTAATATCTTGAATTATATTTTTTGAATTATTTTCTAAAATTGAACTAAATTTTAATTGCTCTAGTTGTTTTGATAATTCTTTAATTAAAATCTTATTTTCTTCATTTTCTATATTTGGTTTGCCGCCTAATTTAATTATCTGTTTTGATAAGTCATTAATCATTTCTTCATCTTTTTGTGCTGATAAGTCAGATAATTTTTCTTTATTTTGTAAGAAATTATTTAATTGATTTTCTCTGAGTGCTTCTACTCTTCTCACACCTGCTGCAATTGATGATTGACTAATAATTTTGAATTTTCCAATGTCACCAGTGTTTCTTACATGCGTACCACCACATAATTCAGTGGAAAAATACCTTTCTTTCTCTTCTCCCATAGATAATACTCTAACCTCTTCTCCATATTTTTCTCCAAATAGTGCCAGGGCTCCATTACTTACTGCTTCTTTAGGAGTCATAATCCTTGTTTTAACTTCTGATTTTTTTTGTACCATCGAATTTACGTGATTTTCTATTTTTTCTATTTCCTGGTCTGAGATTGGTTTCATGTGGCTAAAATCAAATCTTAATCTATCTGGCGCTACTAATGATCCTTTTTGTGTAACATGAGTGCCTAATACTCTTCTTAACGATTCATGCAAAAGGTGTGTTGCAGAGTGATAAGCTCTTATATTATTACGTCTATCAATATCAATTTTCATCTCAACATTGTCTTTGATTTTTATACTTCCTGATTTAACTTTGCCGTAATGTACAAATAAATCACCTAATTTTTTTTGGACATCTGTTATCTCGAGCTTAAAGTTTCCAGATATTATTTCACCAGTATCTCCTACCTGTCCCCCAGACTCTCCATAAAAAGGAGTTTGGTTTAAAATAATCATACCCTCATCATTTTCACTTAGTTCATTAACCTCTTTGTTATCTTTTAATAATGATAGAATAATGCCTTCTGCTTGGTCAGTTTCATAACCTAAGAATTCTGTAGGACCTAATCGATCTTTTATGGAAAACCAAATATCATCTACTGCGCTATCACCAGAGCCTTTCCAATTTTTCTTTGCAAGCTCTTTACTTTCTTTCATTAAACTTTGAAATTTATCATTATCAATTGTTAAAGACTTATTTTTTAAAATATCTTGTGTGAGATCTAATGGAAAACCGTACGTATCATAGAGTTTAAAGGCTACTTCTCCAGGTAGTATCTTGTCTATTTTAGTTATTTCCTCATTTAATATTTTAATACCTCTATCTAAAAGAATTAAAAATTTTTCTTCTTCCATTCTTAATGTTTCTTTTATTAATGACTCAGCTCTCTCTATTTCTGAATAATTACCTTTCATCTCGTCTTTTAAAGTTTTAAAAATATTATAAAAAATTGGTTCTTTAGAACCAAGCAGATGGGAATGCCTCATTCCTCTTCTCATAATTCTTCTTAGGACATAACCTCTTCCTTCATTTGATGGCAAAACTCCCTCGGCAATTAAAAATGAACTTGCGCGTAAGTGATCAGCTATTACTCTAAAACTTGCCAAATTGTCGTTATTAGGCGCAACTTTTAAAATTTCTGCAGTAGAGTTTATTATTTTTTTAAAATGATCGGTTTCATAGTTGTCGTGAGTTCCTTGAAGTAATGCAGCAATTCTCTCTAAACCCATTCCAGTATCAACTGATGGTTTTGGTAGATTAATTCTCTTATCTTTTGAAATTTGCTCAAACTGCATGAAGACTAAATTCCAAATTTCAATAAATCTGTCCCCATCTTCATTTTTTGTTCCTGGTAACCCTCCTTCTAAGTGGTCTCCATGATCATAAAATATTTCTGAACAAGGACCACAAGGCCCAGTTTCACCCATAGACCAAAAATTATCAGATGTTGCTATCCTTATGATTTTATCTTCACTTAACCCAGCAATCTTTTTCCAGTAATTAAAGGCTTCGTCATCGTCATGGTATACAGTTACATAAAGCCTATTCTTATCTAAACCAAATTCTTTTGTTATTAAATTCCACGCAAGTTCAATAGCTCTTTCTTTAAAATAATCGCCAAAAGAAAAGTTTCCCAGCATTTCAAAAAAAGTATGATGTCTTGGGGTGTAACCTACATTTTCAAGATCATTATGCTTTCCACCTGCTCTCACACATTTTTGTGAAGTTGTAGCTCTTAGATAATCTCTCTTTTCTAACCCAGTAAAAACATTTTTAAATTGAACCATCCCCGAATTCGCAAACATCAATGTTGGATCGTTATTTGGAACCAGATTACTAGACTCAACTACTTTATGATCGTTTTTCTCAAAGTAACCTAAGAATGCTGATCTAATTTCATTTAGTGTTTTAGCCATATACTGCCAAAATACAGCATTTTTATATGATGTCTACACTTCTGAAGGGAAAAAAGGCGCCCAATTGAGCGCCTTTTCTTAATAACTAAAAGTTATCTGCTAATTTTTTTTAGTTGGAACTTCTTCCTCTTTTTTCTGAGCCTCAACCTTCTCTTCGCTTAAAGGGTTTCCCTCTATCTTTTTTGAAATGACGCCTGCTTTTTCTCTAATAGCCATTTCAATCTCAGCTGCAGCTTTTGGGTTTTGCTCAAGGTAAAGTTTAGCGTTCTCTCTACCTTGACCAATTTTTTCTCCTTTATAAGCGTACCAAGCTCCTGATTTTTCTACAATCTCAGCTTTAGCACCAAGGTCGATTAGTTCCCCTACTTTACTAATTCCTTTTCCATACATTAAATCGAATTCAACTACTTTAAATGGTGGAGCAACTTTATTTTTAACAACTTTAACTCTTGTTGTATTTCCAATTATTTGTTCTTTATCTTTAATCGCGCCAATTCTTCTAATATCCATTCTGACTGAAGAATAGAATTTCAAAGAATTACCACCAGATGTTGTTTCTGGGCTTCCAAACATGACACCAATTTTCATTCTAATTTGGTTAATGAAAATAACCATTGTGTTAGTTCTTGATATTGATCCTGTTAATTTTCTAAGAGCTTGTGACATTAGTCTTGCTTGAAGACCAACATGATGATCTCCCATGTCTCCTTCAATTTCAGCTCTTGGGGTTAATGCAGCAACTGAGTCAACAACAAGTACTGACATTGAGCCAGACTTAATTAAAGTATCCGTAATTTCTAAAGCTTGTTCACCTGTATCTGGTTGTGAAATAAGCAGTTCTTCAGTATTAACACCCAATTTTTTTGCATAAACTGGATCTAATGCATGCTCTGCATCAACAAATCCACAAATTCCACCAGCTTTTTGTGCTTCAGCAACTACTTGTAATGCTAATGTAGTTTTTCCAGACGACTCTGGTCCATAAATTTCAATAATTCTTCCTTTTGGTAGTCCTCCTATACCAAGTGCTAGATCAAGACTTAAAGATCCAGTAGAAACAGACTCAACATCCATAGCCTTTTGTTCTCCAAGTTTCATTACAGAGCCTTTTCCAAAGCTATCTGTAATTTGGCTAATTGCTGCGTCTAATGCTTTATTTTTTTCCTTATTTTCCAATTCTTTATCTTTAGCGGTTTTAACCACTTTTAAGTTATTTTTAGTCATTTTTTGCCTCTTTTTTTGCGTTTTTTAACAATCGAATCATGAAGATAAATGTACACATTTTGTTCTCATTAGCAATATTTTTTTAATATTGCGTTTAAAAGTGTTTATTTATCTAAGTTTTAAGTATTCGCTATTTAATAAGCCTGCTGACTTTAACAATCTGTATTGGGCTAATAAGTAATTTCTTTCAGCTTCTGCAAGATTTATTTTAGCATTTATCAAATTTGATCTCGATTGAAGTACATCAAATGTTGATCTGTTCAAACCGCTCTCATATTCAAAACTAATTCCTTCATTTGCAATTTCTGCAGCTTTAACTTGGGATTGAACAGCTCTTAAAAGGCTTTTAGATGACTCTAAAGTTGACCAAGCAGCAGTAACACCTTGGGTGTTATTTCTAAAAGCGTTTTCAAGAAGTAATTTTTTCATCCCTTTAACTTGAAGATTTTTATTTACATTAGACTTATTCTTACCCCCAAATTGAAAAGGCCAGCTCACTGTTGCTTGCAAAACATCTTTTTCTCTTTCATCATATGTTGCACTCAGATCATCTGTATACGATCTCTCGAGCGAAAGTTTAGCCGTTGGTGATAAATCTGATCTTGCTATTTTTACATCTAATTCAGACTGTCCATATTCTATTTCAGCAATTATAAGATCAGGACTTTTTTGTTCAGATATTTTTTTTGTTTCAACTAAACTTGATGGTATTGAAACTTCTGAATTATATATTTTTTTTAGTTTTTCATCAGTATTGATAGGTCCTATTATATTTTCATACGCTAACTTGCTAGTAATAATATTATTTTGAGCTCCTATATAACCTGCTTGAGCTCCTGACAAAGAAGATTGGGATTGTGCTAAGTCTGTAGCAGTAATTTGGGCTCTAGATAATCGCGCATTGTCTATTTCAAATTGTCTTTGAAGTAAATTTACATTTTCTTGATTAATACTTAATTTTTCATAAGCAAGTATTAAACCGGTATATGCTTCAATTGCTTTCATAAAAACATCTTGTTCTTTTTTGATTAGTTTTGCTTCAGAAAGGTTTAATCCTAATTTACTTTTTTCATACTTGGTACTTCTGGCACTACCATCAATCAAAGTTTGTTCTAATTTTACCGATGTAGTCATCGTATCTGTATCAGTGATCGAAGCATCAGCACCACTTTGATTTGTAAGTTTGTTGGTATTTTCGAAATTTTTTGTACCAGATAATGTTAAAGTTGGAAAAAAATCACTTTTCGAAATATTTAATACTTCTCTTTGAACTTCTAAATTTTTTCGTTCAGCTTTTAGTTCTAAATTATTTTGAAAAGTAATTTTTAATGCATCGGTTAAAGTTACAGCGCTTGCTGCAAATGTAAAAGCTAATAGAAAGATTATTGTTAGTGATATTTTTTTCATTTATTATATTTTATTGATTTAATTTCATGATTTCTATTTAAATTTAATATAATTGAAGAATATTTTGGAGCAAATTTAAACATATTTTGGGTAATCCTCTGATATGTCTGCATAAATGTTAATACCTCATTTTTGCTCATTACTTTATTGTTTGCTTTATTTTTTGAATTTAATTTTAATAAGGATTCTTGTTTTAGCCGCCAACTCTGCAATAACTTAAAGCTACCGGCTTTTAAAAATATCATGCAGTCTAATTTTGAAAACAATTTTTTGTATTTGGTCTGTAATTGGTCATTTACAAATTTTCTCCATATTAAATTTATATCCTTTTTTTTCTCTAGCGGATTAATAGATTTTCTTAAAGTAATTTTCTTTTCAGCTCTGGCTCCTACACACCAACCCTCAAAGATTATAACATCTGGGACTCTTTTAATTAAATACCAAGATTTTCTTTTAAGTCTATCGTCTATAGCTTTATTAAATTTAGGAATTCTATAGTGTTTAAAACTTTTTTTTTTAATTTTTTTTAGAAAATCAAACATATAATTTACATCATGTGTTCCCGGAACACCTCTGGTCTTTAACAAAGGATGTATTTTTTTAGATAACCTTATTCTATCTTTTCTAGTTTTATATAAGTCATCAATTGAGAGTTTAAAAACGTTTAATCTAAAATATTTAGTTAGAATAATTTTTAAAATAGAACTTATGGTTGTTTTGCCAGTTCCTTGGCCCCCTGATAAACCTATCAAATAAGGTTTCGATTTTTTAGCTCTATTTGAAATCCAGAAACTAATCGGAATTAAAAAAGATTTTATCATCTTCTCTTTATTTTTAAATTTTTCTTTAGATGTTTCTTGAGATCTAATAAATTTGATACAATCTTTACTAACTTTTCTGTAACAGTCGCCAATTGGTTGCATAAAGAAATTTATTGTTTTTGATCTAGTGGATGATTCTTTCCATCATTTACAGGAACATCCTCAATTTCGAATGGTTCTACACCTTCAATACATGCAATATTTACACCATATATTTTTGGATTACTTCTAGGTCTGTTATGAGTATGAATTCCACAGATAGAACAAAAATAATGCTTAGCTGTATTAGTATAAAACTGATAAAGTGTTAACTTATCTTCTCCTTTTGTAAGTTTAAAATCATCAGGACCGAGCACTCCTATAATGTAACCTTTTTTTTTACAAATTGAACAATTACAACGCATGATTTTTTCAACACCACCTATAGGAATTCTAACTTCAGCTTCAATTGCTCCGCAGTGACAAGTTAACTTTTTCATATTTTAATCTCTTAATAAAATTATTTATTAATAACTTTTAAATATTCTCCGTATCTTTTTAAACTTTCCTCTGGCCATGTTTTTTTAGGATCATACATCTTTTCAAAACAAATTACATCCTCTGTAAGGTTCAGCCATGGATCTTTATCTTTTGTAAAAATATGCACTTGTGGTGGAAAACTTTCTGAATTATCTAAAGTTTTAGTTCTAACTGTTAATCTACCAACAGCTGAGGCATAATCAGTATAAATATAAGTTCCACATTTAGTACAAAAATATGCATTAGAAGTGGCGCCACTTCCTGCTTTGAGTTCTGTTGATGCAACTTCTCCTTCTATAATTAAAGTGTTATCCAAGACGCTTGTATTAATAACGTATGAAGACCCAGTTATAATTTTACAATCTTTACAATGACAAGCTTGGGTGAATAGAGGCTTTTCTGTAATTCTATATTTAACCTGACCACAAATACATCTTCCAGTTAAGCTTTCGTTTTTTTCCATTTATTATCTTCAAACTATTTATGGTTAAAGTTATCCACATGTATACAACATGTGGTTTCGATGTTCACGTTTTGATTCACTTTTGATTCAGTTACAGACTCAAAATACAACCTGATTGACACTATTGAATAACTTAGATATTAATTAGAACAAAATAAGAACATTTATGAAGCTAACTATACCTTACTATTTACATAAAGCTGGCGCGGGTTTTCCGTCCCCTGCTACAGACTATATTGAGGAAGATATTGATTTAAATGTTCATTTAATCAAAAATGTTCCAGCAACTTTCATCATAAGAGTCCAGGGGAAATCAATGGTGGATGTGGGAATTAATGATGGCGATCTATTAGTTGTTGATAAGAGTTTAACACCAAAAAATTTCTCAACAGTTATTGCAAATGTTCATGATGAACTAGTTGTTAAAAGTTTAGTTCAAGAAAGAGATAAAAAATTTTTAACATCAGGTTCTAAAGAATTTACAGATCGAATTTTAATTAATGAAGATGAAGATATATTTATTTGGGGAGTTGTAACTTATGTCATCCATTCAGTATACTAAAAAAATAGCACTTATTGATTGTAACTCTTTTTATGTTTCTTGCGAAAGATTATTTAATCCTAAAATAAGAAAAAAACCTGTTGTAGTTCTATCTAATAATGATGGTTGTATAATTTCAAGATCAACAGAAGCAAAAGCTTTAGGCATTAAAATGGGAGAACCTTACTTTAAAGCAAAAGATATTATTATTAAAAATAATGTAAATGTTTTTTCATCAAACTATTCTTTGTATGGAGATTTATCGAGAAGAGTAATGCGTACCCTTAAAAGATTTAATTCTGAAATAGAAGTTTATTCAATTGACGAAGCTTTTTTAGATTTATCAAACTTTAAAGATCAAGATGTAGAAAAAGTTGGAAAAGAAATTAGAGAAACAGTTTTACAGTGGACTGGTATTCCAACAAGTATTGGGATCGCAAAAACAAAAACATTAAGTAAAGTTGCAAATCATATTGCAAAGAAAAAACAATCAGGTGTTACAAGTTTAATTGGAATAGATAATTTAGATCCTATTTTAGAAAAAGTTGAAATTAATGATGTCTGGGGTGTTGGGAGACAATTAACTAAGTTTTATCAAAAGCATGGAATTTATAATGCGAAGCAATTAAAAAATAAATCTAACACTTGGATAAAGAAAAGTTCTAATGTTTTAAGTTCAAGAACGGCAATGGAGCTTAGAGGAATTCCTTGTATTGATTTAGAAACAACTACTACCAAAAGAAAGAGTTGTGTTGTTTCAAGATCATTTGGAAAAAGAATTGAAACTTTTCAAGAATTAAAAGAAGCAGTTGCAAATTATTGTTTAAATGCATCTGAAAAAATTAGATCAGAGTCTTTAGTTGCAAAAGCAATTACTGTATTTGTTAGAACAAGTCCCTTTCATAGAAACTTTGGTTATTATTCAAATGCAAAGACAGTTGATTTTCCTATTGCAACAAACAACAGTATTGAAACAGTTAAAACTGCAGTTTCAATTCTTGAGAGTATATTTAAAAATGGTTATCGTTATCAAAAAGCAGGTGTGATGCTAACAGGTTTATCCAATGCAAATGACAAAACAAATTTATTTACTTCTGAAAAAGATGAAAAGATAAATAGCTTAATGAGATCAATTGATAACACTAATCATCGATACGGAAGGTCTACATTAAGTGTTGCAAGTGCAGGCGTTCATAAAAAATGGAATATGCGAAGGCAGTATTCTTCTAAAATAGATACTGCTGATTTTTATTGTTTGCCAACAATTAAAGGTTGATTAAGATTAATTTTAAAAAGTTTAGCTGCATTTTTATATGCAATCTTTTCTTGTACATCTGGGCTTAAAGATCCAATCATCAAACGAACATGCTTCATATAGTGTTCAACAAAAACATCATGTGCTGGGCTTTTACCTAATTTATGATCAGAACCAAAAAAATATCTATCGGAATATTTTTCCATCGATTTTGCCCAAACCTCATGTAATTTAAATCTATAATCATTTGGGATATGCAAATCCTCAAAGCCCCAAAGAGAAGACCAATGAAATGCTATTTTCCAGTCAGTATATGTATTAGGACAATAATCAAAAATTTCTTCAAGGTCTTTTGTTGGCATCATTCCTGTATGAGCTATCACAATTTTTGCGTTGGGGTATTTTTCACATTTTTTTTTATAAAAATTTTTAAACTCTGTTAATCTATCTATCCCATCTATTTCATGAAAAGGCTCCAGGTGTAAATTAATCGGCATACGGTGTTCATTGACAAATTCGAACGCCTTATCAATAATTGGGTGCTTAAGATCTAAATCTAATGTCGGTTGATACCCACCATAAGGGGGATTTTTTTTCTTTTTATTATAGTGAACTAGTCCAGTTTCTCCCAATCCATAACATTGTCCTTTTTTAAATCTTTTAATAGTTTCTTTAAACTCTTTATTAACTTCTGAGTTCTTATATTTTTTTTTATTTGCTGACATTCCAATAAAATTGGAATGACAATTAGTTAAAACATTCTGATGCTCTGCAGCAAAATCATAATAATAATTCCAATTATCTTCTGATTTGTAAGTATTTGGAGTTCCCATAATTACAGACATAAAAACATTTGCCTTATTTGTTAACATTGGCAAATCTTCTATAAAATACTCAGTACCTATATCTAAAGCTCTTCCGGTGGATTTTCTAGGATGTGCATGACCATCTATTATAGGTCCTAAATAAGGTTTATTTGTATCTCTTACCTCAAGATTATTAAGTTTATAACTGTCTAAAAGTTTTTTTGCTTCTTCACGACTTTCAGTTTTTCCAAACATAATTCTTTCATAAGCCCAGTGATCAAACTTATAATGATCATCAAAACTGTTGGCAAACGTTGGTAAAATTAAAAAAATAAAAAACAAAATTATTTTCATTATCCAAGATTACCAAATCCTGAGCCGTGAGTCTATTTGCTTTAAAAATGGTTATTTGATTTATCTATTTTGGAACTTTGCCATAAAAATGTTTAATAATTTTGCCATCTTTAAGTTGATCTATTTCAAGATAAGTAAAGTTAGGATCAAATCCTTTAACAGTTTTAACTACGACCTCTGGAGTATCAATTAAACACTTAATTTCTGGTTCTGTGTTCCAACTAGTCATCGCATCTTTTATCATTTCCATCATTTCATCATAGTTCTTTATGCTACCGCCAAAACTTGATTTATGTATAGCCTCACAATGTACTTCCTTAGAAACTATATCTTTGAAAGGTTCAATATTTGATTTAAAAAATTCTTTGGTTGCTTCTTCAATTTTACTGTAACTCATACTTTTTACTAATTAAATTAACCTTAAAATATTTATGTAAAACATTTGTTTAAAAATTATTAAGATATTGTTTAATTTTAATGTAAATTATAATTAAACTTTGTAATGAATTTGAAATAATTATTTAACATTAAATACATGTGGATCTTTTACTAAGGATTCGTGCCAATAAATACTTTATTTAGAAAAGTTAACCAACATAAAAGGTTTAATATAAATACCTATGATTTTTTTAAGCCTTCGTTTAACGTCAAACTAGCTGAAAGCAGAGGAGAAATAAAACTCGCACAAAAACTTAGGTATAAAGTCTTCTTCTCCGAAAGAATTAAAAACCCTATATATAATATAGGAAATTTTAGAAGAGACTCTGATAAATTTGACAATTATGCAGATCATATAATTGTGACCCACAAAAAATCAAAATTTTCCAAAACAAGAGTAGTAGGAACTTATCGTTTACTTAAGCAATCTGTTGCGGAAAAAAAATCAGGTTTTTATAGTTGTGATGAATTTAATTTAGATAATTTACTAAATTCTGGAGTTTACGACAATATGCTAGAATTAAGTCGATCATGTATATCTTATAAATTTAGAAATAAAAATGTTCTTAAATTAATGTGGAAAGAAATATATAATTATATTAACAGAAATAATATAGATGCTTTGTTTGGTACGGCCAGTT
>CABYVU010000006.1 GCA_902522525.1 uncultured Pelagibacteraceae bacterium | reverse complement strand
ATTAAACCCAGAAGATAACAAACCATGGGCTGTTGTTCCAGAGGCAAGCGCCAATGATGTCGATAAAGCAGTTAAAGCTGCTCAAAAAGCTTTTGAAGGGGATTGGCCAAAAATATTGCCAAGAGAAAGAGCTAAATTTTTAAGAGCTATTGGAAACAAACTTAGAGACAATGCAGAATTACTTGGTAAGATTGAAACAATTGATACTGGAAAACTATTTAGAGAAACGAACAAACAAGCAAACTATATCGCAGAGTATTATGACTATTACGCTGGTATGGCTGATAAAGTTGAAGGTACAGTTCTTCCAATAGATAAACCAAACATTCAAGCCATAACCTCAAGAATACCTATAGGTGTTATTGCTGCAATTGTGCCATGGAACTCCCAAATGTTTTTAACAGCAACAAAACTTGCTCCTGCTCTAGCTATGGGAAATACAGTTGTAATTAAATCCTCTGAGCTTGCCCCTGCTGTGATGTTTGAATTTGCAAAACTTATAGAGGAAACTGGTATTCCAAAAGGAGTAGTGAATGTGATTACAGGGTTTGGAGATCCATGTGGTAAAGCTTTAACCACGCATGATTTAGTTGAGAAAGTTGCTTTTACAGGAGGACCTGAAACTGCAAGACATATTATAAGAAATTCTGCAGAAAACTTGTCTGAGGTTAGTTTAGAATTAGGTGGAAAAAGCCCGGTTGCAGTATTTGATGATGCACATCAAGAAAATGCTATCAATGGTATTACTGCAGGTATTTTTGGTGCTAGTGGACAAAGTTGTATTGCAGGTTCTAGGCTATATTTACAAAAAGGAATTTATGATGAGTTTCTTAATAAACTAATAAAAAGAGCTGAAAGAATAAAAATAGGTGCACCTATGGATCCTGAGACTGAAATGGGTCCCTTAAGTAACTTTAAACAACTTGAAATTATTGAAAAAAACATAAAAAAAACAATTGAACAAGGTGGACTAGTAAGATGTGGTGGTAAAAGACATCCTTTTTCTAATGAAGGATATTATTTTCCTCCAACTATAATTGAATGCGATAATCATAACCTGCCAACTGCTGAAAACGAATTATTTGGTCCAGTTTTGTCTATCATGAAATTTGATAATGAAAAAGAAGTAATAGAAAAAATGAATGATAATCAATATGGACTATCTTCAGGAGTTTATACTAGCGACTTTGCTAGAGGTTTAAGAGTATCGAATGCAATTAGAGCTGGAATAACGTTTGTTAACACTTACAGATTAATTTCACCATCAGCACCTTTTGGTGGAATTAAAGATAGTGGATATGGAAAGGAAGCGGGAATGGATTCAATTAAAGATTATACTAGAGTAAAAACTACATGGTATTACACTTCTGATGAACCAACTTTAGATCCTTTCTCTATAAGATAATATTTGTCGACAAAGCACACATTACTTATTTTATTTGTAGTTTTTCTATTGGGAAGTGCTTATCCAACAGGGAAACTTGGATTAAATGATTCAATTCCTCCAATTCTTTTTGGAGCTTTAAGGATGGCTGTTGTATTTATTTGTTTAGTTCCTTTCTTTAAATTTTATATTCCTGAAAAAAAATTTATTGTTCCTTTAATAGGATTTTCGATATGTTTTGGTGTTGCGGTGAATATGTTTTTATATTTATCTATTAATGCCTCAAGCATACTAGCACCAATAACAATAGGTGCTCAGCTTTCAATTCCGTTTGGAATAATATTAAGTTCAATATTTTTAAATGAAAAAATAAGTTTCAAAAAATGGCTACTTATTATGACATCGTTTTTTGGAATTGTTATTCTTGCTTTTGATCCAAAAGTTGTTGATGAAATTATAGGATCACTACTAATTTGTGGAATGGCCTTTTTTTATGGATTGTCACAAGTCTTTTCAAGATATTTAAAAGATTTAGATGTTAAATATACAAATACAATAATGAGTTTCACAGGATTTTTAATTTTAATTATATTATCATCTGTATTTGAGGGTAATGCTATTCAAACTATAACAAATATTAGTTTAGAGAGTTGGTTTACAGTTTTGTATGCTGGAGCAATTATTTCCCTTCTTGGACATTTAATGATGTTTTATTTGTATAAATTTTATCCTCTTGATATGGTTTTACCTTTCTATGCTTTATTTCCTGTGTTTGGTTTAATACTTACTTTTTTCATTTTCGGTGAGATTCCATCATTCATCACAATAATTGGTGGAATAATTGTTATAACTTCTGTGTTTTTTGCTCAAAAGATTAGATAATTTTTGATTGAAAATAAAAACCAATAGGATTTACTTGCATTTATATAAATCAAATAATTAACGAGGAAAGAATGGCTGAAACAAAAAATAAGAATATAGGGATAATGATTGCTGTCGCAATTATTGTGATTGCAGCAATAGTTTATTTTACTCAACAAAAACCTAAAGAGGTAGTTGTCGAAAAAGAAGAAATTAAAATGGGGATTATATTAGGTTTTACTGGACCTATTGAATCTTTAACTCCTGCAATGGCAGCATCGGCTGAACTTGCATTTAAAGAAGCATCTGACTCAGGTTCATTACTTGGTGGATCTACTATTAAAGCTGAAAGAGCAGACTCTACATGTGTAGACTCGGCTGCAGCAACAGCAGCTGCTGAAGGTTTGGTATCAGGGGGAGTTGTAGCTATTATGGGTGCAGATTGCTCAGGTGTTACAGGAGCAATAGCAACTAATGTAGCAGTTCCAAATGGTGTAGTTATGATATCACCATCTGCAACATCACCAGGTCTTACTGACCTTGATGATAATGGACTTTTCTTTAGAACTGCGCCATCAGATGCTAGAGGAGGTCAAGTATTAGCAGACATAACTAAAGATAGAGGTGTAAAAAGTATAGCTGTAACTCACACAAATAACGACTATGGAAAAGGTTTAGCTGATGTTTATGTAGCTGCAGTAAAATCACATGGTATAAATGTTACTACAGTAACTGCACATGAAGAAGGTAAAGCTGACTACGGAGCAGAAGTTGCAACATTAGCAGCTGCTGGTGGAGATGCTTTGGCAGTGCTTGGTTATTTAGATCAAGCAGGTGGATCAATTATTGGCGGATCAATTGACTCTGGTGCTTTTGATGTATTTGTTCTTTCAGATGGTATGATCGGTGATTCTCTAACTGATAGGTTTGGTGATGACCTTAACAAGTCTTTTGGTTCTCTTCCTGGATCTATGGGTAAAGGCGCATCAATTTTTAAAGATGTTGCTAGTACCGCAGGAATTGACTCATCAGGTCCTTACACTTCAGAGTCTTACGATGCAGCAGCATTAATTGTGTTAGCAATGCAAGCTGGTGGTAAAGCTGATAAAGCTACTGTTCAAGCAAATGTAATGTCAGTGGCAAATGCTCCAGGAGAAAAAATATATCCAGGAGAATTAAAAAAAAGCATTAGACTTACTTGCTAGTGGTAAAGCTGTTAACTACGAAGGAGCATCAAGTGTTGAATTTACAGATGTTGGTGAAGCATCTGGAGCCTTTATTGAAAAAGAGATTAAAGGTGGTAAGTTTAAAGATAAACAACAAAGATAATATTTAATTATTTAACTCCAGCGGTGAAAATCGCTGGAGTTTTTTTTATCCTAAAATATTGATTAATACAAAAATACTAAGTGCTGACATAAATAAAATTATTAGCATATTTATAATTTTCCAAACTTTATTGCTATTCAAGTAATTAGATAAAAACTTAGATAAGTATCCCAATGTGAAAAAAAATATAATTGAGGAAAGAGTTGCACCAAACCCAAATAACAGTTTTTGATTAATTAAAAAACTTTTAGAAAAATTTCCTAAAAAAAATACAGTATCAGAATAAACATGAGGATTTAAATAAGTAAAACCAAGAGTTTTAATTATTACAGGACCTAGACCTTTGGTTTCATTTTTTTGATTTATTTCAAAATTTATATTTATATTTTTAAGTTTTTTCCAAATAAAATGAACTAAAAATAAAAATAGAAGAATATTTAAAATTAACTCAACTGAAGGAGAAAAAAAACTTTCAAAATAATGAAATAAGAATATTCCTAAAAATATAAGAAGGAAATCTGAAAATGTACAAATTATACATACAGTAAAAACAAATTGTTTTTTTAAACCTTGCTCTATTACAAATATATTTTGAGCGCCAATAGCTAATATTAAACTCAGTCCTGTAAAGAACCCTAAAATCAAATAACTCATCGTAAATTATTGTTTTATAATTTTTTCTGGAATTATTCCTTGAGGTCTAAATCTCATAATCAAAAGAAGTCCAATACCAACGAGTAGAAATCTAAAATATGGAGCACTATTAATTAAATGAATTTTGATCTCATTCGTTTCAGGTAAATGAGCTGTAAATAAATTTATGAAAAATAAAGCAATAGGTGCTGCTTCTACCCACAAGAACCATACAACAAATCCTCCAAGAATTGCTCCAAAATTGTTACCTGTACCACCAACAATTACCATGACCCAAATTACAAATGTATATCTCATTGGTCTATAACTGCCTGGGGTGAACAGTCCATCATTAGTTACCATCATAGCTCCAGCAATACCCACAATTGCTGAACCTAAAATAAATATGAATAAATGTTGTTTAACTACATTCTTTCCCATTGCGCTTGCGGCTTCTTCATTATCTCTTATTGCTCTCATCATTCTACCCCAGGGGGAGTAAAGAGCTTTTTGTGTAATTATTAATAAAATTATAACGACAACTAAAAACATGCCTGCAAAGCATAGTTTTACATAAACAGATGATGCATCAATCACTAACTGATTTAAAATATCTTGTCTTTCCGACAATGAATTTGCTAGATCTAATTTTGCTGAGTGAAATTTTTCTACTAAATTTATAAACCAAGGAGAAGTTTGTAGGTCAATTTCATAAGGCGCTGGTCTTTTTAATCCAATAACGTTCTTTACACCTCTTGCCAACCAATCTTCATGTTTAATAATAGAAACAACAATTTCAGCTATCAATAACGTTGCAATAGCTAAATAATCTGCTCTTAATCCTAGAGCAACTTTCCCTACAATAAAAGCTAGTCCAGCAGCAAAAAGTCCTCCAACTATCCATGAGAATAAAACTGGTAACCCAAGTCCTCCTAGAAAACCTGTCTTTGCGGGATCAACAGCTTCTATTTGTTCAATCGCAGGTCCAGCAATTATTTTTATTAGGATTAATCCAACTATAATTATTACAGCTATTAAATAATTTCTTTTATTAGATTTTTGAATATTTTTTAAAATATACCTTGTAGAAAAAATGATTAATATGATTATTCCTAGGCAAGTCATCATATTTACTCCGCCCACGCTCCAAGCTTCTGGTACAGGAGCTACAGATACTAACACAACTGCCAAACCACCTAATGCAGTATACCCCATGATTCCAAAGTTTATTAAGCCAGCATAACCCCATTGAATATTTGCTCCCAGTGTCATTACTGCCGAAATCATACAATAATTAAAAATTGTTAATGCTATAGACCAAGACTGAAAGATGCCAACTAAAATAATTAAAAGCATCATTATTGAATACGCTATAATTATATTTAAATAATTCCTCATATGCGTTTTCCTTCAAATATACCTGATGGTCTAAATATCAAAACAATAACTAGTATAGAAAATGAAATCGCAAATTTATAATCAGTTGATAATAATTGCATCAATGAATTTGGTTCTAAAGACTCAGGCAATAAATAGACTAAAAATTTTTTATATGCATATGTCAAAAATATTTCAGCAAATGCTATAACATAACCACCGAAGAATGCTCCGTATGGATTTCCTATTCCACCTACTATCGCTGCAGCAAAAATGGGTAACATGTTATTAAAATACACAAATGGTCTATAACTTTTATCTAAACCATAAAGAATTCCACCAATTGTTGCTAATATTCCAGCTATAATCCAGGTAATTAGAACTACTTTTTTTGGATCTATTCCTGAGAGAAGAGCTAAATCTTCATTATCTGAGTAGGCTCTCATGCTAGTTCCAGTTTTAGTTTTATTTAAAAACCAAAACATAATAGCAACAACAATTATAGTGACCACAATTGTTATCAATTGTGTAGATTTAATTGTTAAACCTTCTGCAAGACCTGTCATTTCCTTAAACTCAGTTGCTTTTAAAATAAATTTTTCACCATCTAAGAATCTTCGATCAGTAGGCCCAATTATAATTCTTATGATCGCTTGTGTTACAAACATTACACCAACGCTAACCATTGCAAGCATTACTGGTGGACTTTTCTTAATTCTGTAATATTTAAATACTGTCTGATCAATTATCAGCATGTAAAAAATCATCATAAAAATTGCAAAAGGTATAGTGAGCAAAGCAGTGGGTAGAAAACCAAAGTTAATTCCGATTGATTGAAAGTAATAAGTCAAAAGCACTGCAAACATTGTACCAAATGACATCATGTCTCCAGTTGCAAAGTTAGCAAATCTTAAAATACCGTATATTAATGTTACAAAAATTGCTCCTAGGGCTAATTGAGAGCCATAAGTTAAGGCCGGAATAATTGTATAATTCAATAAAACTATTACTGCATTAATTAAATCCATACTAAGCTCCTAAGAAAGATCTCCTAACTTCTGGATCATTTAATAATTCCTTACCAGACCCCTCAAATTTATTTTCACCAGTTACAAGCACATATCCGCGATCGGAAATACTTAAAGCCTGTTTTGCATTTTGTTCGACCATAATGATTGCTACTTTTGTATTTTTAACTCTGATAATGTGTTCAAATAATTCGTCCATGACTATAGGGGAAACACCTGCTGTAGGCTCATCTAACATAAGAACAGATGGTTTTATCATTAGAGCTCGTCCTAAAGCTACTTGTTGTCTTTGCCCCCCTGATAATTGCCCAACAACTTGATCTTTTTTTTCTCTTAAGATAGGAAATAGATCATATATTTCTTCGATAACATTGTTTACATTATCCGTTCTTAAAAAAGCACCAACCTCTAAATTTTCTTTAACAGTAAGTTCTGCAAAAACATTTCTAGTTTGTGGTACAAATGATATTCCCTTTTTAACTCTTTCTTGAGGAGATAGTTTAGAAATATCTTCTCCATCAATTGATATTTTTCCTGATTTTAAATTTAATAATCCAAGCATTGCCTTCATAGCTGTAGACTTGCCAGCTCCATTTGGTCCAAGAATTGCAACTATCTCTCCCCTATTAACATTAATAGTGCATGAGCTGATAATATCAGGACCATCACCGTATCCACCTGTCATTTTATTTCCTTCAAAGAATGCCATTTACTTCTTTCTTCCTAAATAACTATCTATAACTTTTTCGTTTTTCTTAACTTCATCTGAAGTTCCCTCAAAAAGAACAGAGCCTTCTGACATTACAATAACTGGATCACACATTCTGCTTATAAAATCCATATCATGTTCAATCATACAAAAAGTATAGTTTTTTTCTTTGTTAAGTCTTAAAATTGCTGTTCCTAGGTCTTTTAATAATGTTCTATTAACCCCTGCTCCAACCTCATCTAATAAAACAAGCTTTGCATCCACCATCATTGTTCTTCCAAGTTCTAGCAACTTTTTTTGCCCTCCGGATAAATTACCAGCACGTTCATTTGCTAGATGTTTAAGATTTAAAAATTCAGTTACTTCGTATGCTTTTGCTCTAATTATATCTTCCTCTTTTTTAATTAAATTTGGTTTTAAAAGGGCATTTATTAAAATTTCCCCTGTTTGGTTACCTGGTACCATCATTAAATTTTCAAGGACAGTCATATTTGAAAACTCGTGAGCTATTTGAAAGGTTCTAAGTAAACCTTTTGAGAAAAGCTCATGAGATGGAACGTTTGTTATATCTTCTTTATTAAATAATACTTTTCCATCTGATGATTTGAGATTGCCTGCTATAAGATTAAATAGAGTGGTTTTGCCTGATCCATTGGGACCAATTATTCCTGTAATTGAACCTTCTTTTATTTTTAATGAGCAATTTGATACAGCTGCCAAACCACCAAAATATTTTGATAAGTTATCAATTTGCAGAATGTTTGAAGCTTGCTGCATATAAAATTATACTTTATTTAATCTTTTAAGAATACTACTTAGAGTTTTGTTAGTAGCTTTATAGAAACCAGCTTTTTTTAATTCATTTACACCTTGCTCATTTAATCCTTTTGGTGTTTGAGAGTCTTTGACAAGTATTTTTAAATCTTTGTTAGAATTAACTACAGCATCTTCAGAAAGTGCTAAAAAAAGAGATGTTATATATCTCTGAGCTTGGTCTTTTTGAATTCCCTTTTCATTTAACCATTCAGACATTGTTCTTAATAATTCATAAAAAGGTGCCATCATTCCAGATGTTGACCAAAAATTTTTAGATAATTTTTCATTTTTAATTTCAACAACTGTTCCTAGATGTTTAAAAAAGTTTTTAACTTTTCTGTTTGGTGGAAAAATAGGAATTGGTCCTTTTTTAAGAGAGATAGGTGGTAAAGGAATTACTCTCGAAATATTTGCTTTTACTTTTACAGCTTTCTTAATATTTTGAAGATTCATTGTTGATATGAAACTTACAATTACCTGACTTTTTTTAAATTTTAACTTATGTATAATTTGATTTGCAACAGTAGGTGTTACTGCTAGAAAAATCCAGTTACAGTCATTAACAATATCTTGATTATTTTTTGCAATATAAATTTTTTTGAAACTTTTTTTTAATTGTTTTGAAATTTTTTTATTTCTTTCGGATACAATAATTTTAGAATACTTGATTTTAGAATTACATATACCCGTCACTACTGCTGAAGTAATTTTGCCGGTTCCTATAAATCCAAGTTTCATTAGTGTATTTTCTACACTTAATTGTTAAAAAAGGAACCTCTTATTCTTAGTAATTCTCTTGATAAATTTTTATTTTCTTTAAAAGGTTTTCGACCATGTAGCCAGAAATAATTATTCGCCACAACAGCGCTACCAACTGGTAAAGATGTGATTATCTTATTTTTACTACCCTCAAGAGCATCAGATAATCTTTGTAAAAACAGTCCTTGATCCATATTTTTTGGTTCAGGAAATTGATCGATGTAAGAAATAATAGGTTTTCCATCTCTATCTTTTGAAAACACAGGGTGTTCAACTTTATAATCAATATTTTTACTTTTTGGAGATCCCCAAATAAAATTTTGCTGTCCAATTTTGTCATCTGAGAGATCAGACAAATGTTCCCAATCATCAAGATGTAGTAAAGCAGTCTCTCCACCAATCACATTCTCCTCCTCTAGCTTTGACATTAATATCCAATCAGTTATTTCTCGTACATATGTTCCATCAGTATGTAAATCCATATTTATATATGCCTTACGAAGATATGAGTCGCTATTATCTTCATGTTTAACGTGAAACCTTGCATAATATTTTCCAGCCATTGAGTCGTGATTTGGATTTCCAATTAAGTGAGTAATTGCAGTTGATAGTTTAACTAAAAATGTTTGATCTATTTTAGAAGAATTGTTTTTTGGACCAATTATAAAACAACCAGTATCTCTATCTTTAATAATTTCGTTTAAAAAATTACTTAATTTATTAGATGCAGTTTCATCTAAACTTTTTGCAATAGTGAACCTTGTAAATGGTTTATATTCTAATGCTGTAATATTAAATTTTTTAAACGGAAACACTAATCGATCAATAATTTGATCCTCAATTTTTATATTTATTATCCTCTTAGATTTTTCATGAAAGGAAATTTCAAATCCATCTAATTTAAGAAGATTCTTCACGAATTTATTTATTACAAATACCTATAGACTCTGGTCCACAAATTTCTCCCATTGTCCAAGTAGCGCCAATTAAATTCGCACCATCGAAATTTGCATTTAAAATATTAGATGACGTAAAGTTTGCCTCCATTAAATTGGAATTCTGAAAATTTGCATCTATGAGAGTAGAACCTGTAAAATCTACTCTAGTTAAGTTAGCACTTGTAAAATTTGATTGCTCAAAATTTCCACCACCTAAATTTGACTCATATAAATTAGCTCTTATGAAAGACGACTCTGAAAAAGTTCCAAATGTTAAATCTGAATTCATCATTATACTTTTATCAAAATTTACTTGAATAAAACTAGCAAATGAGAGATTAGAGTTAGGAAGAAAGGTTCCTTGTAAATCCTGACCATCTGAAAATTTACATTTAGAATAGTCTACTCCATCAGCTATTGGATCATCACATCCAGCATTTGCATTACTAGAAAGTATTAGAAAAAATATAATAAAAAAAAGTTTTTTCATACAGCAAAACTATTTAATGTAGCCAAAATTATAGCAGATAATATGGTTGGATAAACTAAATTTCTTTTAGTGACATAAAAAATTAATATTGATAATAAAATGACAATTATCCTTAAAATATAATGTACATCTGAAAGATCTCCAGATGGGAAAATTAACATTCTTGAGATTAAAGCTGCAAGAGTTGAATATGCTACACAATTAAACCATTTATAAATTTTAGATGTCTCTCCTATCTTTTCTGAAGTTAAAGCACCAAGAAATCTTGAAATATAAGTTGCAAGAGAAGTTACTAAAATTGCTAAAACAATATTAGCTGTCATAAACCTCTCCTATAAAGTAAGCAATTGAACCAGCTACCAACCCACCAAGTAAAACACTCCATTCTGGTGAAAAAAAATAAAAAATTGGACCTAAAAATGCGCCCAGGATAATGGCAGAAGAAAGTTGTATAGTTTTCATTACTCCTATCATTGCACACATAAAATAAATTGGATTTACTATTGCAAGTCCAATTATCATATCTTTACTTAAAAAGTCGGCGGCATAAAATCCTAATACTGTTGAAAAAATGGCAATTAGCCAAGTGGCTGTTCCTATACCAATCCAAAAATCTATTCTATATTTCCTATCAATTTCCTCATAATTACTTTTTAAAATCAACCACGACGAAACAGCTACAAAGTGACAAGATATATAATATTTCCATCTTGGTTGGCTATCATGTTTAAGTAATGGCATAATTGAAACTGTCATTGGAAATAGTCTAGAATTTACCAACCATACTGCTAAAAAAATATTTACAAGTGACGCACCAATTAACATTGATTCCGCCATCACTAATGATCCTGGAAGGGCATAGGTTAAAAATGTTGAAAAAATACTTTCTTGTATATTTAACCCTAAATTTTTTAATAAGGCACCAATAGCAATGAAGCTAGCCCCTAATGCAATTGCTGGGCTATCAAATTTTTTTGAGCAGACTATTCCTTTGATAAAATATTTTAGGTTTATCATTAACCGCCTAAGAATAGACGGCCGACATCTGGATTATTTAAAAGATCATCTCCTTTGCCTGCAATAGCTGTTTCTCCTGAAACTAAAACATAACCAATATCAGCAAACTCTAAACCTTTTTTGGCATTTTGCTCTACCAATATAATTGTTTTTTTCTCATTTTTTTGAAGATCATCTAAAATCTCAAAAACCATTTGAATGTATCTAGGCTCAAGCCCAATTGATGGTTCATCAACAAGCAAGATAGAAGGTTTCATAACTAAAGCTCGAGAAATTTCTAATAGTCGTCTTTCTCCTCCAGATAATACTTTTGCAGGTTGATTTCTTCTGTTTCTTAATCTTTCATATTTTTGAAGAACTCTTTCTGCTTCTTCAAAAGACTCCTCTGTTTTATCTTTAATATATCCACCCATTAGAAGATTTTCTTCTACAGTCATATCTGGAAAAACCGAATTATCCTGTAGAATATATGCTATCCCCTCAGACTTAAGTTTTTCTGCAGGGCTGAGGTTAGTTATTTCTTTTCCATCAATTTCTATTTTTCCTGAAAAGATATTTGTAAAACCATATATTGAATGAAGTATAGTTGATTTTCCTGCACCATTAGGACCAATCAAACAGAGAGATTGTGCTTTACTTACAAACAAATCAAAATTGTGTAAAATTTCCATCTTACCATAGCCAGCTGATAAACCCTTGATAGTTAAGTGAACATTTTCTGACGATAGTTTTTTTAAATCCTCTGCTCCAGGAGCTTTACCAAGAACTTCATATTGATTTGCCATTATTGAGCTCCTAAATAAGCGTCAATAACACGCTTGTCATTTTTAATTTCGTCAGGTGTTCCATTTGCAAGCATTTTTCCATGTGCAAGACAAAAGATGCTTTCAGCTAATTGCATTATTACTCTCATATTATGCTCAATAACAAGTAGAGTAATTCCAAAATCTTGATTTACTTTTATCAATCTATCAATAATTCCATTTATTAATGTAGGGTTGATACCTGCAGTCGGTTCGTCCAGTAATAACATCTCAGGCTCATTCATTAATGCCATTGCTAATTCTAATAATTTCTGCTGACCAAATGATAAATCTCCAGCTCTTAGTTTTCTTTTTTGATATAATCCGACAAAATTTAATAAATTTTCAGCTTTTTCTGTAAGATTTTGAGGTATCTGGGAAAATATAGAAACTAAACTTTCATCGCTTGCTTTATGACTTATAAGCATATTGTCTACGCAATTCAATTTTCCATAAATTCTTGTTTGCTGGAAAGTTCTAAGCAAACCAAGTTTAGCTATTACTGGAACTGGTAATTCAGATACTTCTTTACCATTAAATTTAATTGACCCTTGATCTATAGGATATGTTCCAACTATAGAATTAAACAATGTAGTTTTTCCTGATCCATTTGGACCAATTAAACCTACGATTTTTCCTTTTTCAACTGACATGGATATGTCAACATTAGCTTTTACCCCACCAAATGACTTACTGACATTATTTACCTCTAAAATACTCATTTAAGTGTAACCTGTGCTTTCCGATCTGCTTCATCCACAACTTCACCAAATCTCTCTGGATACTTTTCTCTCAACCAACCCATAATCCCCTCTGGGAAATAGATAACAATTACAACAATCAAAACCCCAAGAGCAACATACTGCCAACCTAAGAAGAAAGTCCAAAAACCTTCTTTAAAAATATGAAATAAAGTTGCACCAATTACTGGGCCCCACAAAGTTCCTTTGCCTCCAAGTATAGCCATCAAGACCATAAATACTCCCATTTCTCTTCCATCAAACGCAACATCGGTTGAGTCTATATATCCAACTAGTCCGCCCATGATACCTCCAGCCAATCCACAGAAAAATGCAGAGATCATCCAACCAATAATTTTATATTTCATTGTTTGAATTCCCATTGCTTCAGCCTTATCTTCGTTATCTCTAATTGCATTAAGAACAAGTTTAAATCTTGTTGAATAAATTGCTTTAACTGCAAGAAACGTGAATACCAAAACTATAAAACTACAAAAGTAGAAAAACTCACCTCTTGCTTCTAACCTGTCAACATTAGGAAATGGTGGTGTTGTAAAACCTTGTCCTGCTCCAATGATTTCTATTCCACCAGAAATTTCTCCAGCTGCAACCCCTAAACCCAATGTGCAAATTGCAAAGTAATGTCCTCTTAAACCTAAAATTGAATAACCAATTAAACCAGCTATAATTGCTGGGACTACCGCTGCGACTGCCAAGCCTACTGCAAAACCTTGAAAAAATTGAGCAGGAGTATGAACAAAAGTTTTTTCTCCACCACCCTCGGTCCACTCTCCTAAAGGAAAAAACATTCCTACTTGAACTGAGGCGCATAAATACATTCCCAGTCCATAAAACAAAATATTTCCAAAAGTATTATAACCCATTTCACCACCTTGGACGTTCCAAGTTATAGCTAGAATTATTAAAATACAAAGGATTGATAATTGGACTTTAAATGCTGGAAAAATAAACGGTGCAGCAATACCAAATATTAAAATAGCACCATATAAAATAGTATTTTTGTTCATTATTTTAGATATTCTCTTTTTCTTGAGAGTTTAAATCTTCTATAAACAAGTATTAAAACTAATAGTAAAAATACTGATCCAATTCTAAATTCTGTTCCTAAAATGTAATCTGCAAACTCCTCAAATACTCCTAAACTCATACCTGACATTGCAACACCAGGTAAATTTCCAAGTCCAGCAACAATTACAATCATAAAAGATCTAATTGTGTAAGGTAAGCCCATATAAGGGTGTATAGTAAATGTAATAGAAATAAGTGCTCCAGCTACTCCACAAAGAGCAGCATTTATTCCAAAAGTTGCCGCATAAACTTTTTCAGTGTCTACGCCTAATATTTTTGCAGCTCTAGCATTTTGGGCCGTAGCTCTAATAGCTCTTCCAAGCTTAGATTTTTTCATATAAATCACAAGTCCAATAGCAAACAAAATACTTATAAATGCTGAAAAAATCTTTGAGTTTGGCAATGTAACAGAGTTATCAAACAGCATTGTTGTACCATATCCTGAGTTTGCAAGGACGACATCTGCACCAAATGCAAAGTTCATTAGTTGCATGAATAAGATACTAATTCCAAAAGTTGCTAAAATCGAAATGAATAGATCTCTATCAACTACTTTATTAATTACCAGTTTATAAATTATTACACCAACAAAATACATTATTATTGGTGAAACTATTACTCCCCATGCGGGATGAATTCCATACAGATACATAAAGTATGCAATGTATCCTCCTAATATAACTAAATCACCTTGTGCAATATTAATTATATTCATTACTCCCCATTGGAGAGCCATTCCATAAGCAATTAAAGCAAATAAAATTCCAAGTAACAAACCATCTAGCACGGCTTGTAAAGTTAACATCGGAACTTGGAAAATTAAAAAATCCATTATTTCTTAATGCTATATAAAAAAAAGCCCCCTATTGCTAGGGGGCTAATATTATTTTTAATTATCTTTCAGACCACTTAGGAATTGGGTGAATTAATTCTGCTGAAGCCCATTTCAATGGAGCTACAACTTTATTTTCACATTTTCCTGCGTCATCACACATTACTTGGAAAAGTACCATTGGTTTGTCAACATTCTGACCACCTTCGGCAAACTTAATATTTCCATAGAATGTTTGCATATTAGTAGCTGCAAGAGCATCTCTTACTTTCTTTTGATCAAAAGTATTTGCTCTTTCAAATGCATCTTTGAATACTAATAAAGCAGCTGATGATTCTGCTGATTGATATGGCGGATCATAACCAAATAATTTCTCAAAGTCTGCAGCATATGTCATACCGTCTTTGAAGAAATCATCTTTGTAAGTTAATGTTTTATGCCACTGAGATGCACATAGTGCGTATTGTGAGTTCTTACCATGTTGCTTAGATAATTTTGCAGCATCACAGTGTGTCATTGCTAACATTGGAACATCAACTTTCATTTCAGCAATTTGTCTGATTGCAGTTAATGCACCTTTTGTGTGACCCGATACAACTAATACATCTGGCTTAACAGCTTTAACTTTTGCTAAAGTTGCAGCCATATCATTTAGCTCTTTTGGTAGTTTGTCATCAATTATGATTTTAGATCCAGTTCTTTCTGCTGCATCTAGAATTCCTAATCTAACGTCTTGTGAGAATGCATCTTGCTCGAAAGCTTGAGCAATTCTTACACCTTTTCCACCATTCAGCGCTACGGCTGTTTCAATTGCAACATCTAAATATAAGTTTGCTGGCGCGAGCACTGCAAATAAATATTTATAACCTTTAGTAAATAAAGATCTTGATGCACCATTAGCTTCAACCATTGGAACACCATATTTCTCTGTTACAGGCGCAATTGCTTTTGTTAAACCTGAACTGTATGGCCCAAGCATAAACTCAACACCATCCTGTGAAATTAATCTTTCTGCAAGTTGTGCTGCTCTTTTTGGATTTGACTCATCATCGTAATAGATAATATCAAACTTGTAAGTTTTTCCTCCAACTTTAACACCACCCATCTCATTAATTCTATCAACGGCCATATTATAACCGTTTTGAGTGTGAACTCCGTTAGATGAATATTTTCCAGTTAAAGAAATTGCGGCACCTAGGATAATTTTATCACCAACAACTTTTGCAAATGAAACAACTGAAGTTGAAAATAAAATTGCTATTGCAGAAACAAATGTAATTATAATGTTTTTAATTTTCATTTATCTCCTCTTATTAATTAATTAATTTAAACCTTATTAAACTAAGAATTTAGTTTTTTTTCAAGTAACAGTAGTATCGCATTAATGGTCAATATTGTTGCATAAATGCAATTATAAGAGCTATAACAATTAGGACGCACGCAGAAATTGTGTTTATGACCTTTGCTTTTGCTTTAACCCATGTAATCATTTTATTTGCTAAGACTGCATAACCAACCAAAGATAAAAAATCTAATATTACATAAGTTGTTATTAAAATTAAAAATTGTGCAACGTAATTTGAATTAAAATCAATGAATTGAGGAAAAATAAAAGGGAAGAACATCCAAGCTTTAGGACTTGTGCCCGCAACTAAAAAACCATCTTTAAAAAATGATAACGAACTTTTTTGTAAAGTTTCACTTGAGTTAATATCTTTAGGTTTAGATTTATAAATGTCGAATGCTAGGTAAAGTATATAAATTACACCAAACCATTTAAAAATATTTAATAAAGTTGGGTTATCAGAGATAAAAGATCCAATTACAAAAATTACAAGACATGCTTGAATAATATTTGCAGTAACATCTCCTAGTGCAGTCCAAACACAATTTCTAACACCATAATTCATAGAATATGAAATGATTACAATTCTAGGAGTTCCAGGAGTGATAAACATGAATAGGATAATTTGAAGAAATAGAAAATAATTTAACGGAAGCATGATGGATAGCCCTAAAAAACCGGGAGCTAAAGATGGCTAGATAGGACTATCTAAAGATGATAATATCATAAGCATATAAATTTGCATTATTTATTTATTTCAAGATTGCTGGAATTTTATGAAAAAAAGTCACAGGCCCACAACCAGAGTTAAAAATCCTGAGCCAAAACCTGGTAGTCCAGACTGGGTCATTTGGGCAGCATGGGCAGATAGAATTACATTTGAAGATATAGAAAAAAAAACTGGAAAAACAGAATCTGACGTAATTAAGATTATGAGAAGAAGTTTAAAACCTTCGTCTTTTAGGCTATGGAGAAAAAGAGTAAATTCACAAAGCATTAAACATAGAAAAAAGTTTGAATATTCAAGAAAACAAATAAGAGTTAAGATAAAGAAAAATGAAATTCATAACTGGTAAAATCAAGAAATATAAGTATATCTAAAGTATGAAAAATATAACAATGTATTCAGGACCAATGTGTGCATTCTGTGATGCCGCAAAAAGATTATTAAAAAGAAATAATCTTGAATATAAAGTTATTGACGTATCTACAGGTCCAGAGATTAGAGGCGAAATGATACAGAAAGCTAATGGGAGAAGAACAATTCCTCAAATTTTTTTTAACGATGAGCATATTGGCGGTTATCAAGAACTTAGAGATCTTGAAAAAAATGGTCAACTAGAAGCATCTTTAAAATAAATTAATTCCAATCGATTAATCCTAATTGTTTTTTTGCTAATTCACTTAAGTCATTTACTGTGACTCTACCTTTATAATCTACTTCATAATCTTCAGGAGCAAAATCAGGTGGACTTTTGCCTTCAATAAATTTTTTTGATTGTTTTTTTATATAATCAATATTTTTTTTACAATAAGGTGTTGCTCCAACATAAATAACATTTGAGTAATTTTTACCTTGATGTTTTTCCTCGACTGCATGTACTACATCTGGATGCCACCAAATAGTGTCTCCAGGATTCATTTTTGGAATTGAGATTAAACCTTCAAGTAATAAACTATGATATTTTTCATTTATCGATAAAGCTTTGCCTGCTTTTGATCCACATAATTCATTTTCAGGAACATCATCTAATAAAGCTCTTGTTAAAACGTATGACATTCCTTTTGCAATAGGAATCAATTGTAAAGTTCCATCATTTGGACCTTGTTCTGTTAAGGCAGTCCATCCTTGAAATGTTCTAAATACATGTGCTACCGCAGGAGATTCAAATTCAATTGTTTCATCTCTATATCTTGCATCATATGGATTAAAATTTTCGAAATTGTCTGAAAAAATATCATTGTAAATTTTTTGATAAGCTTTATCAGTCCATCTTTCAATTGACCCAGCATCACAATGTGGAGATAAACCTAAGGTATCGTCTCCTGGTTCTCTTCTTCTCACTCGATCTGCGTAAACAAGTTCTCTATTTGGATCAAATACATTTTTACCTTCATAATTATAGTTCCAAAGATTATTTAACCATTTTTTAACAGTTTCCATTTCTTTAGAATGTCTAATTTCTGATTGAGCTTTAGACCAATACAATCCAAAAATTTGAGGTTTCCCTGATTTTAAGTCGCTAAAGTATTTGTCTATACCTATCTTTTTTTTTTGGTCTTCAAAATAATTATTTTCCAAGACATATTTATCTAAATCTTCATTTAATTCTGTCACCTTTTTTTTATCAAAAACATTTCTAATGATTACACAGCCACGTTTGAATACTTTATCTTTAATTATCGTTTGATCCTTAATAGAAATATCTTCAAATTCTATTTCTGGAATAATTGAGTCTTTTGACTCTTTAATTATCGCAACTTCTTTTTGAATATATTTTTCAATTTTTTTAAAATTATTAACAAAGTTTTTTGATTTTTTTCTGAGCTTAATTTTTTCAGAAATAATCCTATTTTGTATTTCAATTAAATTCATAACTTGAAATCGATTATTTTGGTTTGAAAACTAGGCACACCCCGTTATTACAATATCTTTTACCGGTTGGCTGCGGTCCATCATCAAAAATATGTCCATGGTGACCGCCACATTTTTTACAGTGATATTCAGTCCTAGCATATCCAATATGATGATCAGTTTTAGTTTCAAATACATCAGGAAGAGACTCGTAAAATGAAGGCCATCCTGAACCACTTTCATACTTGGTATTTGAATCAAATAATTTTGTTTGGCAATTTGCACAATAATAACTACCCTCTCTCTTTTCAAAATTTAATTCACTAGAACCAGGAGCCTCTGTTGCATCTTCGAATAAAACTTTTTTTTGTTGATCTGATAAATTTGGGTTATTTTTTGTCATTTAAATATTTTGCACAATTTTTATGTAAACTTGCGTGCAATTCAATAAGTTTTTCAAAGTCTTTATTATAACCACCCCCTAAAACACCACAAATAGGAATTCTTCTCTCGAAAAAGTTTCTGATAACCATTTCATCTCTTCTATTAATGCCAATATCAGTAATTTTTAACTTGCCTAATCTATCGCCTAAATGAATATCAACACCTGCAATATAAAATACAAAATCAAAATTAAAATCGTTCAAGAAAATTAAATTTTTTTTTAAAATATCCAAATATTGCTCGTCTTCCATGTTTTGTTCAAGCTCAACATCTAAATCACCTTTTGATTTTATGGGAGGGTAATTTACTTTTGAGTGCATGCTAAATGTAAAAACATTATTTTCATTTTTAAATATTTCTGCATTTCCATTTCCTTGGTGAACATCAAGATCCAGAATGAGAATTTTATTAGCTAGTCCTCTATTTAAAAGATATTTTGCAGCAACAGCTACATCATTAAAAACACAAAATCCTGCTCCCTCGTCATATATTGCATGGTGGCTTCCACCAGCAGTATTACAAGCTATTCCATAGTTAATGGCCAATTTAGAAGCTAACACGGTTCCTCCTGTTGCTACTAAAGATCTTCTCACGACACTATCAACTAAAGGAAAACCTATTTTTTTAACTAGTGTTTCCTCTAATGTTTTATTTTTAATTTTTAAAATATACTCCTCCGAGTGAACCTCTTTGAGTGTATCAATTGAACATGGCTCAGGTTTATAAAATTTTTTAACTACTTTTTCTTTTCTAAGAAAATTTGCTAATTCACCAAATTTTTTAATTGGAAATTTATTATCATCACCAATTTTTGCTTCATAATCAGGATGATTGACAACTGGTAATTCCACTTTACTTTATTTCTCTTATAGGCTTACCGGCAACACAAGCTTCTAAATTTTCGATCATTTGTGTATAAAAAGTAGAATAATTTTCTGCTGTTACATAGCCTAAGTGTGGAAGCAAAAGTGCATTAGGTACAAATCTTAGTTTGTGACCAGCAGGCAAAGGCTCTTTATCATAAACATCAATTCCTGCACCAGCAATTACATTAGTTGAAAGTGCTATAATCAAATCATCTTCATTTACAACCGGACCTCTTGAGGTATTAATCAAAAAGGCTGTTTTTTTCATTTTATCAAACTCAGCAAGTTTAAAACAATCTTTATATCTTTCTCCTCCTTGTACATGAATTGATATGAAATCAGAATTTTGGATTATATCTTCTTTGCTTGAAGGCAAAACATCAAGCTCTTTACATTTATCTAGACTGAGATTTTCACTCCATGCCATTACTTGCATACCAAACGCTTTTCCAATTTTGGCAACTTGAGATCCAACTTTTCCTAAACCAATAAGTCCAAGAATTTTTCCTTTTAACTCAACTCCCACTGTTGTCTGCCAATAGCCTTGATACATGTTATCAACTTCCACTTTAATATTTCTTGCTAGTCCTAAAATTAAGGCCCATGTTAATTCACAGGTTGGATTTGAATTGATTTCTGTGCCTGTAACAATAATTTTAGCTTTTTTTGTTGCTTCAAGATCTATGGCTTTATTTCTCATTCCGCTTGTAGAAATGTATTTTAGTTTTTTTAAACTTTTAATAATATTTGAAGTAATTGACGTTCTTTCTCTCATAATAAGCAGAGCTTCAAATTCTTTTAATTTTTCTATGGCGTCGTCCTCGTTTTCAAAAGGTTCACTGAAAATCTCAATATCAAATTTTGATGAAAGATTTTTCAAATCAATAAATTCTTGAGCAATGTTTTGGTAATCGTCTAAAATAGCAACTTTAAGCATTTTGAGTTTTTTTATTCGAGATTGTAATACCAGCAATAATAAAAATTGCACCTAAGAAATGATAAAATAATATTTTCTCATTGAAAATTATCATAGCCATTATAGCGCCTAGTATGGGCATCAAATGTAAAAAAACTCCAGATCTATTTGCACCAATTAATTTTACACCCTTTATCCAAAATAAAAACGAGATTAAACCAGGAAAAAAAACAACATAAAATAAAACTAAATAAAAAGAAGATTGTAATTTGATTGTGCTTCCTAAACTGTAGTCAATAAAATACATAGGAATTAAAAAAATAACTCCAAAAGTTATAACGACTTGTAATAGGGAAATTGGAGATAAATTAAATTCTTTTTTTTTTAAGAGAGTTGAATATAGTGACCAAGCAAACATGGCAATCAATGCAAAAATATCTCCCTTATTAAAAGATAAATTTAATAGATTATTTAAATTTGCTTTAGTTGTTATAAATAAAACACCTATAAGTGAGAGAAATACACCGGTTATTTGAAAGAAATTTGTTCTCTCAATTTTAAGTAAAAATGAAAATAATATTATCATAACTGGGACTGTAGATATCATTAGCACTCCAGTTATTACTTGGGTATGTCTCAAAGAATAAAAAAGTGCAGAATTAAATACACTCACAGCCAATATTCCTAAAATTGAAAATAAGAAAATATTGTCCAATATAATTTTTTTCTTACTTAATAATTCCTTGTAAGTAAATGGGAGTAAAACTAACCAAGCTAAAAACCATCTATAAAAATTTAATGATATTGGAGGTATATCAATAATACTTGCTGCTTTACCGACTATAAAATTACCAGCCCAAAATAAACAAGCTAACACCAAGTATAGAGAGGCTAGATATATTGGACTAAGAGTTTTCATGAAAAGAATTAAGTAAATCTGTTCTATTATTTATAGCTTCTTTTATATTCTTTTCTTTGACGTGTCCAAATCCTCTTATTTGATCAGGTATTGATGCTATTTTGACAGCTGTTTCATAGTTTGATTTATTTATTTTTGATCCAATATCAACGATAGTTTGTTTGTAATTTCTAATTAATTCTCTCTCTTTTTTTCTCTCATTTAAATAACCAAATGGATCAAATTTTGTACCTCTTAAAAATTTAAATTTTGAGATTAATTTAAATACATTAAACAACCATCCACCAAATTTAATCTTTAGTAATTTACCATCTACTTTACTTTTTTTACTGAAGATTGGTGGAGCTAAATAAAAGTTGTAACTAAAGTTACCCTCAAAGTTTTTATTTATATCATCTGAGAATTTTTTATTTGTCATTAATCTTGATACTTCATATTCATCTTTGTAAGCCATTAATTTAAAGTAATTTTTTAATACTGCTGTGGAAAATTGACTTCCGTTTCCAACTTCTTTATCAACTTTTTTTGCATAACTCACCAATTCTTCATAATTTTGAGCATATTTTTTATTTTGATAGTCTTCTAAAAATTTAAATCTATTCTGATATTTCGCGTCAAATCCCTCTAATATTTCTGGTTCATCTTTTACTATATTAATTACTTCTTCTTTTAAATTTTCATAATGTCGACCAAATCGGAATGCATCGATATTATCTTTGACACTAGCGCCGTTTAATTCAATTGCTTTTTCAATTGATGAAGCTGAAATTGGTATCAGGCCTGATTGATATGCAACCCCAACATTAAACATATTCGATAATATTGAATTTCCTAAGATCTTAGATGTAATTTTATTTGATGATATAAATTTAATATTATCTAATCCTGCAATATTAATTAAATTGTTTCGCATTTCCTCGAATGGTAAATAAAAATCTTTGTCACGCGTAAAATCTCCTGGCATTACTTCATCTGTATTAATTATTAGTTTTGAAATTTTTTTATCCAAAGTTTTTATTATTTCTAAATCATTTGATACTAGTAGATCAAATCCTAAGAGTAAGTTTGTATCCCCATAGGATAATCTGATTGCCCCAACATCCTCTGGTTTTTCAAAAATTCTTAAAAAGCTTTTAACAGCTCCACCTTTTTGGGCTAGTCCAGTCATATCAAGAACACCAGATCCTCTACCATCTATTTGGGCAGCTGTTGCAAGCACTGCTCCAATAGTAACAACGCCAGTTCCACCTATACCAGCAATCATTATTCCATAAGATTTATTTATTTCAGGTAGTATTGGCTCTTCGATTTTTGAATTTATTTTATTTATAAGATTTTCATCATAATTTTTTTTAATTCTTATCTCTCCCTCAAGACTTACAAAGCTTGGACAAAATCCATCCACACATGTGTAATCTTTATTGCATGATGATTGATCAATTTGTCTTTTTCTTCCAAACTCAGTTTCAACAGGAGCAATTGAAACACAATTTGATTGTATTCCACAATCTCCACATCCTTCACATAGGTCCTTATTTATGAATATTTTTTTCTTGGGCTCTTCTAAAATACCTTTTTTTTCTTCTTCTTCTTTTTTCAGCTGCACAAGTCTGATCATAAATTATGACAGTCGTTCCATTAATTTTGCTTAATTCAATTTGAACATCTATAATATTCTTTCTATCATAAACTTTTGAATTTTTGGCAAAACCTCCGGTGTCATCATACTTTTTAATTTCGTCTGTAATTATTGCTATTTCTTTAACTCCTTCAGCTTCAAGCTGTTTAGACATTTGGGCAACAGTTGGTAAGCCATCTAATGCTTGTCCACCAGTTAAGGCGACAGCATCATTGTATAATATCTTAAATGTCATTTTAGTTTTTGCTGCAACCGCGTGTCTAATTGAGAGAATTCCGGAGTGAATATAAGTTCCATCTCCCATATTTTGAAAAACATGGTCAGTATTACTAAAAACTGACTCTCCTACCCAAGTAGCTCCCTCAGATCCCATTTGTGAAAAACCCTCGTTATCTCTTTCCATATGTTCGACTAGATAAGCACAACTAATACCCGTTATTGCTCTACTTCCCTCAGGAATTCTGGTAGAGGTATTATGAGGGCAACCTGAACAAAAATGTGGGATTCTTTTTAAAGAAATATTTGAATTTGTTGACTTAGTTAAAGATTTCAATTGCATTGAAAAATTAGTCACATCCTCAGGTAATTTTAGATATTTTATTTTTTCATAAATTTTTAAGCCAATCTCTCCCGGGTCTAAAGCTCCAGACGAAACAAACAGATCGTTACTATTCTCATCCTTTTTTCCAATTACTTTTACTTTTAGGTTTTTATTAAATAAAATTTCTTTTACTTGTGTCTCAATAATTGATCTTTTTTCCTCAACTACAATGATCTTATCCAAATTTTCTGCAAATTTTTCAATTACTGTTTCTTCTAATGGCCATGGCATAGCAATTTTAAGAAATTTAATTCCTATTTTATTTGCCACTTCTTTATTTATTCCTATTTTTTCAAGTCCTAACTTGGTGTCTAAGAAAGATTTTCCTGTACTAATTATTCCAATTCTAGGTTTTTCCGATTCAAAAATTAATTTATTTAAATTATTTAATTTACAATATTCTTTAACGTATTTTAATTTATGGTAATGCAAACGATATTCTTTTTCTTGAGCTGTATCTTTCAATCTGATATTTAATCCATCAGATGGATAATTTTCATCAGAAATATCTTTAAGAACAACTCTGTTTTCATTTAAATCTACTGTTGCGCCTGAACTGACATTGTCATGAACACACTTAATACCAACCCAACAACCACTTTTTCTAGATAATTCAATTCCTATGATTCCATAATCTAATATTTCTTGAACACCACTTGGGTTTAAAAAAGGTATCATTGCATCGATCATCGCAAATTCACTTTGGTGTGAAGTTGTAGATGACTCGCAGATGTGATCATCTCCCATAAGAGCTATAACACCACCAAACTTCGAGGTTCCTGCTAAGTTTACATGCTTTAAAGCATCTCCTGCTCTATCGACGCCTGGCCCTTTACCATACCAAATGCCAAATACACCATCATATTTATCTTTTTTTCTAAGATTTACTTGTTGTGTACCCCATAAAGAAGTTGCAGCAAGTTCCTCATTAATTCCAGGTTGAAAGAAAATATTATTTTCATTCAAATATTTTTTATTTTTTATTATTTGTTGATCATAACCACCAAGAGGTGAGCCCCTATAACCAGATATATAACATGCAGTATTAATATTTTGTTGTTTGTCTCTTCTAGATTGAACAATTGGAACTCTAACTAGAGCTTGAGCACCAGTTAAAAATCTAGTTCCTTTACTTAATTTATATTTATCCTCAAGTTTAATTTCCACACTATTTAACTTTTTTAAGCAAATCTAACTGAACTGTAAGGTTTTAAATCCATATTAGTATTTTCATTTGCAATCATACAAGATACTATTTTTCCAGAAATTGCACCTAAAGTCCATCCTAAATGATGATGACCAAATGAGTAAAATACATTTTTATAATTTTTTGATGGTCCAATTATTGGTAAAAAATCTGGCAGTGTAGGTCTAAACCCTAACCACTCATCTTTATGCTCAGGCAAGCCATCAAGCATATCCTTTGCATTTAAAATTAAGTTTTTGATCCTAGATTTTGATAAAGCATTTTCTAGACCACCAAACTCCACAGTTCCAACTACTCTTAGCCCTTGGTCCATTGGTGACATTCCAAATCCTCTATTGGAATAAACTACTGGTCTAGATATTAAATGGTCAAAATCTTTAAAATGAACATGATACCCTCTTTCTGTATCTAAAGGAATATTTTCATGAAGTTTATCAGTAAGTTTTTTTGAAAAAGCACCACAAGCTATAACCAACTTATCAAAAACAAATCTTTGAGTTTCTGATCTTAAAACAGGTTTTTCCTCATCAAAATTTAGATCTTGAATATTAAGTTTTAGAAATTTTCCACCCTTATTAATAAAATTTTGAAACAACTTAACTAGTATTTTTTTTGGGTTTCTTGCATGTCTAGCATAATCGTAAAAAACACCGCCATGGTAAAATGGTTTTAAGTTAGGTTCTAAATCATGTATTTCTTTTTTATTCACTATTTGTTGCTTAACACCTAGATCATTTCTAATTTTTATTTCTAGCTCTCTACTTTTTAAATTTTTTTCATTCCAGACATATAAAATTCCATTATTTTCAACCAAACCCTCTAAATCTATCTCTTCAAATAGTTCGTCATATGCCAGTAATGATTGATCCAAAATTTGATGCATATTTTTTGCTGTATGCATCATTTTATCATTAGTACAATTCATTAAAAATTTTGAAAACCAAGGAATCATTTTTGGAAGATAATTCCATTTAAGTGCCAAAGGTCCTCTTGAACTTATAAGCATTGATGGAACATCGCTTACAATATCTGGTCTGTTTAAAGGGACTGATGCATAAGGAGAAAAATGACCTGCATTTCCATAAGAGGCAGCATTTCCAGGCTCATCTCTATCAAACAAGATTACTTGATAGCCTTTTTTTTGAAGAAAAAGAGCATTGCATACTCCTTGAATTCCCGCTCCTATAATACCAACTTTAAAAATTTTTTCAGACACAAGGAAAATATAGTTGGTGGGATAGATTATAATAGATGTTATTTGATCGCGGTGGATAACGGTTTACAATATCTTAATTGCCGATCGGATCTCGACTATAAATTTTGCAGCTCATTACGATACCTAAACCAAACATTATTGATAACATAGATGATCCACCGTATGACATGATAGGAAGTGGTGCTCCAACTATTGGCAACAACCCAACTACCATAGCTATATTTACAAAAATATAAAAGAATAAAGCAGATGCAAAACCAAAACAGTATAGTTTTGCAAAAAATGATCTACAAGAAAAGCCAATCCTTATTATTCTGAAAATTAATAAAGCATATAATAAAATTAGAACCATTGAACCAACAAAGCCAAATTCTTCAGAAAAAAGAGTAAAAATAAAGTCAGTGTGTTTTTCAGGTAAGAATTCTAGATAACTTTGTGTACCTTGCAAGAAACCTTTGCCTAACAATCCTCCTGAACCAATTGCTATTTTAGATTGAATTATTTGATAACCTGCACCCAAAGGGTCTCTGTCTGGATTAAAAAAAGTTAATATTCTTGATTTTTGATATGGTTTTAAAATTGAAATTACAAAAGGTAATGAGACTAATAATATTAATCCTGAATATATAAAATATTTTAAATTAAGTCCTGCTAACCAAATAATAGCTAACCCACTTCCTGCTATTAAAATTGCTGTTCCTAAATCAGGTTGAGTTATAACTAAATAGCAAGGTATCAACAAAAGTATAATTGGTTGTAATAAATATTTATAACTTTGAATATCTGAGCTTTGAGTACGATGGTAATATCTTGCAAAACAAACTATTACTGCAATTTTCATTAGTTCTGAAGGCTGAAGGTTCATTATGAAAAGATTTATCCATCGTTTAGATCCTGATGATGAAATTCCAAAGAAAACTACGAGTAATAGAAGTAGTATTCCTAGAATATAAAAAAAATATGCCTGTCTATACCAGAATGAAATTCTTACAAATGACAGAACTAAAAACATAGAAAAAAAAACTAGAAATCTGGTTAGATGATTTTTCGTATAAAAAGAAAAGTTCCCACTTTCTGTAGAATAAATCGAAAAAACACTCATTGAACCTATTATGGCAACAATTATTATTAAAAAGTAATCGACAGCTTTCAGTTTATCAATAAATGAATAGTTAGTAGAATTTAGTGAAGTTGATAGAATCATGCAATATTTTTTAAATCTTTTCTAATTTTTTCTCTTAGTTCATGTCTATCTAAAATTTTCTTTATTAATTTGTTTGCTAGTGGGGCGGCTGCTTTACTACCAGATCCTCCATGCTCTATCAAAACACTAAGGGAATATCTTGGTTTATCATAAGGCGCAAATGCAATAAATAAAGCATGATCTCTACTTTTATACTCTATCTCTTCAAGGTCTAAATCAAGCTCTCTATCTTGATCAGTAATTCTTTTAACTTGTGAAGTTCCAGTTTTTCCAGCAAACATGTATTTATCTTCTTTGTGTCTAGATCTAAAGGAAGTTCCAAACTGTTCATTGGTTGACCCATACATTGCATCTAGAACTAACTTTAAATTATTGGAATTTCTGTAAAGTCTTTCATAGTATTTAAATTCCTGATCTTTTAAAATATTTTGACTTACAGATTTATTTTTTTCGCTTTCAATTTTTGATTTAATAATATCTAAATCTATTTCTTTATCATAAATTAAATTTGGCTTAATTTTGAAGCCTCCATTAGCCAATTGAGCTGTCATCAAACATAGTTGAAGTGGAGTAGCCTGAATATAACCCTGTCCTATTCCAGTAATTATAGTTTCACCAAGATACCAAGACTCTTCTAAAACTTGTTTTTTCCATTTCGTTGAGGGGACAATTCCTTTTTTTTCTTCCGAAAAAAAATCATCTAAAACTTTTGAACCCAGGCCATATCTTTTTGCAATGAATGAGAGCTTGTCTACGCCTAAAAGCCTTGCAACTTCATAAAAATAAATATCACATGACTGTTTAATGGCATTTCTCATACTCATCCATCCATGGCCATTTTTTTTCCAACAATGATATCTTTCTCCATACAATTCATATGGATGATCATGGCCTTTACAGTTTACTTTAAACTTTGTGTCTATTATCCCATATTCTAGTGCAGCTAGTGCAACCAAGGGTTTTATAGTAGATCCAGGGGAATATAATCCAGCTAATGATTTATTTAGTAAAGGTCTTAATCTATTATTTTTAATTTCATTCCAATCTTTAGTGCTTATTCCATGAGTAAACTTATTTGGATCGTAGGTTGGGGACGATGCCATGGCAATTACCTCACCTGTGTATATATCCATAACGCATATTGAACCTGCCTGATTTTTTAGTAACTCTTGAGCCAATTGCTGAATTTCAAGGTCTATGGTAGTTCTTAAATTTTCACCTTGAGTTTCTTTATTATAACTAATTTCTCTTATTTTTTTTCCTGATGCATTTACTTCATATATTTTAGTTCCATGATTTCCTATTAAGTCAGTATCTTTTGAATTTTCAATACCAATTTTTCCAACTTTTAAACCTGGTACAAAGTTTTCCTCTATTTTTTTTTTATTTTGAATATCTTGAGTTGTTGCATCACCAACATAACCAACAACATGTACTAAATCATTAGAATAAGGGTAATATCTTGAGGTAGACAAAACTGGCTTCGCTCCATCCAATTCATGCAAATACAAATTTAATTTAGAAAATTCGTTCCATGATAAATTTTCAGAAATTATTAAAGTATCCCACGCTTTAGATTTTTCTTTCTTATCAAATATTTTTTTTATTTCATCCTCTTTAAGACTAATAATATTTTTAAGTTTAAAAATTGAATTATTAAAATTGGAAACTTCTTCTAAAGATAAATGAACTTGATAAACTCTTTGATTATCTGCAATAACATTATTAAAATAATCAGTTATTATTCCTCTTTGAGGTGGAGTTTTCCATTCTCTAATTCTATTTTTGTCAGATAAAACTTCATATTTTTGCTTTTCAGAAATTTGTAGATTATATAATCTTGAAGTAATAATCCCAAGTAACCCAATTTTTGCAGCAACCAAAACAAAAAGTCTCCTACTTATAATTTTATTTTTATTTAAATTATCTGTTTTTTTTATCATTCTTTTTAACAAGCACCATATTATCTATCCAAACAAATATTTTGAAAAATATAGGGTAAATTAAAAATGTAACGAATAAACCCAATATTAAACTTTCATAGACAATTGGAATTTTAAATATTGTTATTAATATAATATAATTTAATGATCCTACAATTAAAATTGCTATGAAAAATGATATCCAATCATAAATTAAATTGTATATGATTGTTCTATTTCTTATAAATATTGCAATCGCAGATAATAATAAATAATCTAGGGAAGATATTCCAATTGGCAAACTTTGAACTACATCATTTACAATACCTGCAAAAAAAACTAATCCATAACCTAGATGTTCTGGTTTTTTTAAACTCCAGAAGAATACAATTATGTAGCTAAAGTTTATGATAAAATCATAATTTTTATAAATAATATTAATATTAAAACCTAAAATTACGACTAAAAATAAAATTAAAGTGGGTAAACTTGTAATTGTCTTAGAATAAATTCTGTTGGCAAATAAACTCACTTTTTAAAATAAACCTTAACAAATTTAATTTGATCAAAATCTGCAAAAAATTTCACATATTTTTTGTTATTTATAATAGTTATTTTGCCTATGGGTATTCCAGAGGAAATTATCCCATCAGCTCCTGAAGTATAAACAATATGACCCTCTTCGACTTGGTTTTTTTCAGGCAGATACTCAATATCACCATTAAATTTACTTCCATTCCCTGAAACTATTGCCATGGTTCCATTAGGTTCAATTATTACTGGTATCTTACTATTAAGATCATTTATTAATAAAACTCTCGAAGTTAAGTAATTAACTTCAACTACCTTACCTATAAAATATGATCCACTTCTCACACCTGAGCCTATTTTAATATCATGTTTGAAACCTTTATTAATCACAATTGATCGTAAATATGGGCTCCTCTGATCTAGTAAAACTTTAGTTAAATGATAACTATCTGAAAAAAGGTTTTTTTCTTCAATCAGTGCATAAAGCCTTAAATTTTCTTCTTTTAAAAATTGATTTTCAAGTTTTAACTCCTCAATATTTAAATCAATAATCTTAAGTTGTTGATTTTCTTCATGTATTTTTAAAAGATCACTAACACCGTAATAAGCATTTTTTAAAGATAAAAATGGTAATGATATAATATATGAAGTTTTAAAAACAGCATCTTTGGCTACTGATCTAAACTGATTAATAGGTCCTGTTTTAAAGTATTCTAATGATAGAACAATTATAGATACTACAATTAAAGTCCAAAGAGAAAATTTTCGTCTATTACCTTTATTTAAAAAAATTGAACGAGCAGATATAACCAAATCGTCTCTGCCCATTTCTCTAGACATTTTGATTAATACTCAGATAAGACTGATGAAAAAGTTTCCTCTTGGTCTAAAGCTTTACCAGTTCCAATTGCAACACATGACAAAGGATCATCAGCAATATTCACTGGGAGACCTGTTTCTTTAGAAAATCTCTTGTCTATATTATTTAAAAGTGAACCACCTCCTGTCATTGTAAGTCCCATATCAACTAAATCAGCCGATAATTCTGGTGGGGTGTTCTCTAATGCTTTTTTAATCGCAGATACAATATCTTTTAAAATTGGATTTAATGCTTCTGCAGTATCTTCTTCTGAAATATTTACTTCCTTAGGAGTTCCAGATCTTAGGTCTCTTCCTTTGACTGCATATGTATTATTATTTGTTGGTATAGCGGTACCTACATCTTTTTTGATTTTTTCAGCTGTACTATCACCTATCATTAAATTGTACTCTTCTCTCATGTATTCCTTTAAGGCATTATCCATTGCGTCTCCAGCTACCCTTAAAGATTCAGAATAAACTACACCGCCCAAAGATAAAACGGCAATCTCTGTTGTACCACCACCTATGTCGACAACCATTGAGCCTGTAGCCTCTGAGATTGGAAGTCCTGCTCCTACAGCTGCTGCAATTGGTTCCTCAATTAGATTTACCTTACGAGCTCCAGCTGCAAGAGCACTATCTTGAATAGCTTTTCTTTCAACTGGAGTAGAGCCAGTAGGCACACAAATTAAAATTCTTGGATTGGCTAATGTTTTTTTGTGAACTTTTTTTATAAAGTGTTTAATCATTTCTTCAGTTACAATAAAATCTGCGATAACCCCATCTCGTAATGGTCTTATAGCTTGAATATTTCCAGGAGTTCTTCCAAGCATAGTTTTCGCCTCGTCTCCAACTGCTAAAACTGATTTTTTTCCCTTATTTTCAACTACTGCAACTACCGATGGCTCATTTAAAACCACTCCTTTACCCTTTAACACCACAAGAGTGTTTGCTGTACCAAGATCTATCGCCATATCTTGGCTCCATAGTTTTTTTAAGTTTTGAAACATTGCCATTTTTAGATGCCTTTCATTTTTTGATTTTCATAATTTTGATTTTCTAAATTTTGTCCTGGTGCTGTTTTATCTCTTTTTATAATCATTTTATTAAGTGAGTTTATATAAGCATTTGCAGATGCAACTAAAGTGTCAGTATCTGCAGCTTGTCCTACAGTTGTTTTACCATTCTCTTCAATTTTAACACTTACTGTAGCTTGAGCATCTGTTCCCTCTGTAACTGCGTGAACTTGGTAAAGTTGCAAGTTTACCTCATGTGGGTAAAGTTTTTTTATACATTTAAAAATTGCATCTACTGGACCATCACCAGTTTCATGTGCTTTTTTAATCTCACCAAAAACATCCAATGTCATTTCAGCTCTTTGAGGTTCTCCAGTTCCAGCAAATACTTTTAGAGATTTTAGATTAATTGCATTCACTTTATTATCTATGATTAAACTATCATCAATTAGAGCAATTATATCTTCGTCATAAACATGTTTCTTTTTGTCGGCTAAGATTTTAAATTTAGCAAATGCATTATCCACTATATCATCAGTAAGATCAGGATATCCTAAACTAGTTAATTTATCTTTAAATGCATGTCTTCCTGAGTGTTTTCCCATTACCAATGATGTTTGTTGAACTCCGACACTTTCTGGAGTCATAATTTCATAAGTTTGTCTATTTTTTAACATTCCATCTTGATGAATTCCTGCTTCATGAGCAAAAGCATTTTTTCCAACTATAGCTTTATTATATTGAACTGGAAAACCTGTAGCATTTGATACTATCTTAGATGCTTTACTTAAAAGAGTAGTTTCAATTCCAGTTTCATATGGCATTAAATCAGGTCTTGTTTTCATGGCCATAACAACTTCCTCTAAAGCTGCATTACCTGCTCTTTCTCCTAGACCATTTATCGTACATTCAATCTGTCTAGCTCCAGCTTGAACACCTGCCAAAGAGTTAGCAACTGCTAATCCTAAATCATTATGGCAATGTGTTGAGAGAATTGCTTTATCTATGTTTGGGACTTTATTTAATAAGGTTTCAATTATTTTTGTAAATTCGGATGGTATTGTATATCCAACAGTATCAGGGATATTTATCGTTTTAGCACCACATTTAATTGCAAGCTCAACAGTTTTACACATATAATCCATATCTGTTCTCGTGCCATCTTCACAAGACCACTCAACATCATCTGTAAAATTTCTAGCATAAGTTACATTTTGTTTTATGGCTTCATAAACTTCTTCTGGTGATTTATTCAGCTTATGTTTCATGTGTAAAGGACTTGTGGAAATAAAAGTATGAATTCTAAATCTTGAAGCGTGTTTAAGAGCCTCATAACATCTATCAATATCTTTTTTTGAATGTCTTGCTAAACCTGCAGGTATTGATTTCTTTAATATTTTGCTTACCTCAGTTACAGCTTCAAAATCTCCAGGAGATGCAATTGGAAACCCAGCCTCAATAATATCTATTCCAAGTTCATCAAAAACTCTAGCAATTTGAATTTTTTCCTCTAAACTCATTGATGCGCCTGGAGATTGCTCTCCATCTCGCATAGTAGTATCAAAGATATAAACTCTATTTTTATCAGTCATTATATTATTTTAAGCCCAAGTATCATACATGCTCACGCTCAGATTGCAAAATAAAATGCCTTTTTAGACCTAATAAAACAATAATTAATCTATTTCTTATCGCTATCTACTAGTTTCTTTTTAGAAATCCAAGGCATCATAGCTCGAAGTTCCGCGCCAACTTTTTCAACTGAGTGCTCAGCCAGTTTTGCTCTAGTTGCAAGAAAATTTTTTTGGCCATTTTTACATTCTTCCATCCATTCTTTTGTAAATTTACCGGATTGAATTTCTGCCAGAACTTCTTTCATTCTTTGTTTGGTTTCATCTTTTTTTATTATTCTTGGGCCTGATTGGTACTCGCCGTACTCAGCAGTGTTTGAAATAGAGTAGTTCATATTTGCAATTCCACCTTCATAAATCAAATCAACAATCAGTTTAACTTCGTGTACAGTTTCAAAATAAGCCATTTCTGGTTCGTATCCAGCTTCAACTAAAGTTTCATATCCATTTTTAATTAATTCAACAAGTCCGCCACATAATACTGTCTGTTCTCCAAATAGATCTGTCTCTACTTCATCTTTAAAAGTGGTTTCAATAATTCCAGATCTTCCTCCTCCAACAGCAGATGCATACGACATTGCCAAATCTCTTGCTTTTCCAGAACCATCTTGATGAACAGCAAATAAACAAGGCACTCCTCCTCCTTTTTCATATTCGCTTCTTACTAAGTGGCCCGGACCTTTTGGTGCCACCATAAATACATCTAGGTCTTTTCTAGCTTTTATAAGATCATAATGAACATTTAGTCCATGAGCAAATGCAATTGATGTTCCTTCCTTGACACGTTGCTCTATATGATTTTTATATATTGATGCCTGTAATTCATCTGGAGTTAAGATCATTACAACGTCTGCCCATTCTGCTGCATCAGATAAATTCATAACTTTTAAACCTTTGGACTCTGCTTTTTCAATACTTGAAGATCCTTCTCTTAAAGCAACAACAACTTCTTTAACTCCACTATCTCTTAAATTAAGAGCATGAGCATGTCCTTGACTTCCATATCCAAAAATTGCAATTTTTTTATCTTTAATTAAGTTCACATCAGTATCTTGTTCATAAAACATCTTCATAATTTCTCTCCTTTAATTTATAAGTTATTTAAATATCTCTGACCCTCTTGTCATAGCAACTGCGCCTGTTCTTGAAACACTCACTAAACCAAATTTTTTTAAATTTTTTGACATACTGTCTATTTCTCTTCTTAAAGCTGTAATTTGTATAACATTTGATTTATTTGTTTTATCTAATATTACTGGGTTATAATTTTTACAAGCTTTAAAAGCCTTATTTAATTTACCGTTGTTTGCAACAAACTTAAACAATGCCATTTCTTTAAAAATAACATTTTTATCTTCTCTCTTAAAATCTGCTACTTTATGAACTGGAACTAATTTTTTTAATTGAAGTTTAATCTGATCTATTACTTGAGGTGTACCCGTAGTTACAATTGTTATTCTTGAAATATTTTGCTTCTGATCAACCTCAGCTACTGCAAGAGACTCTATATTGTAGCCTCTTCCCGAAAACAAACCAACTACACGAGCTAAAACTCCAGCTTCATTATCTACCCATACAACTATAATATGTGTATCAGGTTTCTGCTTTTTTCCTGCAAAACTATATGCTGATTTTGAGTTAGCCATTAAACGAGTGTTCTGCCCTTTCCAGTAATCTTTTTTTCTTTTTGATCTTTAGGACCAAGTAACATTTGATTATGAGGTTTTCCGGAAGGTATCATCGGAAAACAGTTTTCTTGTTTATCTACAAGGCAATCAAATATAACTGGTCGATCTGAGTTTAACATTTCAATGATCTTATCATCTAATTCCTCAGGTGTTTTTGCTCTTATACCGACACAACCATAAGCCTCGGCCATTTTAACAAAATCTGGCAATGCAGCGGTATAACTTTCTGAATAATTTTTATCATGAAGTAATTCCTGCCACTGTCTTACCATCCCCATGTATTCATTATTTAAAATAAATATTTTTATAGGTAGATTATATTGTACTGCTGTAGACATTTCTTGCATAGTCATCAAAACAGATGCTTCTCCAGCAATATCAATAACTAATTTTTTTGGATGTGCAATCTGAACTCCAACAGCTGCAGGTAAGCCATATCCCATAGTGCCAAGACCTCCAGAGGTCATCCATCTATTTGGTTTATTGAACTTATAGTGTTGAGCAGCCCACATTTGATGTTGACCTACTTCAGTTGTGATATATGTATCTTTATCTTTAGTTAGCTCGTATAGCCTTTCGATTGCATACTGTGGTTTTATTGTCTCTTCACTACCAATATAATCTAATGATCTTTTAGATCTCCACTTCTGAATTTGTTCCCACCAATTAGATATTTGATGTTTATTTGATTTAGAGAAATTCTTTTTTGATTTTTTAAAAGTTTTTAGTGTTGTAGTTAAAACTGATTTAATGTCTCCAACAATTGCGAGGTCTACTTTTACATTTTTATTTATAGATGATGGATCTATATCAATATGAACTTTTTTAGATTTAGGAGAGAACTCATCAATTTTACCAGTAATTCTATCGTCAAACCTTGCGCCAACGTTTATCATTAAGTCACAACTATACATAGCATTGTTTGCTTCATAGGTACCATGCATACCTAACATTCCTAAAAATTGATTATCATCAGCAGGGAAACAACCCAAACCCTGTAATGTAGAAGTTATTGGAAAACCTGTTGCATATACAAGCTCTCTTAAAAGATCACTTGCTTTAGCTCCTGAATTTATTACTCCACCTCCAGTATAAAAAATTGGTCTTCTTGATTTACTTATTAATTCAATTAAGTCGTCAATATTTTTTTGTGAAAAATTATCATGGGATTTACCATTTAATTTTTTTGGTTTTGTATAAAGTTTATATTTTGCTTTTTGAAATTGAATATCTTTAGGTATATCAACTAGAACTGGTCCTGGTCTACCTGTAGTTGCTACTTCAAAAGCCTTATGTATTATTTTAGCTAAGTCATTAACATCTTTGACTAACCAGTTATGTTTAGTACAAGGTCTAGTAATTCCGGTTGTATCACATTCTTGAAATGCATCAGTACCAATTAAATGTGTTGGAACTTGTCCTGTGATGCAAACTAACGGTACAGAGTCCATGTAAGCATCTGTTAAGGCAGTAACAGCATTCGTTGCTCCAGGGCCAGAAGTAACTAATAATACACCTGGTTTTCCAGTTGATCTTGCATAACCTTCAGCAGCGTGTCCTGCACCTTGTTCATGCCTTACTAAAATATGTTTTACAGAATTAAAATTTTTTAATTCATCATAAATTGGAAGAACTGCTCCACCAGGATAACCAAAAATGTGACTAACATTTTGGTCTTCTAAACATTTAAATACTATCTCAGCTCCTGAATATAATTTTGACATTCAGCCAATCTAGCTGAAGTTGTACTCATTGGTCAAGTTATTGTGAGGATAAATTATAATTTATTTATAAATTTTGAAAGAGCCTCGGCATCAAGTTTTTGCCAACCACTCATTTGACCTCTAGACCAAGTTCTCTGTCTTTTGGCGTATTGTCTAGTTTTTATAACAATATTTTGTTTTAAATCGTTCAAAGAAGTTTTTTTATCAATAAATTCTTTAATCTCTCTTATTCCTATAACTTTGAAGATGTTACTATCACTCTTCAAATTAAGCTTTAAAAAATCCTTAACTTCTTGAATGGCCCCATTTTTCATCATTTGATCTACTCTTTTAGAAATTTTGCTGATTAGTTCATCTCTGGGATAATCAATATAAATTTTAATAAATTGATCATTTGGAAAAGATGGCTTTGTTTGCTTGTACCATTCAAAAATTGATTTCTTTGTAAATAAAATAACTTCATAAGCTCTAATAGATCTTTGAACATCAGTAGAATCAATCCTGTTTTTTACTGATGAGTCATTTTTTAAAAGTTTTGAATAAAATTTTTTTTGACCTAAACTATTTTGCATTCGTCTTATTTTATTACGAATAGGAATTGGTATTTTTGGAATTTTAACCAAGCCTTCAGTCAGGGCCTTAAAATAGAGACCGGTGCCTCCAACTAAAACTGGTATTTTATTTTTATCTCTAATTTTTTTTATATTTTTTTTTGCTAATTTTAACCATTCACCAGATGAAAAATCTTTTTTAACAGATCTGAAACCATATAAATGATGTTCTATTTTTTTTAAATCGATTTTCGAAGGTCTAGCAGTTAATACCTTCAGTTCTTTATAAACCTGCATACTATCCGCGTTTATAATTTCCCCATTTAATTTTTTAGCAATTTTTAATGCAATCTTAGATTTGCCTGATGCCGTGGGACCTGAAATTAATATTATTTTGGACTTAAGGTCCATTTATTATTTTAATTTAACACCAACATATGTTCTTTGATTTTGGTTATTATATATTGCAATCAGTAAGTTTTTTTCATCACTTCTTAATTTCAATTTTACCACATTATCAAGATCACCTATTGTATTAATTTTTTTTCTATTAGCCTCAACAATAACATTGTTTACTTGTAGATAATTAATTGGACTATCTTTATCTATTTTTGTAATTACTACTCCACTTGTACTGTTTGGAAGGTTTCTTGTCTCAATATCATCTTTACTTAATAAACGAACATCAATTTTTAAACCTTCAATTCTCTTCACCTTTGGTTTTTCAATTACAGGTTTTTGTGCTTTAAAGTCCTCAGATGTTTCTAACCTTCCAAGAACTATTTCTTTTGTAATTTCTCTTTTATTTCTCCAAACTTTAACAATTACTTTTTTTCCAACATCCGTTTCGGCAACAATTTTGGGTAGTTCTTTCATTTCATTAATTGGTTTTCCGTCAAAATCTAAGATTATATCACCAGGTTTAATCCCTCCTTTATCTGATGGACTATTATCGGCAACACTAGCAACCAGTGCACCTCTAGGTTTATCTAACTTTTCTGCATCTGCTATTGCTTGATCTACCACCTGAATTCTAACTCCAAGCCATCCTCTTTTTGTTTCTCCAAATTCAATTAATTGATCAATAACTTTTTGTGCACTATTAGACGGAATAGCAAATCCTATTCCAATTGATCCAGACTGTCCAAGTATAGCTGTATTTATTCCAATAACATCTCCGTTCATATTAAATAGTGGGCCTCCTGAATTTCCTTGATTTATTGAAGCATCAGTTTGAATATAATCTTCATATCTTGATAACCCTATACTTCTATTTCTTGCAGAAATTATTCCTGCTGTTACTGTGCCTCCAAGACCAAAAGGATTACCTATTGCAATAACCCAATCACCAATTCTAGATTTATCTGAGTTTCCAAATTTTACTGGTTTAAATTTTTCTTTAGAATCTATTTTTAATACAGCAATGTCCATGCCTGCATCAGCGCCGAGTACCTCAGCTTTATAATTTTCATCTCCGTTAACTCTAACAAATATATCTGATGCTCCTTGAATAACATGATTGTTTGTTATTACAATACCATCTTCATCAATTATAAAACCTGATCCTAGCGCACTAGTTTGTCTTTGTTGAGGAGAACCAAACATATCTTCAAATGGTGAGCCTGGAGGAAATTCAAATGGCAAAGGGTTTGATCTAGTTGTAACAGTTGTAGTTGTAGAAATATTTACAACTGAAGGCATTAATCTCTCTGCTAAATCTGCAAATGATGACGGAATTTCCTGAGCTTTAGAAATTGTAAAATAATTTATTGAAATTATTAATATTAATAAACCCTTTAAAAAATATTTCATTTCTTTAAATACCAAATAATTATAAATCCTAAAATTACAAATACTAACCCACCTACTCTTAATTGCTTATCAGCTATTGCATCAAGTTTTTTTAACATATTTTTCATTTTTGATGGAAATAAGGCATATAAAATACCTTCAATAAATAAGAAGAGACCAAATGCTATGATCAATTCTTTCATGTTAACTAAAATTATTATTTATCTTTATTTCCAAAAAACTTAAAAAATTCACTATCTGGAGATAATATCATTGATGTTTCTCCACCGATTAAAGCATTTTGGTAAGCTTGCATTGCCCTATAAAATCCGAAAAACTCAGGGTCCTGTCCAAATGCGTCTGCAAAAATTTTATTTTTAAGACCATCACCTTCCCCCTTCATAATCTCAGATTTTTTCTGCGCATCGGCTAGAATAACTGTAACCTCTTTATCTGCAGTTGATGTAATAGTAACTGCCATTTCAGCACCCTTTGCTCTAAACTCTTTAGCTTCTCTCTCCCTTTCAGTTTGCATTCTTCTAAAAATTGCATCACTATTTGCTTGAGGGAGGTCGGCTCTTTTAATTCTTACATCAACTATCTTAATACCAAAATTTTCAGCTTCATTATTAACACCTTGTTGGATTAAAGCCATTTGCTTTGATCTATCTTCGGATAATAATGTTTGTAATTTTTGTTGACCTAATACATTTCTTATTCTTGAATTAATAATCGTTGCTAATCTTGACCTTGCAACTCTTTCATTTCCTACAGAAATATAAAATTTCAATGGATCAATTATTTGAAATCGTGCAAATGCATCAACTATTAGACGTTTTTGATCAGATGCAATTACTTCTTCAGGTGGAGTATCTAAATTTAAAACTCTTTTATCTAAAAATACTACATTTTGTATAAAAGGTAGCTTAAAGTTTAAACCTGGCTTTAGAATAATTCTTTTAGGGTCACCAAATTGTAGAACTATAGCTTGGTTTACCTCTTTAACTATAAATATTGAAAAGAATAAAGTTGCTCCTATTAAAATAATTATCGGTAATATAAATTTTCCAGCTTTCATTAGTTTGTCCCTGATTTTAATTCTTGTAAAGGAAGATATGGCACAACTCCAGACCCTGAGTCTTTATCAATTATAATTTTATTAATATCAGCAAGAACCTGCTCCATTGTCTCCAAATACATTCTTTCTTGAGTCACCTCTTTGGCTTTCGCGTACTCAGTGTAAATTGATAAAAATCTACTAGCTTCACCTTCTGCCTTTGCAACAACTTCTTTTTTATAAGCTTCAGCAGCTTGTAAAATTTTTGCAGCTTCACCTCGAGCTCTTGGTATAACGTCATTCGCATATGCTTCTGCTTCGTTTTTCGATCTTTCCATATCAGCCCTTGCAGCTTGTACATCTCTAAAAGCATCAATAACTTGGTCTGGTGGGTCAGCTTTTTGCGTTTGGACTTGTGTAATTTGTACACCACTTTCGTATTCATCAAGTATTCCTTGAATAATTTCTTGTGTATCTCTTTCAATAACTGCTCTTCCTTCAGTAAGAATTGGTTGAATATCTGATCTTGCTATTACTTCTCTCATCGCAGTTTCTGCAGCAGCTTTAACCGTACCTTCTGGGTCCTGAATTTTAAATAAAAAGTTACCAGCGTCTTTAATTACCCAAAATACTGAAAAATCAATATTAACTATATTTTCATCACCAGTTAACATTAAACTTTCTTCTGGAACGTCAGCTACTCCTCCACCTTGACCAAATCCACTATCTCTTTCAGATCTAAAACCAATATCCATTCTGTTTACTTTTGTAACTTTAGGGGTTAGCACACTTTCAATTGGGAATGGCAGATGATAATTTAATCCTGGTTGAGTAGTATTTACAAATTTTCCAAACCTAAGAACTACACCTTGCTCATCAGGTAAAACTCTGTACAAACCACTTAATGCCCAAATTACAACTAAAATTATCAACCCAAGTATAATTGGTTTTTTACCGCCTGTACCACTTCCAGTAAATTTATTTATGGTGTCCTGTAATTTTTTAATTGCCTCATCTAAGTTGGGGGGAGTTGGGCCTCTTCTGAAACCACCACCATTTCCACTTCCTCCTCCACCTGGAGGGCTTCCCCACGGACTTTGATTTTTGTAAATCGTCATTATGACAATCTATATAGTGTCTTTATATTCAAAAACAAGGTAAGTGTATTTTTATGAACGATAAAAAAGTAGGTCTTAGTGACACAATGAAGGCAAAAACTGAGCCAAAAACCTTCAAAAGAAACCCTATTCCAGGCACTAAATTTACAATCGCAATATCTAGTGCAAAAGGTGGTGTTGGGAAATCTACTTTTGCCACAAATTTAGCTTTAGCGTTAAAAAAAGTTGGATGTAATGTTGGAATTTTAGATGCTGATATTTACGGCCCATCTTTGCCAAAACTATTTTCTATAAATGAAAAGCCAGATAGCGACGGTCAAACTTTAAAACCAATTGTAAAGTATGATATTCAATGTATGTCCATTGGTTTTTTAACAGATGAACAAACGCCAATGATCTGGAGAGGACCAATGGTGACAAGTGCTATTAAAACCTTTACTCAAAAAGTTGGTTGGAAAGATTTAGACTTCATTATTGTTGATATGCCTCCAGGTACTGGTGATACACAATTAACTTTTGCACAAGAGATTAGTGTAGATGGTGCAATCATAGTATCAACTCCTCAGGAGATAGCACTCCAAGATGTAAAGAGAGGAATTAGAATGTTTGAAAAATTAAAAGTAAATATTATTGGATTAATTGACAATATGAGTCACTTTATTGGAGATGATGGAAAAAAATATGCAATTTTTGGGGAGAATGGTGTTGAGAGAACCGCTCAAGAATTCGAGAAGAAATTTTTAGGACAAATACCAATAAACCCTGATGTTGGCAAATATGGGGATATGGGAATTCCAATAGTCGAAAAAGACCCAGATCATGAAATTACAAAAATTTATTTAAAATTTGCTGAGGAAATCAAACAATCTTATCTGTAATTTCAAAAGCTTCCATAAGTTCATTCCACTCTCTTTTTGAAAGACCAGATTGTTCTAAATCTATTTCTTCACCTTTCAATAATTTTTGAATGATCATTTTTCCTTTAGCAGATACTTCAGTACCTCCTACTCTATAATCCATAAATGCATCATATGTAATTGGAACCCATCTCTTTAAAGTATCTAACATTATATCTGCGTAAACTCTAATTTCATATTGAGCATGATGATCTGCACGTAATCTTAAAAAATTCATTAAATTTAATAGGTCTGTTTTCCAATACCACTGGGTATAGGTATTTAAAGTTAAATTCATTCTAGCTAACTCCCTGGCTAATCCTTTCTTATTTTCATCAATTGTAGATCCATCAAATTTTTGATTAAGCATAGTTTCATAATTAGAATAAGTTCTTTCTGCATCATTTTTCAAAAGCTCTAAAACTTCTTTTGCTTGCTCACCCTCAATCATATCGCCTCTACCTTGTCTGTTTGAGATTGATTGAGCTGCTAGATTTTGTGGATCAGGTAAATAAAACTCTTTATCTAAAATTGAATATCTTGCAGAGTATTCATTTACGTTTGCTGTACGATGTCTAATCCATTGTCTCGCTATAAATATTGGTAATTTTACATGATATTTAATTTCACACATTTCAAATGGGGTGCTATGCCAATGACGCATTAAATATTTTATTAATCCACTATCTGTTGATACTTTTTTTGTTCCCTTTCCATACGAGACTCGTGCAGATTGAACAATTGAACTGTCGTCTCCCATATAATCAATAACTCTTACAAATCCATGATCAAGTGCTGGAATAGCGTCATACAAAATTTTCTCTAAATGCTGAACAGTAACTCTTTTTGTAATATTCTGTTGAGATTGTTGTTCTTTTATTTCAAGTAATTGTTCTTTTGTTAATTTCATTAAAATAAATATAGTGATATCAAAAAACTATATATATAAATTTATTGAAAAAACCACTTAATTACAAAGTAACGTATTAGTTGAAATTAAATATGTTCTCAATTTTTTACTATATAAAAACTGAAAGTTTATTATTGTGTCTATGTTAACTATTAAAAATAGTTTTTTTTTTTTTTCAATAATTACACTGATTCTCTCTAGAATTATAATTCAAATTTTAGAAATTGAATTATTTGGAATATCTTATGGTTTTCATCTTTTAGATAAAACACTTCTTCAATATGATTTGACTAAATCTATATTTTACCTACACTCCCAACCATTAGGATGGAATCTTTATATTGGATTGTTAACAAAAATATTTAATGGGAACGAAAAATTAATAAATTATTTTTTTGAAATTTATCAAGTAGCACTTACTCTAATTATAATTAAATTTTCAATCTTAATCAGTCAAGAAATTAATATAAATAATAATAAAATCAAAATTTTTCTTTATTTATTTCTAATCTTTAATCCGAGTATTTTATTTTGGGAAAAAATATTTTCATACCAACATACAATTTGTACATTAATTGTAATTTCTTCATATTTTATAATAAAGTTGTGCAGAACAAAAGAATTGAAATATGAAACAAATCTGTATTTAATTATATTTTTACTTTCTTTAATTTGGAGCGCATTTCAACCTTTGTTAATTTTATTTATTTTTATTTTTCTTAGATTTTTAAAAATAAAAACAAATAAAAAAAATTTTTTTTCATTTATTGTAATTTTGTTTTTAAGTTTTTTACCATTTATTAAAAATAAAATAGTCTTTAACAGTTTTACAGTTGGCAGTTGGGCTGGGCATCAATTATCAACAACATTTTTAGACTGGAAAACGACATGTGATTTACCTGATCCAAATAAAATCTATTCAGAGGAAAGTATCTATAATCTTAGAATGTATGAAAAAATTTATGAAAGAAAATTTTCTCACCCATCCTTGGTTGGTGAAAAAAGTAAATATAATTATGTAGGTATAATTTACAAATCGCAAAAATGTTTGACAGAAACTATTAAAAGAATATTAAAAAATCCTAGGGAATATATGCTTGGTAGATTGAATGCATTCCTTGCATCTCACGGAAAATTTGCTTTTGACTTCGCACATCCCAAACCATTAGGTTGGGATAAATATTATCAACACTTAGAAAATATTTATAAAAATCCAAATCACAAACTAACTAGACAAGCCTTAATATTTGCTTACATGATTTCTGTTTATTTGTTTTTCATCTATTTAATCTTTTTATCAAAAGAGAATTCTGAATTAAAAAAATCATATTTAATAATTTTAACAATATATTCTTATATTTTAGTGGTTAGTCACCTAGCTACAGGGCATGAGCAATCAAGAATGATGTACTCTGGTATTATTATACATATTTTATTTTTTTTGAATATTATAAGAAAACTTTTTTATGAAAAAAAAAATTAATGTTCTAATCATCGGTGGGTCTGGTTATGTGGGGTCAAGACTTTGCGAATACTTAATAAATAAAAATAAAATCAATATTACAAATATTGATTTAAAACTAAACTTACATAAAACAATTACAAAAAAATTAAATTATAACAAACTTGAAATAAAATTTTTAAAGAAATTTGATTATGTAATAATTTTAGCAGCACACTCATCAACTAATCAGTGTTTAGATGACAAAATTGGTGCTATAAAAAATAATATTACTGATTTGTTAGATTTATTGATAAAGATTAAATCGTCAAAAGTAGTTCCAATTTTTATAAGTACTACTGCAGTGTATAATAATTTAAAAAAACCAGGATTTGAAAGTCAAAAAATAAAAGATAAAAATCTTTTAAATCTTTACGATATTTCAAAAAGATTTATTGAAAAATATATAGAAAAAAATTTAATCAAATACTACATTCTAAGATTAGGTACAGTATCAGGAAGATCACCTATTCAAGATAAAAGATTAATTATAAATAGAATGTTTTTTGACTCAAAAAAATATAATAAAATTTTTACTGTTTCAGAGAAATCAAGAAAATCAATTCTTTTCATTGGAGATTTTTGTAAATCAATAGAGCTAATTTTGCTTACGAAAAAACACAATTATGGGATATATAATTTGAACAGTATAAATATGACAGTTAAACAAATTGCGAATAAAATATCAAATTTAAAAAAAGTAAAAATTAAAAAAAAATTAGGAAAATCAGGTTATAGTTTTTTTTCATCAAATCAAAAATTTACAAAAATATTTAAAATGAAATTTGCTAACGATATTAAAATAATACTAAATGATCTAGATAATTTTTAATTAATGAAAATAGTAGGTTTTATATTAAACAAAAATAATTCAAAACTTCTAAAGTCAGCTTATGAAAAAATACCTAATTGTATAGATGAAGTATTTGTATCAGATGATAGTTCATCAGATGACTCTGAAAAATCAGCCTTTGATCTAAATTTAAAATTTTATAAAAATAAATATAAGAATGGATATGGTGGCAATGTAAAAAATGCACTCGATGTATCTTTTAAGAAGTATAATGCAGATTATGCAGTTGAGATACATGGTGATGGTGCTCAATTTCATCCTAATGCAACAATTGATGCAATAAATTTGATATACAAAGAAAGTCCAGACTTAATATGTGGTTCTAGATTTAAGTGCTTTAAAGAAAATATAAAACTCGGTTATCCAGTAATTAGAATGGTACCAAATTTTATACTAAGCACAATTGAGAGAATATTATTAAAAATACCAATTACAGATTTTCATCAGGGATTTAAGGTCTATAGCAAAAAATTTTTCAATAATATAAATTTTGATAAACTATCAGATAACTATTTATTAAGTTTTGAGGTCATTATTTATAGTAAAATTATGAATTTGAGTATTAAAGAAGTTCCAGTGCTATGTGATTATGTCTCGCCACATACATCACACAAATTATTTGGAAAAAATTCAGCATTTATATATCAGTTAGAAACATTTAAAATATTGTATAAATATTTTCTTAAGAAATTATAATTTTTAATATTCAAAAAAAATTTATATAAGTATTAAAATATTTATCGTATAATATGTTGTTGTTTTACCAACTATGACGATAAACGAATTTCGCAATAACCATTACGGACGTGGGGGCAGTACCCACCACCTCCACCAAAAAAATTATGGGGGTGAATTAGGATCGACGGGTGTCTAAAAGTTATTCTTTCGTTCGGTATTGTACCACCGTAATGGGCTAATTTATAAATGCTAACGAAAGTTACGCACTTGCAGCTTAATCAATTTATTGATTAAGTTACGGGGTTTTGGGGCACCTGGCAACAGAACGCCCCTGAGTATGTTGATAATTAAATAATATGAAAATTTTGCTTTAAATGATTAAAAAAAAATATTTTTTTCCATTAATTTTTTTAGTTTTTATTATATTCATAATTATTGGAAGTTTAAGTATTGTTCGAGGAGAAAAGGATGAGCTATCTAAAATAACAAATTTGATACCTATCAATGTAAAGACCTTTTTAAAAAAAACTTTTTTTGTTCATGCAGAACTTAAAAACAAAGAAAAAGTAATAGAAAATCAAAAAAAAATAATTGATATAAAAAATTCTACAATCAAAATTTTGGATTATAAACTTAATAATTATTTCAATGATTATATAAAGAATGATTATTTTACAAAAACAAATATTGAATTTGTAAAAATAGAAAAAGACAAAATATATAAAAATACATCACTAAAATTAAGAGTCGAAAAATTTGTAAGTAGTTATTTATTTAATGGGAAACATCAAGGTGCGCGGGCAACTGGATATCTTGATCAGTATAAAGAAAAAATATTTCTTACCACTGGAGATGGTATGTTTATGTTTTTTGATATTAAACAATTAAATAGTGAGAAATTAAATCTTAAAAAAATTAAAAGTAATATAAAGGAAGTTATTTTTACTGATATATTTAATAACGCAAATGATGATCAATATTCAACAACAATAATTGGAAAAAGTATTAAAGATTTAAAAATTATTGATGAAGAATTATTTATCTCTTTCCATAATGAAGTAAAGAAAGATTGTTTTAATACATCTATATTAAAGGCAAAAATAAATTTTGATTTTCTAAATTTTGAGAAATTTTTTGTTCCTAGTGAATGTGTAAATAAAGAAAATGAATATGGTGAATTTAACTGGTTTCACTCTGGAGGAAGGATAACAGATTTTAAAGATAATTTAATTCTTTATACAATGGGAGAATACAGATACAGAGATTTGGCTCAAAACACCGACTCAGTTTTTGGAAAAATAATTTCTATTGATAAAAATTCAAAGGAATGGAAAATTATTTCAATGGGCCACAGAAACCCACAAGGAATTTATTATGACATTAAAGAGGACTATATTATTTCAACAGAACATGGACCAAATGGAGGAGATGAGATAAATATAAATTTAAACCCTGATAGTGAAAATATAAAAAATTTTGGGTGGCCAATTTCGTCATATGGTTATCATTATGATAATAAATTCAACCAAAAATCTAAAGCTCCGCTTCACAAAAGCCATATTAAATATGGGTTTGAAGAACCAATTAAGTATTATACTCCTAGTATCGCAATAAGTGAAGTTGTCAAAATTCCTGATCAATTTAGCCCAAGTTTAAGTAATAGTTTTTTTGTTGCAGCAATGGGATCTATTCTTGAGGAGGGTGATTTATCAATCCATTTTCTTGATTTTAATGACAAATTTTCAAAAATAGAAAGTCATGAAATAATTCAATTAGGAGAAAGAGTGAGAGATATTGTCTATATTAAAGGAATTAATAAATTCATCTGTTATCTTGAAACTTCTGGTACGATAATGATTTTGTCAAATAATTAGTAAATTATTTTAAATTGGTGCGGTCAGAGAGACTTGAACTCTCATGGGCTAGGCCCACACGGCCCTCAACCGTGCCTGTCTACCAATTTCAGCATGACCGCAATTTGTGCGTCAGATTAAATGAATGACAATTCCATTTCAAGTTGATAAGTTTTTAGTATGGAATTTACACCAGAAATAAAAAAAGCCACAAATTCAATTTACCAGAAAGTGTCAAAAAATATTCCTGATATTGAATGGGCTGTTCATGCTCCTTACATCTATGAAATAAATAAATTAAAAAAAGAAAAAAATGCAGTGATACTTGCACATAATTATCAAACTCCAGAAATATACCATGGCATATCAGATTTTTCTGCTGACTCTTTAGCTTTAGCCATCGAGGCTGCAAAAACAAAAGCTGATATAATTGTAATGTGTGGTGTTCATTTTATGGCTGAAACTGCAAAATTAATGAGTCCAAAAAAGAAAGTTTTATTACCAGATACAAAAGCTGGTTGTTCGTTATCTTCGTCAATCACTGGCAACGATGTTCGAAAATTAAAAGATCAATATCCTGGTGTTCCTGTAGTTTCATACGTTAATACTTCTGCAGATGTTAAGGCCGAAACAGATGTTTGTTGCACGTCTGCAAATGCTGTAAAAATTGTAAATTCTTTAGGTGTAAAAAAAGTAATTTTCTTACCAGATGATTATTTAGCAAAATATGTTGCTTCTCAGACTGATGTAGAAATTATTTCATGGAAAGGGACTTGCGAGGTTCATGAACAATTTAATGATGAAGAGATTAATGAAATACGTAAAAATAATCCTGGAATTAAAATTATTGCTCATCCCGAATGTCCTCCTGATGTAATAAAAGCCAGTGATTTTGCAGGCTCTACAAGTGGTATGATCAAATATGTAAAAGATAATCAACCTGAAAAAGTTATGATGGTTACAGAATGCTCAATGAGTGATAATGTTCAAATTGATAATCCTAATGTAGAATTTATTAGACCTTGTAACTTATGCCCTCACATGAAAAGAATTACACTTCCAAAAATACTTGATTGTTTACAAAATGAAACCAACGAATTAATAATAGACCATGAAACAATTGAGAGAGCAAGGAAATCAGTAGAGAGAATGACTGAAATAGGCAGATAAATTCTGTGTCAAAAATTCAATTAAGTAAAAATTTTATCAGATCCACCTGTAAGTTAGCTCTTAATGAAGATCTTTATCCTTTAGGAGATATTACGTCAAATTTATTAAATAAAAGCTCTATCTCAAAGGCTAGCATTATAAGCAATGAGAAAGGTATTATAGGTGGATTAGAATTTGCTAGACAAACTTTTTATTTATTAGACAGAAATATCAAATTTCAAATAAAAAAAAAAGAGGGATCAAAAGTTAATAAAGGTTCTATAGTTGCACTGATTGAAGGTGAAATTAAAAATATATTAATTGGGGAACGAGTTGCTCTAAATTTTCTCTCTCATATCTCAGGCATTGCAACTAAAACCAATAAATTTGTAAAAAAGGTGGGCAATAAAACTAAAATTTGTTGTACTAGAAAAACAATTCCAAATCTAAGAGTAATTCAAAAATATGCTGTAAAACTAGGAGGTGGGACTAACCACAGATTTAATTTAAGTGATGAATTTTTAATTAAAGACAATCATCTAGCATCATCAAAGGAATTTGAAGAAATCGTAAAAAGAGCAATCAAAAATAAAAAAAAAAGAAAAATTACTGTCGAAGTTGATACTCTGAAACAATTTAAAAGAATTAATGGACTTAACTTCAATACAGTATTATTTGATAATATGAGTCCGAAAAATCTTAGGACAGCTGTTAAGTATGCAAAAGGGAAATATGAGACTGAGGCCTCTGGAGGAGTAACTTTAAAAAATGTAAAAAATTTAGCTGCGACAAATGTTGATAGAATATCAGTAGGTGAATTAACTCATAGTGTTCAAGCTTTAGATTTAAAATTAGAAATTTAATTCTTTTTAAGTTGAGCTTGGGCAGCTGCTAGTCTTGCAACTGGTACTCTGTAAGGAGAGCAGGATACATAATCTAACCCAGTTTTTGCACAGAATTCAATACTCTTAGGATCTCCACCGTGTTCTCCACAAATTCCAAGTTTAATTTTTTTATTTTGTTTTCTACCTTTCTCAGTTGCAATTTTTATTAAATCTCCAACTCCATCATCAATTGATATAAAAGGATCTATATCAAAAATTTTGTTTTCAATATAATCATTTAAAAATTTACCACTATCATCTCTGCTAATTCCGAATGTAGTTTGGGTTAAATCATTAGTACCAAAACTAAAAAATTCAGCATGCTTGGCAATTTCTTTTGCCTTGATTGCTGCTCTTGGTAATTCAATCATTGTTCCAACTAAAAAATCAATTTTAGTTTTATTTTCATCCTGAACTTTTTTTGCCACTCTTATGACCAGTTCTTTCATGATTTTTATTTCCGCTTCTGTTGAAACTAAAGGGATCATTATTTCTGGCATAGTTGATTGTATTTTTTGCTTTTTACATTCTACTAAAGCTTCAAAAATTGCTCTGCACTGCATCTCATAAATTTCAGGAAATGATATTGCTAATCTACAACCTCTATGACCCAACATTGGGTTTTGTTCATGAAGTTCGGAAATTCTAACTTCAAGTTCTTTAGCAGGAATATTTAGTGAAACTGCAACATCATTAATTTCATTATTACTTTTTGGCAAAAATTCATGAAGTGGTGGGTCAAGCAACCTTACTGTTACTGGTAAACCTCTCATTATTTTAAATATTTCAATAAAATCTTTTTTTTGATGCGGCAATAGCTTTTTGAGTGCATTAGATCGATCTTCAATTGTTTTTGATAATATCATTTCTCTTACTGATAAAATTCTTTCTTCGTCAAAAAACATATGTTCGGTTCTACACAAACCAATGCCTTCTGCACCAAATTCTCTAGCAGTTTTACTATCTAATGGAGTCTCGGAATTAGTTCTAATTTTTAATTTTCTAAAATCATCAGACCAACTCATTATTTTTGAAAAATCACCTGATATTTCTGGTTTAACTGTTTTTACTTCTCCAATAATTATTCTGCCTGTTGAACCATCAATTGTAATTAGTTCTCCCTCTTTAATTACTTTATTTTTTGTTTTGAATAATTTGTTTTCATAATCAATTTCTATTTCACTAGATCCAGAAACACATGGTCGTCCCATTCCTCTGGCAACTACTGCAGCATGACTTGTCATACCTCCTCTTGATGTCAGTATTCCTTTTGCTGCATGCATACCATGTATATCTTCTGGTGAAGTTTCTACACGAACTAATATTGTACTTTGCATCATACTATTCAGTCTTTCAGCCTCCTCAGACGTGAAAACAACTTTTCCACTAGCAGCACCAGGTGATGCTGGCAGGCCTAAGCCAATTACTTCTAAGTTTACTTTTTCATCTAAAGTTGGATGAAGCAAAGTGTCTAAAGAACTTGGTTCAATTCGCAATATTGCATCTTTTTTGGTAATCAACTTTTCTTTAACCATATCTACAGCTATTTTAACAGCAGACTTAGCTGTTCGTTTTCCAGAGCGAGTTTGAAGCATCCAAAGTTTTTTATTTTCAACAGTAAACTCCACGTCCTGCATATCTTTGTAATGTTTTTCTAACTTATTTAAAATATTTTTAAGTTGCTTGTATGTCTCTGGCATTGTCTCTTCCATTGACTTAAGAGTTTCTTTTGACTCAACTCTGGCTTTTTTTGTAATATGTTGGGGTGTTCTGGTTCCAGCAACTACATCCTCTCCTTGTGCATTTATTAAATATTCTCCATAAATATTTTTTGATCCATCTGATGGATTTCTAGTAAATACTACACCAGTTGCACAATCATTTCCCATATTTCCAAAAACCATTGATTGTACATTAACTGCTGTACCCCAATGGGACGGTATTTGATTTAATTTTCTGTAGACTTTTGCTCTGTTACTTTCCCAAGATAAAAATACAGCACTTATAGCTCCCACCAGTTGTTCTTTAACATTTTGAGGAAAATCTTTTTTTGTTTTTTCTTTTACAGTGTTTTTAAAATCTTTGATTAAAGCTTCCCAGTCATACCCGTCTAATTCTGTGTCTAGCAATACTCCTTTTGTTAACTTATAGTTCTCAATTATATCCTCAAAGTGATAGGCTTCGATCCCCAACACAACGTTGGAGTACATTTGAATAAAACGTCTATAACTATCATTTGCAAACCTTAAATTTGAAGTTTTTTTTGCAAGTGCTATTACAGTATTATCATTTAGGCCTAGATTTAAAATTGTATCCATCATGCCAGGCATAGAAACCCTAGCTCCAGATCTTACAGAAACTAGGAGAGGATTTTTTATATCTCCAAATTTTTTTCCTGAGTCTTTTTCAATAAATTTTAATTCTTTATTTATTTCATTAAGTATTTTTTTATTTAATTTTTTTTTATTCTTGTAAAACAAATTACATACATCAGTAGATATTGTAAAACCAGGGGGTACAGGTAGCCCCATTCTTCCCATTTCAGAAAGGTTTGCACCTTTACCACCAAGAATATTTTTTGGTAGTTTAATTTTTTTTATTTCATTTGATTTAAAATTAAATACAATTTTTTTCATACTAGACTTCTATTTTTGAAAAATTAAAATAGTTATCAAAAGTTTTACACAACATATTTAATAATTCTAATCTATTTTTTTTAATTATTATATCTTCGTCGTTAACAATAACATTATCGAAAAAATCGTTTACCTCGTTCTTAATGCTTGATAAAATTTTTAGACTTTCCTCGTAATTTTCATCTTTTCCAATACTCAAAAAATATTTTCTTATATCATTTATTTTTTTATATAATTTTTTCTCATAATCATTTTTAAATAAGCCTGGATCTGCAAAACCAAGAGTTTCGATAGATATTTTTTCTTCATTATTTAATATATTTGAAGATCTTTTGTATACTGCGATAGTTTCAAAACCGATTTCTTTTTTAATATTTTTATTTAAACATAAAGATTTTTTATAAGCCTTTAGTAAGTCATCCAATCCAAGCAAAAATGTTGAGCTTTCAATTATATCTTGTCTTATTTTTTTTTCTTTTAAATAATTTTTTAATCTCTCAATTATGAAATCGCTTAATTCGTTTTGTATCTTTTTGGTATCAAAATCATGGCCCTGATCTCTATATGCTGAACAAGTGTAAACAATTAAATCTTTTAATTTGATTTTTATTTCATTTTCAACAACTAATCTTACAAGACTTATAGCCATTCTTCTTATGGCATATGGGTCTTTTGAACTAGTAGGTTTCAGATTTATTCCAAAAAAACCTACTAATGAATCTAGTTTATCACTTAGAGATAAAGCAACACTGTACATTTTTTTTGGTAATTTGCTTTCCATGCCATTAGGCAAATATTGTTCAGATACAGCAAGACAAACTTCTTTATCAAACCCTTGAAACTTTGCAAAGTGACCACCAACAATACCTTGGAGTTCTGGAAATTCTCCGACAAGATCAGACATTAAATCAACTTTACAAATTGATGAAGCTATTTCAATTTTATCTTTACTAATTAAAAAATCATCAGAAATTAATGATGATAACTTTCTCATTCGTTGAATTTTGTCAAAGTAGGATCCTAAACCTTTAAAATAATTTATATTTTTCAATTTATCTACTTGTTTAACTAAATTTTGAGTTTTATTTTTTTCCCAAAAAAACTCAGCATCGCTTAATCTTGCCTCAATCACTCTCTCATTTCCTAATTTAACAAAACCTTTAGTGTCTTTTATATCTGAAACTACAAAAAAATTATTTGTAAGATTATTTTTTTTATCAAAAGTTGGTAAATATTTTTGATGACTCTGCATAGTCGTAATCAATATTTCACTAGGTACATTCAAAAATTTTTTGTCAAAATCACAGATAATTACTGCTGGTTTTTCAACTATATTTACTATTTCATCTATAAGCCTTTCATTCTGTTCGATTTTTAAATTTTTTTTATTAATTATTTCATTAATCTTATTATTTTTTTTCTTAAATCTTGATCAATTAAAATACCTTTTTGTTTAAAAAACTTTATATACGAATCAAAGTCGTTAAAAATTTTTAAACCTTCTTCTAGTGATTTATCTGTAAAAGTCTTGTTGGAGCTATTTATGTGGTTAAAAACAAAATTAAGAGGTTTTTTATTAAATATTGCTAAAATGGATTTAAGAGGTCTTCCCCAGTAAAGATCATAATTTGCCCATTTCATAGATTTATTCCAAGTTATCTTTGTTAAGATTTCACTTAAATTTTTTTCTAATAAATCTGAAACTTTTATTTTTCTAGACTCTTTTTTAAAAAAGTAGAATTCACCTTTCTCAGTACTTTTTTTAAAAATTTTTTCTAATGTTGTATTGTTTGATCTAATAAATCCCTCTAAAGCTTTATCGGGAGCATTAACATTTGGACCTCTTATTTCCTCTGAGTTGAGTTTAATTTCACTAGCGATTTTATTAATATGTAGAACTAGTCTATTTGGTGTTGAATAAACATTGAAATTTTCATTAAATTTAATTTGGTTTTCAATAAAAAAATTTTTAATATTTTTTTTTAACTCATTCCTTGCATTTATCTGAAGCTTTGCAGGAATTTCCTCACTAAATAGCTCTACAAATAATTCTGACATTAACTTTGGCTTTCAATCCAAACTTTCCCAATTGATTTAGTTAGTTCCCTTATTCTTGCAATATATTCAGCCCTTTGTGCTACACTAATCACCCCTCTAGCATCTAGAATATTAAACACATGGCTACATTTTAAACATTGATCGTATGCTGGAAGTGAAATTTTTTTTTCAACTAACAATTTTGTCTCCTCTTCAAGCATTTCAAATATTTTAAATAAATTATCAGTGTTGGCGTATTCAAAATTATATGCTGAAAATTCTTTTTCTGACTTATGAAAAACATCTTTGTAAGTTATTCCTTCATCATTCCAAATTAAGTCAAAAACACTTTTTTTGTTTTGAATAAACATACTCAATCTCTCTAATCCATATGTAATTTCGACAGATACAGGTTTACATTCAACTCCAGCCATTTGTTGAAAGTAGGTAAATTGCGTTACTTCCATACCATCACACCAAACTTCCCATCCAAGGCCTGCTGCTCCAAGAGTAGGACTTTCCCAGTCATCTTCAACAAATCTTATATCGTGCTCCTCATAATTAATACCTATTGATGACAGGCTATTTAAATACATCTTTTTTATTTCTTTTGGCGAGGGTTTAATTAATACTTGGAACTGATAGTAATGTTGTAATCTATTGGGGTTGTCACCATATCTTCCGTCAGTCGGTCTACGTGATGGTTGAACATATGCAGTTTTCCATGGTTTTGGACCAAGCGATCTTAGAGTGGTTGCTGGATGAAATGTTCCAGCTCCTACCTCTAGATCGTACGGCTGTAATATTACACAACCTTTTTTTGACCAGTACTTTTGTAAATTAAAGATTGTGTCTTGAAAAGATAAAGTTTTTTTTTGTGTTTTATAGACCATACCTATGCCAGATTGATCTTTCTTCTAATAAACTGATTACTTTATCAGTATAATTTTCTGAGGAGGATAATTTTTTTGACAACCACCCTTTACTTTTTTCAAATTTCTTAATCTCAATTTGATCTCCATATTTTTCTCTTAATATTTGTTCTGCATTACCCAAGCCATCTATTAAACCTAATTCTTTTGCTTTTTTTCCAGCCCAAAACTCACCTGAAAAAAGTTCAATACCAGAATTTTTGTTTAGTTTTTCCTTTCTACTCTCCTCAACGACATCAATAAAGTCCTGATGAATTTCTAATTGAATATTTTTTAACCGATTTATATCCTCTTCTTTTTCATCAAGAAAAGGGTCTAAAGTACTTTTATTCTTTCCTGCTGTATACACTCTTCTTTGAACTCCAATTTTTTCTATTAAGTTTTTAAATCCGAATGATGCAGAAATAACGCCAATTGATCCTATTATCGAACTTGAGTTTGCATATATCTCATCACCAGCACAAGCGATCAGGTATCCACCGGAAGCAGCCACATCTTCAGCAAACACAATCACTTTTTTTTTTGTTTTTTTTGATTGTTCCTTAATAAGTTTATATATCAGATGTGATTGAACTGGAGATCCTCCTGGTGAGTTTATTGTAATTGCTACTACTAATGCTTTTTTTAGTGAGAAAGCTTTTTTAATTATTTCTTCCTGGCTTGAATAATCTATTCCTTGTCTAAATTTTCCAACATTTCCTATAACGCCAGATAGTTTAAGATGGCTAATAACTTTTTTTTTTTTTAAAAATGAAAACATTAAAATTTTTATAAGTTTTATAAATATATTATAAACCCTAGTTATAATTAAAGAATAAGGTGCGTCAATTGATAAGTATATTAATAATTTGTATATAATAGTTTTAAAACATGGGAACTGTAATTCAGCTTAAAAAACAAATTAATAATTCTTATACTGACTTAAAAAACTCAGTTGAAGATAAGTTGATTCTAGTTGAAGAAAAAATTTATTCCAGATTAGCAAGTAAAGTTGAGTTAGTTCAAAAGATGACAAAATATCATTTAAGTACTGGAGGTAAAAGACTTAGAGCTCTATTAACGTTGCAATGCTCAAAAATTTGTGGATACGAGAAAGGATTAAGAGATGTTAATCTGGCTGCATGTGTTGAATTAATCCATGCAGCAACTTTAATGCACGATGATGTAATTGATAACTCTAAAATTAGAAGAGGAAAAAAGACCTTAAATAAGATCTGGGGAAATCAATCATCAATTTTAGTAGGCGATTATCTCTTAAGCAAATGTTTTGAAATGATGGTTGAAGATGGAAATTTAGAATTACTTAAACTTTTGGCTAACACATCGTCAGAAATTGCTCAAGGTGAAGTTCTACAATTGCAACACAATAAAGAAATAGACATGTTAGAGGAGACGTATCTTAATATTATTTCCTCAAAGACTGCATCATTATTTGCAGCAGCCACTAAAGTTGGCGCAATTATTTCAGAAAAAGATTTAAAATTTAAAAACGCTTTAGAATTTTATGGAAAAAACCTAGGTCTCACATTTCAAATTGCAGATGACACATTAGATTATAATTCTGAATTAAAATTATTTGGAAAAAACATTGGTAATGATTTTTATGAGGGAAAAGTAACTTTACCTATAATTCTACTTTATCAAAAATTAGATGATGTTGAAAAAGAAAAATTAAAATCTTTATTTGAAAAACAAATTCGTGAAAAGAAAGATTTAGAATATGTTCTAAATCTAATAAAAAAAAATAACATAATTAAAGAGTGTTATAAAAAAGCAGAGCATTATATAAATTTAGCTTCTAATTCTTTAAGTGTTTTTGAGGAGTCTGATGAAAAAAACATACTTAAAAATTTAACATCTTTTAGTATAGAGAGAAATTTCTAAGGGCTTAGCAATACTTTTTTCCAACTTTTAGTTTTTTTAATGTATTTCAATCTTTCATGAATTCGATTTTGACCATCAAGCCAGAATTCTATTTCTTTAGGTTTTATTCTCCAGCCTGACCAGTATTCTGGTCGTGGTACTTTTTTTTGATTTGGGAATTTTTTTTTAAATTCTTTTATGGATTTATATAAATCGTCTCTTTTTTTTAAAATGCTGCTCTGCTGTGAAGCCCACGCACCGATTCTACTTCCATATGCTCTTGATTTATAATAATCATCAGCTTCTTTTTTTGAAACTTTAGATGCAATACCAATTACCCTAATTTGTCTTTGTAGGCTTTTCCAATGAAAACACATGGAAATTTTAGAAGAATTTTTAATGGCTTTACTTTTATCACTTTTTAAATTTGTATAAAAAACGAAACCATTTTTATCAAAATCTTTAAGAAGAACCATTCTGACTGTTGGAAATCCTTTTTTATTAACAGTGCCTACAGCAAACGCATTTGGGTCATTAATTTCAGTTTTTTTTGCTTTATTGAACCATTCTTCAAAAAGTTTTATTGGGTTATTATGATCTTTAAAGCAAAGATTTAATCCAAGTGAGTTTTTTTCGTTCATAATTTTAAAAAAATAATTTATACAGTAAGATAATGTCATTTAATACTTTTGGAAAGTTATTTAGATTTACTACTTGGGGAGAGTCTCATGGTCCTGCAATTGGGTGTGTTGTGGACGGATGCCCACCAAATGTTCCAATAAAGGAAAGTGATATTCAAAAAGAACTTAATAAACGAAAACCAGGTCAATCTAAATTCACAACACAAAGAAAAGAGGATGACAAAATTAATATTTTATCTGGTGTTTTTGAGGGAAAAACTACTGGAACTCCGATATCTTTAATAATTAATAACAAAGACATGAGATCAAGAGATTATGAGACAATAAAGAACAAATTTCGACCAGGACATGCAGATTACACTTATTTTAAAAAGTATGGAATTCGGGACTATAGAGGAGGCGGAAGACAATCAGCCCGGGAGACTGCAGCAAGAGTTGCAGCAGGGGCAATTGCAAAAGTAGTTTTGAAAAATAAGATTGGTGCTAAATATCAAGCAGTCGGTGCAGTTGTACAATTAGGAATTTTAGGGTGTGATATAAACAAATGGAAAGACAAAACTATATCTACAAATCCATTTTTTTGTCCTGATAAATCTGTAATTAAGCTCTGGGAAAAATATTTACTCAGCATAAGAAAAGCTGGTTCATCTTGTGGAGCAATAATTGAGATAAGAGCAAGAGGGGTACCTTTAGGACTTGGAGCGCCAATATATTCCAAATTAGATATGGATTTAGCAGCTGCGATGATGAGCATTAATGCTGTAAAGGGGGTAAATATTGGATCAGGAATGAAATCAGCAATGTTTACTGGTGAGGAAAACTCGGATGAAATTTTACAAAGAAAAGGTAAAACTAGTTTTAAATCAAATAATGCAGGAGGAATTCTTGGAGGAATATCTACTGGACAAGAAATAAATGTTTCATTTGCAGTAAAACCAACATCATCTATTTTATCATCAAGGAAAACAATCGACAGATTTGGAAAGAATACTACAATATCTGTAAAAGGAAGACACGACCCATGTGTTGGAATTAGAGCAGTGCCAATAGGAGAGGCAATGATGCATTGTGTAATTCTTGATCACTATTTAATGAATACAGCACAAAATAAAATTTAATTAGATTTTTTAATTAAAACTTTTGAATTTAAAGTATCTAAAATTTTATTTTCAATACCAATAGAGTCTAAATTGGCAAATTTATACATTAACTCAGGTTTATCATGATCAATAAATCTATCAGGTAATATCATTGATCTAAATTTAAGATTACTGTCCAATAAATTTTTTTCACTTAAAAATTGGCTCACGTGAGATCCAAATCCCCCAATTGAACCTTCTTCTATTGTAATCAAAACTTCATGTTCAGTAGCAATTTGCCATATTAGGTTTTCATCTAAAGGTTTTGCAAATCTTGCATCTATAATTGAGATATCAATTCCTTTTTTTGTTAAATTTTCGGATGCCAAAATACACTCCTTTAATCTTGCTCCAAAATTTAAGATTGCAACTTTTTTTCCTTGTTTAATTATTTTTGCTTTACCTAACTCAATTTTCTCAGTTATTTCAGGTAATTGAACTCCCACACCATTACCTCTTGGGTATCTAAAAGCTGATGGTCTATCGTTTATATCCATTGATGTATTTATCATTTTTACAAGCTCTGCTTCATCACTTGCAGCCATTACCACAAAATTTGGTAATGTTGAAAGGTATGTTATATCAAAGGATCCAGCGTGTGTTGGGCCATCAGCACCAACTAACCCTGCTCTATCGATTGCAAATCTAACTGGCAAGGATTGTATTGCTACATCATGAACGACTTGATCGTAAGCTCTTTGAAGAAAAGTTGAATATATTGCAGCATAAGGTTTGTACCCTTCGGTAGCCATACCTGCAGCAAAAGTAACCGCATGTTGCTCAGCAATCCCAACATCAAACATTCTTTCTGGAAATTTTTTTCCAAATAAATCCATTCCTGTTCCTGATGGCATAGCAGCAGTTATACCAACAACTTTGCTATCTTTTTCCGCATGTTTAATTAATGAATTGGCGAATACTTTTGTATAAGAAGGAGTATTAGATTTTGATTTTTCTTGTTCTCCTGTTTTTATATTAAATTTTGAAACACCATGAAATTTATCCTCTGATTTTTCAGCAAAAGAATAACCTTTTCCTTTTTCAGTTTTAACATGGATTAAAATTGGTCCATCATAATTAATATTTTTCGCATTATCAAATACTGAAACCATTGAGTCAATATCATGTCCATCTATTGGTCCAATATAGTAAAATCCCAAAGAATTGAATAATGTTCCTCCTGTGACTGCAGATCTTAAAAAATCTTCTGCTTTTCCTGCTTGATTTTTAAATCTTTTTGAAAAAGCAGATATAATTAATTTTAATGTTTCTCTAAAGCTGAAATAAATTTTACCAGATAAAATTTTTGCAAGATATTTTCTCATGGCACCAACAGGTTTAGCAATCGACATGTCGTTGTCATTTAAAACAACAATCATCTTTGTTTTGCTTGCTCCTGCATTATTCATAGCCTCATAAGCCATTCCAGCACTTATCGCTCCATCACCTATGACTGCAATAACATTACCTGATTTATTTGATAACTTATTAGCTACTGCTATTCCTAATGCAGATGAAATAGAAGTTGAGCTGTGAGCGGCACCAAATGGATCATACTCACTTTCTGATCTTTTTGTAAAACCCGATAATCCCTCACCTTTTCTAAGAGTTCTTATTTGTTTTTTTCTACCGGTTAATATTTTATGTGGATACGTTTGATGCCCGACGTCCCAAATTAATTTATCATGAGGAGTATTAAATATGTAGTGTAAGGCAACAGTCAATTCTACAACTCCTAGCCCAGCACCTAAATGCCCTCCTGTTTCAGACACAACATCAATTAATTCTTGTCGAACTTCATCTGCCAAAATCTTAATATCAGATTGTGATAATTTTTTCACATCATCTGGGAAATTAATATTATTTAGAAATTTATAATTATTGCTCACTTTGTTCTATTTAAAATGTAATTTATTGTTTCCCTAAAATCGTCGCCTTTTTTTCCAAAAATTTTTAAACTTTTAAATATTTTTAATTTTAAATTATCTGCATATTTAATAGTATTATTAGTGCCAAGTAAACTTATTAAAGTAGCTTTTCCCATTTTTAAATCTTTTTTCGTTTTTTTTCCTGCACTGGATGTTTTTCCCCTTAAATCTATTAAGTCATCAGCAATTTGAAATAATAATCCAATTTCATTACCTATTTTATTAAACTTATTTAGGTATTTTGTTTTACCAGAAATTATAATGGGAGCAACACAACAAAAACTAAATAGCTTTCCAGTTTTTTTAATTTGCATATCTATAATTTGTTTTTTAGTTTTTTTAATTTTTTCATAACTTAAGTCTAAAAACTGCCCTCCAGCAATTCCTGTATGTCCTGAACTTTCAGAGAGTAAGTTTATTAGTTTTATTTTTTTTTGTTCATTTAAATATAATTTTTTTTCACTAAGAATTTGAAATGCAATAGTAAGTAAAGAATTACCAGCAAGAATTGCCGTTGACTCGCTAAATTTTTTATGTGTCGTCAATTTTCCTCTTCTTAAACTGTCATTATCCATACATGGCAAATCATCATGTATTAGTGAATAAGCATGAATACATTCAACTGCAGCTGCAACTTGTAAAATTTTTTTTTTATCCACCTTAAATATAGATCCAATATCAAAGAGTATTTTTGATCTTACTTTTTTACCTCCAGGTAAAAGACCATAAAGCATCGGTTTGATGAGCTCAGTTTTTTTTTGTTTAGAAAAATATTTATAAAGATAGTTATTAGTTCTATAAGCTATTTTATTTAACTTTTTTTGCATTTTTATTTGATTTTATATCTTTAATTTTAAAATTTGTTTTATCTGATATTTCTTTAAAATTATTTTGGAATTTTTTTTCTATCAATTTATTAATTTTTAATAAATTTGTGTAATCTTCAGATGTATTTTCGAGATTATTTTTATTTTCTAAATTTTT